>JAJYFN010000067.1 GCA_021790875.1 bacterium | reverse complement strand
GGGGAGTTATTCTTTTGCGCTGGAGGCACAGAGGCCAACAACTTAGCGATAAAAGGCGTAATGGATCTGTACCCAGAAGCTAAAGTGTTAACATCTTCAATTGAGCATGAATCAGTCTTAGCGCCAGCCAAGCGCTACAGAAGGACGTTAATTAATGTTGATCCTAAGGGTCGAATTGATCTTGAGCACCTAACCGCTTCAATTGATGATTCAGTGGTACTAGTTAGCGTTATGTATGCCAATAACGAAGTCGGTACCATTCAACCGCTGAAGCAAATTGGCGCAATTATAGCTAAAGTTAGAGCTGAGAGAAAAGAGGCTAAAAATAAACTGCCGTTACTGTTTCATACTGATGCCTGCCAGGCAGCCAACTATCTGGATTTACATGTCAGCCGTTTAGGCGTTGATTTAATGACCTTAAACGGTGGTAAAATCTACGGTCCGAAACAAAGCGCCGTGCTATTTGTGAAGCGCGGAACCTTCCTTCAGCCATTAATTGATGGTGGCGGGCAAGAGTTAGGCATTCGTTCTGGCACTGAGAACGTAGCAGCAGATATTGGCTTTGCGCACGCCCTTAAGTTAGCTCAAAGCCAACGTGACAAGCAGAATGCAGAAACAGCTAAGCTAAGAGATTATTTTATTGAACAATTACAAAAAGAGATCAAGACGGCAGTCATTAACGGATCGCTTAACCAGCGGCTGGCAAACAATATTCATGTCTCTTTTACTGGAGCCGACAATGAGGTGCTTTTAATGGCGCTAGATCAGGCGGGCATCATGGCCGCAGCCGGTTCTGCCTGTAGTGCGGCGCACGCTGAATCATCGCACGTCTTACTGGCAATGGGCCTATCTGATGCTCAAGCTCGTTCTTCACTTCGCTTTTCCCTAGGACGGACTAGTCAAAAAGTAGATATTGAGCGCACCATTAGCGTTCTAAAAACCTTGGTCGAGTGATTGCCATAACGTTTGTTCTAGGGTATATTAAAGCTTAAGCAAGAAGCATAAATAAGCAAAAATATGGTGGGCTAAAAAATGACAATCTGGTGGCTAGCAGTCATACTGGTCTCTCTGGCTGCCGCCGGCGTGGCCTTTATCTGGTTAATCACTAAAATTTCCCATCTCAACACTCCACATAAAGACAGCACCGAGCAGTTACTAGATGCTGCGAATACTGACGTTGAACATATCTTTAATGAAGAGTTTCGAGAAGAACTGAGGAACCGCGGACGCCTACACTTTGAAAAAATTATTGGCGAAAACGCAATGTTCTTGCAACAGGATTTGCGTCTGACAACCAGTCAACTCAATGAGTACATGAAACAAGAGCTGGGGGCCAAACTTAAGGAAGAATTTGCGAAGTACGAAGAATCGATTACTGATGCGAAACAGATGGCTATTGATTCAATCGAAAAGACCAAGCAGACGATCGAAGAACAAAGACAACTCCTAAGCGAGCAAATGTCTGGCGAAGTCGCGAATCAAAAGCAGCATTTAATCGAGCGCTTTGAACAAAATATGGCAGATATTGTTAACCACTATCTGCTAGCAGCAATTGGTAAACAAATCGACTTAAGCGACCAATTAGAGTATATCTTAGCCGAACTTGAGTCCAATAAACAGGCCATTGCCGAGGATATAAAACATGGCGCATGATCAATTCAGCTTGCCTCTTAAAGTTGTTAGCCAGGGCGATGCAATGCGCTTAAAGCGTGAGTTGACAGTGCTCAGTGAATACATCAAACAGGCAGACCTACGTCGCCCAGGTACGGTTTTAGAGACACTGCCGAAAACATCGGCCTCGCTACATGATTTTACGCAAGACAACGACTTAAATTTACTGAAGGTGGAAGACCGTGATGCTGCTAATAGTTTCCTAGCCCAACTAGTTGAGCAAGCGCCTGTCATTCATATTAGTTTTGCCAGTGAGCCTTCAGCTGCTTTTATGCATAAGATAGCCAGCTGGTTTCGAGAGCAGATTGACCCCTTAATCTTAATTAATGTCGGCTTGGAACCTTCTATTGCCGCCGGCTTTACCTTAAGAACACTGAATCACTACCATGACTTTAGTTTACGTCAGCAATTCAGCGATCATCGTGAGTTGTTACTTAACGGGATTAGGGAGCCCAGTAATACCCAACCCGCATGAGCGATAACCGTCATTTTGATCACTTGGTTGAAAAAGGCAACCCCATTGGCGAGGTGGCTACGGTTAATGATTTTCTAGTTAAGGTTAGCGGTATGCAGCCGGTTAACGTTCGCTCTCTGGTTTTGTTTGAAGACGGTAGCAAGGGTTATGTGACCGAAGTTGGCGAGGAACTAACAAGCATTCTACATTTAGGCACTGAAGCGTTAAGTCTTGGTACCCGCGTAGTGGTCCAGCATGATGATCTCGTTACCAAGGTTGGCCGTGATTTTATTGGCAGGGTTATTAATGTTTTTGGTGAGCCCCTCGACGGCAAAGGACCAATTGCGGCCGAAGCGACTTGGCCCATTTTTAATGACGCTCCACCTTTAGCTGAGCGTTTAGGATTAAGTG
>JAJYFN010000066.1 GCA_021790875.1 bacterium | reverse complement strand
CTGCTGGTATTCCGGCACATAGAGAATGGCGGCAAACATAACAACACCAGCTAAAAGCGACATAATAACCGCCACGCTGAAGATACTGCTACGGAAGAGCTGAAGTGGAATAATTGGCTCTTTAGCGCGCCGTTCGTTCAAAATAAAGAGCAGGCCCGTGAATAAGCCACCAATGAGCAAGCTAAGTATTTGCCATGATCCCCAGGTGTAGGTGACCCCGGCCCAGACTGACACGAAGATTAAAGCACCAGCCGAAACGGCTAGTAAAGCAGCACCGCTATAGTCAATGCGGTGCTCTGTAACAAACTTTGGCAGGTGCAAGCGTCTTGCGATTGCGAACAAAGCAATAGCGCCTAAGGGAACATTGATATAGAAAATCCAGCGCCAACCGGAGACACCGAGGATGGTGTGAGCGTTGGCAAGGAAACCACCAAGCAGGGGTCCAGCAATACTAGATACGCCAAATACAGCCCCAAAGTACCCTTGATAGCGACCTCTTTGCCTTGGCGGTACGACATCACCGATGATAGCTAACACTAACGACATTAAACCGCCCGCACCAAGTCCTTGGAGGGCTCTAAAGATTACCAATTGGTTCATATCCTGAGATAAGCCACACAGTGCTGAACCAGCTAGAAAGATAATAATCGATATCTGAAAGATCTTCTTGCGCCCGTAGAGGTCACCAATTTTGCCGTAAAGGGGGGTTGTAATAGCACTTGTTAAGAGATAAGCAGTTGCCACCCAGGATAATTTATTCAGTCCGTGTAAATCACTGGCGATACGGGGCAGGGCGGTCGCAACAATCGTCTGATCGAGTGCGGCAAGTAGCATTGCTAGCATTAAGGCCGAAATAATGACCATAATTTCAGCATGCGAGCGTTCCATTGGACCGTGCTGTGTGTCGCTTGAATTAGGCACTGTGGCGATAGCTGTATCTTCCATTAATAATTAACTCCCCTTTTTAGGTCTTACTACCGTAACGTGTGTTTAAATCTAATGCCAAACGGGATAAAAGTTCGCCTAAAGCCTTTGTGTCGGCATCATTCCAATCACTTAAAATTTCATCAAGCATCGCCCGTCGGACACTTTTAATTTTTTCTGCTAAAAGACTTCCCTCGCTACTTAAGGCTAGCATATGAACCCGGCGATCGGCGGTTGGTTCACGGTAAATTAAGTCTAAGTGCTCAAGCTCATGCACCTTTCTACTAATGGAAGGGGCTTCAATCCCCAGTTTATTAACAACCTCTTGAAATTGGAGGGGACGCTTACTAAGCAGCATTAAAATCGCGGCGGCAGGGCGGTCAATTTGGACCTCAGCCTTGCGTTGAAACTCATCCCAGTAGGAGGGTCGTTTAGCAATCCGCATCACGCCAAAAAGAGCAGCATCTAACTTATCTAAGGAGTCGCTTTTAGCCATACTCCCCTAGTATATATTAGTTACTTATGTTAAGTAAATACTAAAAAGGGACGGACGTATTAATCGATTGACCAGTCGATAAAGTATTTCCAGCCGACTGCAAGGAATTTGTTTTTGGACTACCCTGCCCTGAGGGTAAATTATCTTGGAGGTTGATGCCACTGGCGCTTAGGCTATTGAGGGTAGAAGCACTTTGACTGCTACTGGCTTTGTTTGAACCTAAAGGCAAGGCGGTTACGTAACCAAGGTTTCTAGCGATCGGCAGGTTTGGCTTTGAGCTTTTATTTGCTAGTACTAGATAAGATGCAAAGGCCAGCACTAAGACGATAAGTATTGAACCAATCGCAAGCGAGCGACTTGAGCTATCTAGGGTAGGTGTAAAATCTTCCTGAGCAGCCTCATCTGGGCTGTTTACTGAGTTGGTGTCGTCTGATTCAACTTCGGTTTTAATCACGGCTTAAGCTTAACCTTTTAATTCAATTACTAGTTTAGCTGATGTTGGTCTAGTCGTCTATAAGCACACTGTTATATAATATAGCTTGGCTCAAAAAAATAAATATGCGTCCTCACATTGCACCACAACGCCAGCTAGGCTATTCACCCCGAACGCCCGCCAGAACCAAAACGCACCCGAAACATAACCAAAGAGGGTTTGCTCATCTGGCTCTAATGCTGGCTGTGTCTGGTTTGCTCATCTGGGCCTCCGTTGCAATTGCTAGTTTAAGACCGGCTAGTGCGGCGGCACCAATCCCAGAGATGCGCTCTGGGCAGGCGGGTTATTGCCTCAGTGCAAACGGCGCCAAACCAACCAAGGGCACAGCTGTGACTACCGCCCTTTGCAACGGTACAACCGCTCAAGACTTTAGTCTTAATGGCAATCACCTGCTCACAGATAATCAACTATGCCTAGCAGCCGTTAATAACACGCTTTTATTAGAAAACTGTAATTTTACAGCCGCCAACCAAGACTGGAGTGCCGATGGCGTGGGTTACCAGAATGCTGGCAACAATCAATGTCTCAGCCTGCCAAAGGGAAAGGTAGGGCTTAATCTAATTACCGCTAGCTGTAATAACTTAAACTCCTTAAGCGAAACCTGGACGCAAGCCCAATGGCCCGGCCAAAGCATCGCCAATA
>JAJYFN010000065.1 GCA_021790875.1 bacterium | reverse complement strand
CACCAGATGGTTTAACTTGTACCGTTCTGGCGATTGCCGCATAAGCTGCTGCCTGCTCAGCTTTTAGAAGTGAGATCTGCTGATTATTGGCCGCTAATTGAGCATTGTAATCAGACTGCTGCTGTTGATTCATGTTTAGTAGTTGATTCTGTTGATTCTGGTCAGTTGCAACCTGGGCTGCTTGAGATTGCTCGGTCTTAATTAAGGCGGCGACCTCATCAGAGTTAGCTTGTGCCTGTTGTTGCAAACCCTTGATGGTCGTTAATAAACTATTAAGATTATCCTGAATCTTAATGTCATCTTCTTGTTTGTTAACAAAAGTGCTTAAATTCTGACTCGTAGCTAGCTCTTCAATCATCGACATCTGACCCTGAACGTACATTGTCTTTACGTCGTCGGCCAAATATTGCTTATTCAGGGCGATCTTAGCTTCATCGTCCGCAATTGCCTGTTGATCGGCTGCCTGCTTGGCGTTATTGCTCGCAATGGCATTATTAATATCATTAATCTGAGTTTGGTAGGCATTAACTGCTTGCTGGTAACTACTGGCTTGAATTTGAAGACTGTTTAGCTGTGTCTGGTTGAGAGCATTTTGGGCACTTAAGGCGTTAATCTGAGCCTGATAACTATCCGCCCGGACTAGCGGTATTGCGACTAACACAAGCGCCACAACGACTAAACCAAGAGCAACGAAGCGCGGGTGCATGCGCCTTATAGAAGAGTGAGGCAAAAGTTTAAACATTTGGCGTTTTTTATTTTGTATTTGCCCCTTTACTATACCATGTTTTGTCAAAGAATTAACCTTTCTAATGTCACTTTTTAACCCTCAAGTATGAAAAATGCCCAAACCAATGTCGTACGCTTTCAATGCTCTGCTCTAACTAGATCAAGAAGCTGTTTATCTTATTTTGTGTCCCTTACCGATGAACGCGCGCTAGGGGGTTTTGTTTGAATTATCTAATTTTAAATTTTAAGTACCGTCTGGTCGCAATTAAAGAAGAAACGGCTCCTATTACGATACCAAGCCCTAACTGGATAAGCAACAGCACGATAAAGTGGTTATCGAAGAAACGGTTGGCGTAACCAATGTCTAGTAAACCGAGGCTACTAGCCTGAAGTGTGCTACTACTAGCTTGAAAAGCAGCGTTAATAATTATGATCGAGATGATGGCCGCAAGAATGCCATAAGTAATACTCTCGACTATAAATGGCCCTCGGATATAGCCAGTACTGGCTCCGAGCAAGCGCATGATGTGGATTTCATCGCGACGGTTAAAGATTGCCATCTGAATCGTATTAAAGATGATTAAGACGCTGACAACCGTAAAGATAATCACTGCGAATACACCGATGCGCTGGAGCACATTAGTAGCGTGCGTAATCCTATCAATTGCTTCTTTTTCCTGTCCGCTATAGCTAGGTGGATCAGATTGCAGGGCGCTTTCTTGGGGTTTGCTGAGGAAGGCTTTAATTTGGCCTAAATGATTTAAATCAACTGGTTTAATAATAATTGTGGCCGGCAATGGATTACTGGTCTCACTTACCGCCTGAATTAGTTGCTGATTAGAGGCATTTTGCTGCAGGTAGGCTTTAAGCACTTGGTCTTTCGATTCGTAGGTGACACTAGCTACATCTGGTAAATGTCGTAGCTGGCTTAAAAGTTGCGTACTCTGCGACGTCGAAACGCTATCGTTAAGATAAACCGAGATATCGATCTTGCTCGTAATCTGATTAATGGTGTGCGAAAAGGTATCGTTAATTACCAAAGAGAAAAGCACAATAGTTAAGGTAACGACCATAATCGCCATCGCCGCCACAGCTAGAGAAAGGTTGCGGATAAAATTAACTAGACCACTGTTAATGATCCGCCAAAGTGTCATTAATCGTCTCTTAATACGCAAAGCTTTAGTCTACCCTCCCAGGTGAAATCATGATTTGTAGCCGGAATTAGCCCGGTCGCTGACTATCTTACCGTCTTTAATAGTTACCACCCGCCGCTTCAGGCGGTTAACAATTTCCTGGTTGTGTGTCGTGAGCAGAACAGTTGTGCCAAAACGATTCACTTTTTCAAGAATCTTAATGACATCCCAGGCATGCTTAGGGTCTAAGTTGCCAGTTGGTTCATCGGCAATTAATATTTTTGGCTGGCGCACAATCGCCCGCGCAATTGCCACCCGCTGACGTTCGCCACCGGACAATTCCACCGGCATACTGTTCTCCTTGCCACTAAGGTTAACGATCTCAAGCACTTTCGGCACGGTATTGCGAATCTCATGGTTGCCCATGCCGACCATTTCGAGCGCAAAGGCTACATTTTCAAAAATAGTCTTGTTTGGTAAAAGCTTAAAATCCTGAAACACGACGCCTATTTTACGTCGCAACTGAGGTATTTCTTTGTCTTTTAACTTATCAAAATCAATCCCGCCAATAATTATCTTGCCGGAGGTCTGGCGCTCTTCCCTCGTCAATAATCGCATTAAGGTCGTCTTGCCAGCTCCGCTCGCGCCAACGACAATTACGAACTCGTTTGGCTCAACGTGGAGGCTAATCCGGTCTAGTGATGGATG
>JAJYFN010000064.1 GCA_021790875.1 bacterium | reverse complement strand
AAGCTGTCACCCAAACGAAGGCTCCTAGTCATGCTGAGCCAACGATCATCCAACCACAAGGGGAGAACTCTTTTAATAACGTGCCTAATAACGCACCGCCACTAAAAGCTGAGTCAAAGCCACTAGTAACGCAAATGGCTGCGCATATTGTCACAAACCTTAATCTTCGCCGTAGCCATGCTCCTAAAGCCGCCCACCCAAACCAAGACTTGAGGCCACTGAGCGAACAGCAAATGAAGCCAACAATAATCGAGTTGGAGAATAAATTAATTAAGCATGAGCAGACACTCCAGCATTTAAGCGAAACAGCACCAAGCATTGCTCCAGCTAATCTTAGTAATATATCGCAGCCAGAAAGATTACAACCCAGCTTAAGCGAAAGCAGGCTCAATGTTAGTAAACCGGAACGCGCAGAACGCATTGGTAAAATGCTCATTAAAAACGAGCGGGCAGTGCTAGGTGAGCGTCAGAAACCAAGTCCATTGAACATTAAGCCGGAGCAAATAAAGACACTACGCCGCGCTGAACTGATGGATCTGAGCGCTAACTTAAAAGTTGAAGGCGCTTCACTGAAGCATATGTTTGAGAATAACCTTTTTGATGAAGCTGCCCTGCGCCGTTTAGTAGAAGCTCACTTAAGAGGCCAAAACATGTTGCCACTCTTAAAGCGAGAAATATTAGTCAAACAAAGTGATTTTGAGCGTGATTTGCATAATCGTAACGCCGTAGCAAGCAACGCTGATCCGCTATTTGATAAGATGCTTAGTAATCTCGAAAAAGACCAACCACAGACTAAGAGCCCCACTAGCAGTGCTAAACTGCCAAGTATCGAAAGCGTGCCCGCGCAAGTGCCACGTATTCAGCCAAAACCATCAGGCATGTCGCTTGCTAATGCCTTGCTCGGAGTTGTCATCGCCTCATTAATCGGCCTCATTTTGTTTTTTGTACTCCGCTAAATTAGCAAAGAGATAACAAAGCCTTATTAGCCCATGGAAGACAAGCAAAGCTTATTACAAAAACTAGCAGACCTACCAAGTAGTCCCGGGGTCTATTTTTACCGCGACAAAAAAGGCGAGATTATATATATTGGCAAAGCTGCGGTGCTCAAAAACCGGGTGCGCCAGTATTTTCAAAAAAGCCGTTTCCGTGATCCCAAGACTGAAGCCTTAATTAGAGAGATTGCAGATGTTGAATGGATGGTCGTAGAAAGTGAACTTGATGCCTTATTCTTGAAGCTGAGCAAATTAGACGCTACCTACCCCGCTACAACATACTACTAAGAGATGACAAATCATTAGTCTATGTGCGGATTGATTACGATAGTGACTACCCGACGCTTAGTTTTACCAGGCGACCACTCGATGATGGGGCGCGCTATTTTGGACCCTACACTTCAGTTGCCACTATTCGCCAAGCCTTAAAACTGCTCCGTCGTGTTTTCCCCTATGCCGTTAAAAGTCAGCCAAACCAAAAGCGGGCCAGTTTAAGCTATCACTTAGGCCTAGATCCAGGGCTTGAAGAAGGGCGCACCTCCCTCAGTGACTATCGGGCTAACTTACGCCGTCTAATGGACTATATGAGTGGCAAGCGAGACAGTTTACTGCGCGAACTCGAGAAGAATATGCAGCAGGCCGCAAAAGCTCAGGATTTTGAGTTGGCGGCGCGCTGTCGTAATCAAATTGAAAGCTTGAAACGGCTAAGCCAACAAATTGTTTTTAGCGACAAAGAATTTATAGACATTAGTAAAGACCAAGCCCTCAATGAATTAACGGCTCTACTTGAACTTAAGGCCTATCCACGCAGGATTGAGGGTTACGATATTAGCCATATGCAAGGTTCGGATGTAGTGGCTTCGATGGTGGTGTTCACGAATGGGGCGAGCAATAAGACGCACTACCGTAAATTTAAGACTAAGCAAAACATCAATAACGACTTCTTTAATATGCACGAGACCATTAAGCGCCGTTTTAGCGAAAAAAACTTAGCCCAATGGGGTACACCGGATTTAGTTTTAATTGATGGTGGCAAGGGGCAGTTGGAAGCAGCACTCAATGCCAGAGATGAAACTGGCAATGGTGCAAACGTGGCTTTTATTGGCCTTGCGAAGCGCGAAGAACAAATTGTAATTGCTCTCGAGCGTAGCCAAGTGAAGCTTAATCATTATTTAGTTAAAGATATGCATGGCTACATTGCATCGAGTGGTCACTTCATTCTCTTAACACTCCCTAAAAACAGTAACATTGTTAAACTCTTGCAACGGGTACGTGATGAGAGCCATCGTTTCGCAGTGTCTTACCACTCAAGTCTTAAGACCAAGCGAATGACCATATCGACTCTAGAGCAGCTTCCAGGCATTGGGCCGCGCACCGCCCAAAAACTCCTCAAACAGTTTGGTTCACTAAAAGCTATTAGCACCGTTACCCCCGACGAATTAGCGAAAACGCTTGGTGCTAAAAAAGCAGAAATGGTGCAGAATTTCCTGAAAAGCAAGCAGCAAAAGTTATAGTTTGCTAAGCTACAAGTAATTAATATTTATGCCTAAACTTAAGTTCAGCCCAGATTTCTTTATTGCC
>JAJYFN010000063.1 GCA_021790875.1 bacterium | reverse complement strand
CAAAGTAGTGGTTATTCGGTACTCACTGGACCAGGTGGACTAATCCTGGGCGGTAATGCTGCTATAACTAACTCAAATGTCTACGCCTCTGGCACCATCCAGATGAATGGTAACTCTTCGATCGGAACATACAACCAGCCAGTTAATGTTGACGTCGCTAATAATGCCTGCCCAAACACTAACCCACCCGGCGACTCATACCCGCAAGTGTGTGCTAATGGTAGTCAACCACTATCGTTTTCAAACAATAGCACTATCTATGGATCAGTCTGTGCAACTGGACAGACTAGCACGGGGCCCAACAATAACATTCAGACAGGTAGCGGAGGTAATGGCTTGGAATCCGGCTGTATTGCTCCAGTATCTTCACCGCCCACCTATGATCGTCTTGCCCAAATCGGGGCTGTCACAACCACCGCCAGTGGCAGTGCTGCCTGTAACACCGCTCCATATAATGGCACCTGGCCGGCGAATCTGGAGTTTACTGGAGATGTATCAATCGGAAGCCACTGCAGTATTACGCTTAGTGGCAATGTCTATATCACCGGTAATTTAACTATTAATGGCTCATCAACTATTACCGTTTCAAACACTCTTGGCACAACGCGACCGGTTATTATGGTAGATGGAACAATTACGGTTAACGGATCCGCCTCACTTATAGCTAATAGCAGTGGCGCAGGAATTGAATTTATTTCATTTATGAGCTCAGAACCCTGTACGATTGGGACGACCACGGCTACTTATTGCGCAACTCTGAGCGGTAACGACCTTTGGAATTCGCAATCACTTAATACCATCACAGTCAGTGGCGGGATAAACATTCCAGGTATGGTTTTTGATGCCTACTGGAGCGAGGTTACCTTAAGTGGCAGTGGCATTATGGGAGCCGCTACTGGACAGACCGTTAATCTTCAAGGCTCAGGTGCTGTCGTTTTTGGCACATCACTAGCCTCAAATACGCAAACCTGGATTATTACTAGTTATGTACCGAACTACACGCTATAACCTAAATAATTCACGACTCCAAATAAAAGAATATAATTAGTAATTAAATAAAATAAATGATGAAGCTTAAAACACAACTAAGCAACGACACCTCCGGTTTTACTTTTATTGAAATACTCATCATGTTGGTGCTTGTCGGCGTACTAATTACCGTTGTAGTACTTGATTATTCCGGTGCCAAGGCTAGGTCACGCAATGACACTCGGACTGCTGCTGTGAAAACCTTAAGGGATTATGTTGAAATCTTTTATTCACAAAACACCTACTACCCTAGCCTGTCAGATATGAATAGCCCCTCCTGGGTAGCCCTTAATCTTAAGAGCGTTAAGCAGAGTATGTATGCTGATCCTTCTTGGACAGCGCACAATAAGGCCTGCACTCAGAATGGCGAACCCATACTAATTAGAAAGTCTCAGCCCGGGTGCTACGGCTATAACCCAACCAACAGTGGGGTCAGCTGTGAAACTAATGACACCTCCTGTAGCGATTACACCATAACAGCAACTCTAGAAGCCGGTGAAGGCGTATACACCTTGCGCCAGTTAGATTAATCAAATAGAGTTAAAATACATAAGATACACTATACTTAAACCTAAGGCATAGTTTGGATGGGCAGCAGACAAAAACTACCGTATTTTTTTAAACCCAAGCCGATATTTGGCTTGGATATTGGTAATGGCTCACTAAAGGTTATGCAGACCGAACCAGGACCTGATAGTGATACCGTGGCACGGAGTGCGAAGAACCTAAGTAAGCTTATTGGCTATGGCAGCTGTCATTTTGATACAAAGGCGATTAAGGATGGAGTGGTAGTGGAACCCGAAATCATCGCTGAAGCCGCTAAAACGCTATTCTCTGAGCGTCTGATAGGCGATATAACAACCAGACGGGTAGCCATGACAATCCCCTCATACCGCTCCTTTACGCGCTCCATTACTTTACCGAGCTTAAATGCTAAAGAGCTAAGTGACGCAGTCATCATGGAAGCTGAACAATATATTCCAGTCCCCATCGATCGACTGTACCTTGATTACCAGCCAATCCGTAAAACTAATGATGGCAGCGAGATTCTATCTGCGGCCGTACCGCGTAACATTGTTGACTCCTATATGGAACTAGCTGACTTAATGGGTCTAGAGCCAGTGTTTATTGAGACGACCATGAGTGCTGCGGGCCGATTATTCTCGCATGACTACCAGAGTGACGTGCCGACAGTAATTATTGACTTTGGTTCCCTATCCTCAGACATTGGTATATTTGATGGCAACATGCTAACTGCCAGCACTGTTCAAGGTGGTGGTGAAATTTTTACGAAGACGATTGCGACAGCACTAGATGTTACACCTCAAGAAGCGCACATTATCAAAACACGCTACGGGCTTGGTGTCAGTAAGCGTCAAAAAGAAGTAATTGCTGGGCTTGAACCAGTATTAGACCAAATCACGAAGGAGATTCGTCGACTAATCCGTTATTACGAAGAGCACTACGGTAATGAACGACCAATTAAACAACTCGTAACCCTTGGTGGAGGGAGTAATATTCCTGGTTTAAACGAGTTCTTAACTGAAAAACTACGAC
>JAJYFN010000062.1 GCA_021790875.1 bacterium | reverse complement strand
TAAGGCTTGGAATAATTCTTCTCCCGTCGTGTCATTAGGATCAAGTCCAAGTTGTTGAAGCTTTGCGCGCTGCAGCTGATTAATATCCTCACTTAGGCGAATGTCATGCGAAGCGTGACCGGCAGCGGCCTCGAGCCGGGCCAGTGTTTGGTGAAACTGTGGCTCTTTGCTACTGAGCAACTGGGCTAACAATTTAGTCATAGTGTTTCATGTCTATTTAAGCTGGTATTACCCCAGGTTATCCTAGCTTTATCCTAGCATAAGCGCTAAGGAATGTGCTAGAGCGGCTCGGGTCGATAGCTATCTGGAGCCTTCGCTAAGAACTGCTCAATTTGGGCTTCATTAAGTAGCCCTTCTTGTGCACCAACATGTTGCACGACGTTCATGGAGTTAATTGGCGCCCACTGCAAGGCTCCGGCAATGTTATTGCCCCTTATTAGTGCCGCCACAAATGTTGAGGCAAATGCGTCACCGGCGCCAGTACGCTCTAATGGCGGTGCTGGATCAGGGTAAAGTGGCATTTTTAAGATCTGATTCTGGTCACTAGCGACGGCACCGTTTGGCCCATCTGTAATCACGGCAATCTTAGCACCGAGACCGTGCAGCCGGTTCAATAAATCATGGTAGTCTTCCCAATTGCCGTTGGTTATCTTTGTAGCCTCTTCGCGATTGACGATAATGACATCACTATGGGCATAAATCCGCTTCAGGCGCTCAACACCAGCTTCCATTTGGAAAGTGCCGGGCTGAAAGGCCATCTTGACTTGTGGGTTCTGATCTAACCAGTCAGCAATCTGATCGTGGTAGGCCATGGCGTGTTGCGAGACCGAGCTAAGATAAATCCACTTTGGAATTTCGTCTGGTCTTAAGTGGGGCCAGTGGTACTCGTAGGCTTCGTGCTTAATAAGAATCGTGCGTTCAACTTGGTAACGCAGAACATAGTGCACGTTGCTGATTTTGCCTGGGTTAATGCGCACAAAACGGCTATCTACCTGATTGGAATGTAAGGCATCAATCATTTCACGGCCAATTGAGTCATCGCCGACATTTGCAGCATAGGCCGAAGCTAAACCAAGTCTTGCGAAGGCTACGGCAGCGTTAGCGGCGTTACCAACCCCTTTAATGGTCTCAACTGTATCGTAAGGCAACTTTGTGCCAAAAGGCATCGCCAGCCAGTTGTGCTGCTCGCTATCGGTGTAGACCTTAGCCTGGTCGTCTTCAAGTTTAATAAATACGTCTGTTACAATGTCGCCGACGCTAATTACATCTGGTTGATTTGCCACTAGATCTTATTCCCACCCTTTTAAAGTTTCTATTCTTCTATATCGCCTGCAAGCGAGAAATTTGACGTTCGTGTTCGTTAACGGTGTGGCTTAAGTCAGTAATTGCTGCTTTAGCCACCTTCACGTCACCACCCACGTCACTCAGAATCCGTTCCATTTTGTCCAGCTTAGTTTTTATTTCTGGAACGTCTTTTACGGCTTCTTGAATGGCACTGAGCTGGTCTGCGAGCACCGAGCCCAATACCTGCCTCTTCTCTTCCTCACTCAAAGACTGCATTAAGTCTTACTATAGTCCTACTGCCCGCATTGAGTAAATAGCAAAAGCGCTTAGAATTCGACTATTGCTTTGCCGGCTGAGTTAAAGTCACTTAGCTTCTCTTCGACAATCTTTGACACGGCCGGTATAACGAATTTATTAACCAACTTAGCAACGGAAGATTCATCTGGGTTAGCCGCTAAAGCCGCCTCTAGCGCTAAGCGGTAAGCAATACGCATGTCGGTGTTAATGTTCACTTTACTAACGCCAATTTTTACGGCGTCCTTAAAGTAATGTCCGGGCGTACCACTACCACCGTGCAAGCTAATGTTGCAATCGAGTGCGTTCCTGATTTGCTCTAAAAGCTTGAGATCAAGCATTTTAGGTACTGGATATTTACCGTGTAAGTTGCCGATGGCGGCCGCAAAAGTGTCAATTCCGGTGGCTTCTACAAAGGCTCTGGCGCCATCAGGAGTGGAAAAGGTTTTTTTAATTTCTTCGTAATCGATTTGCTCGGTGTGTAGGTTTGAGCTGCCACCAAAATAGTGTGGCTCGCTTTCCACTAAGGCACCAGTTAGCTTGGCGTAAGCCACAACTTCCCTTGTAGCCGCAACTATGGTCTCATCAGATGCATTGTGATCCGCCTGACTAACGTCAATATGGATAAATTCAAAACCGGCTTCAATGCCGCGAATGGCGGCTTCCACACTTGGGCTATGATCAAGATTAACGTACATCTCAATGCCGTAAGTCTGAATCGTGTTCGTAACAAGATCGCGGATGTTATCTAGTCCAATGTCGTCGACTTCGCCCTGGCTAACTTCTACGAGAACGGGGGCATTTAGTTTTTTGGCCGCCTGAGCGACTGCAAGCAAGGTTGGCTCATCGTCTAAGTTAAAGGCGCCAAATGCCCAGTGCTGAGAACGAGCAGTTGACATCCGATCGCGCGCGCGCTGGCAGTTACGGCGCATCTGGTTTAGGGTTTGACTCATGCTTTATTCCTCTCTATCAATTAATGCTGCGTGGGCTGCTAAACGAATATGCTCGGCGTCTAAGCCAAAAT
>JAJYFN010000004.1 GCA_021790875.1 bacterium | reverse complement strand
ATGTCATGATGCCAAAGATTAGTGGCTTCGAAATGCTGGATATTTTACGCAATACGCCTGAACTAAGAGATGTTAGGGTCGTCATGTTGACAGCACTTGGCCAGACTGAAGATCAAAGCCGGGCCTCGCATCTCGGTGCTGATCGTTATCTAGTTAAGTCGCAGGTTACCCTTGAGGATATTGTTAAAGTAGCGCACGAACTACTGGGTGACTTACCACAAGAAGAAGTGCCAACTGAAGCTGAACCAGCTCAAGTTGAAACTAGTCCTCCGCCTGTCGCGGTAGCGCAGGAGATTGCCGTTAATCCAGCACCACCCGTCGAGCAACCTGTCGCACCAGCACCAGTTGTAGAAGCACCGGAACCAATGCAACCCGCAATGCCAAATGATCCAACACCAGTTGAAGAAACTCCAGTTGAATCAACGGCTACTAACGAACAGATGGAATCCCCGTCAGATGAAATATCGATTGATGCTAGTGGTCAATTCGCTCAATCTGAACCAGGGTCAAATGCTTTATCTCAACCTGACCCTATGGGAGTAACGCTGCCCGCAGATAACAGTGAAGCTACACTTGCCGCCAACCAAGCCGCGAATGTTGAAACCCTAACCCAAGCTGTTAATGATCTAAGTAATGAATCAACTCAGGCGCCCACAGAAGCAGCAGCTAGTGAATCGAACGATTCAAATGCCGTAGTAGAAGACAGCTCAGTACCAGATTATTCGCCAGCTAGCTCCGTAAGTGGCAAGAAAATAATTAAGCCGCTTGATCAGCAACCACAACACAGCCTAGATGAGTTGCTGGCTATCGAAGAAGCTTCACAAACACCAGATCAGGCAACCGCTCCGCAAGCAGTTGGTACGGACCCCAAAACTCTTTTTGACCCATCCGATCCAAACAATATTGCTCTCTAAATATCATCCGCATGCGGATTAATGTCTATCTAGCTTCAGCGACTGGGATTAGCCGTCGCGGGGCAGATAAGCTAATTCAACAAGGAAGGGTATCCGTAAATGGATCGCCCGCTACTATTGGCGGACAAGTAGATGCGGACGACGAAGTTAAGATCGATTCCAAGGTTATATCTCTGGCTTTTGAAACAACGACCATCATGCTCAATAAACCAGTTGGGTATGTGGTAAGTCGGAGCGGACAAGGTGCTCGCACAATTTATGACTTATTGCCGGCTAAATTTAAACCATTAAAACCAGTTGGCAGGCTAGACAAAGATTCATCTGGTCTTCTCTTGCTAACTAATGACGGTCAGCTCGCCAACAGTTTAACTCACCCCTCAAACGCTAAATTGAAACGGTACCAAATTGAGCTTAATAAAGCTCTGGCCCCAAGTGCCATAAAACAGATTACTGAAGGAGTGATGCTAAGTGATGGTATCAGCCGGCTAAACCTAACTAATCTGGCAGCTAATTCAACTAAGCTAACACTATCAATGAGTGAAGGCCGCAATCGACAGATTAGACGCACTTTTGCAGCCTTAGGATATACCGTTATTGGGCTGCACCGGACACATTTTGGCGAGTATAGTTTGGATAAAATGGAAGTCGGTGAATGGCGCAAGCTTAAGCCGTAACAGATTTAGATGCTAAAAATCGACCGTTTAACTGTATAGTAGGTTAGTAAATAGACTATGGCAGAGAGCAGAAAACTTCCGATTGTAGCAATTGTCGGCCGGGCGAACGTTGGTAAGTCCAGTCTGTTTAATGCTATCTTGGAACGCCGCGAAGCGATTGTGGCTCGAGAGGCTGGTACGACGAGAGACAGCATCTCCGCCAAAGCAAGCTTCAACGGTCAGCAATTTTGGATTGTAGATACCGCTGGTATGAAAGACCCTGTGGATGATTTCGAGCAATCAATTCAAGAACAGATTATGCAGGCCAGTAACAGTGCGGACGTAATTGTCGTAGTAGTTGAAGCCGGCACGATTATTAGCGACGAGGATCGTCAGGTTGCGACTCTAGCCTTGAAGTCCAAAAAACCAACCATGTTAGTCGTTAATAAAATTGACCATGGTCGCCAGGATAGTGTTTATGAATTTGCCAAATTGGGTATTAAAGATATCATCGGCACCAGCGTTACGCAATCAAAGGGCATCTATGAACTGCTGGAGCATATCACCGCTACGATCACTAAAGTTCCACTCAGGCAGGAAAGTGAACGTCTAAAGATTGCCTTACTGGGACGACCTAATGTTGGTAAGTCCAGCCTGTTTAATGCACTCTTAAATAAGCAGCAAGCGCTGGTTGCAGAACGCGCCGGCACGACTCGCGACATTAACCGAGCAATCATACGCTTCAAGAATCAAGAAATTGAAATTATGGATACAGCTGGCATCCGACGGAGCGGTCGCATTGAGCGCGGAGTCGAACATTTCAGCGTGCTTAGAGCACTAGCTGCGATTGAGGAAGCAGATATCTGCCTACTACTAGTTGACACTCTAGAGCCAAACGTTAGCCAGGACCAAAAGATTGCCGGCATGGTTAAAGACGCCGGCCGTGGTTTAGTGCTAGTTCTTAGCAAATGGGATGCATTAGGCGAAGAGTCTGACACTGTTAATTATGACTCCATAATTAAAAGAGTCTCTGCGGATTACGAATTTGTAGCCTGGGCGCCACTAATTGTTACCTCATCGCTCAACGGCCAAAATGTCACCAAGCTCTTTGATCTCTTCCTGAAGATTAAGCAAGCCCGCGAAAACCGAATTTCGACACATGAACTTAACAACTGGCTTGGCCGAGTAATACGTGAACACCCTCCAGCTGGTCTTAAAAACCGGATGCCAAAACTAAACTATATAGTGCAGGAGGGTGACAATCCGATACCTGCTTTTAAAATTTTCGGCTCGCAAACCCGTTTTATTCACTGGAGTTACCGCCGCTACTTAGAAAATAAGCTCAGGGAACAATTCGACTTCTTCGGTAACCCAATTCAACTTTGGTTCATCGACAAGCATGCCGCAAAGTTAGCCAAAGAAAAAGCCACCGAGCCAGTAACAAAGGAGCAAGAGTAAGACATGGCTTGGCTCCAAAAACGACCACAAGTAGCACTGCCTGCAACCTACTTCACATCTGGTCAGAGCAACACCATAATCTTAGTTGGTCTTGGCAATCCCGAGGCTAAATATGCGTCGACGCGACATAATATCGGCTTTGATTGCATTGATCAATTTGTCGCAAAGTTTGATGAGATGAGCATCTGGACTGAAAAGAGAGAATTAAAATGTCTCCTCTCTTCTGGACGGATTGGTGACGTTCAGGTAATTGCAATTAAGCCAACAACCTATATGAATTTAAGTGGCGACTCAGTTGCCTTGGTGCTCGGCTACTATAAAACAAACACCGAGCAGGTAATCATTATTCATGATGAGCTAGATATTAAATACGGGCAGATCCGAACTCGGATGGGTGGCCAGGATGCTGGTCACAACGGCGTTAAGTCAATTATTGAACGGATTGGCGAAGACTTCGGGCGCGTGCGCATTGGTATCGGACCTAAAAAACCGGCCGCCATTGATAGCGCCGACTTCGTGCTCCAGAAATTCAGCCCCACTGAGATTAAACAGCTTGCAAACTTAAAGCAAGAGTGCACCGCCATCTTAAGCGAATACGTTTTTAGTAAAGTACTAGTAACGGATACGCGCTCGTTTATCGTCTAACTAAAAACAGACTGACGAGAGGGGGTGGGCACCGCTCGTCAGTCTGTTTATAGGGACAACCGAAGTTGTCCCCAACATGCCCTTCAAGCCCACCCGGGCGAAACAGCACGCAAGCTTAAAAAATTAAGGCGCGTGTCTCCTCGGTATAAACCGTGGAACCATTTAGGCTCGCACAAGATCGGGGGATTACTTAAAGGGATTAGTTTGCTTTAGAACAGTGCCAGTGTTATTACTAGCAGCTATAGGAACCCATATCTGTAGTGGAGGGTAACAACTACTTTATTAGGGCTCCGTTGGTTCTAAAGCAATCTAACATAGTTAGATAATAAAGGTGCGTGGTTCTGAATACTTTCAAAACTCACAAGTGGCAATATTAGCAAATGCATGTTATTGTGTCAATACTTATTTAATATTTCTTTAATTTTGGCAAATGCACATCTGAATACCACTCATGCTAAACTAAGCCAATGAAGATAATAATCTCCGTTTCAATCATCATCTTTAGTACAATTGGTGGCTGGTTAGGGCAATTGATGGACCATGGTAACTGGTTAGGTGGTTGGAGCATTCTGCTTAGTACAGTTGGCGCATTCGGTGGGATCTATATCGGCTATCATGTCGGCAAGAATGTTGGTGTTTAATGACGCTTCTAATAAACCCAAAACTCGGGGTTAAAAGTTCTCCTAATTTGCATAGTACTACTGCTATTGCGTAAGATGAGTGAATGCCAAAAAATCTAGTCATTGTTGAAAGTCCGGCCAAGGCCAAGACAATTGAGCGCTTTTTAGGAAGTGACTATATTGTTAAAAGCAGCTTCGGCCATATCCGTGATCTACCAAAGAAGGGCCTCAACATCGACATTGAACATGGTTTTACCCCTAAATATGAGGTCAGCGCTGATAAAAAAGCCGTTGTTAAGGATCTGCGACAGTTGGCAGCTAAGAGCGAAGTCTTTCTAGCCAGCGATGAAGACCGGGAAGGGGAGGCCATTGCCTGGCATTTGACCCAGGCACTAGCTCTTGATCCAATAAAGACCAAGCGCATTGTATTTCATGAAATCACTAAGCCGGCAATTGAAAATGCCATCAAGAATCCTCGAACGCTTGATTTACATCTAGTAGACGCCCAGCAGGCACGACGAGTGCTCGATAGGTTAGTTGGCTATGAGTTAAGCCCGCTACTCTGGAAAAAAGTACGCACCGGATTAAGCGCTGGTCGCGTTCAATCAGTTGCCGTACGGATCATTGTCGATCGGGAAAGGGAGATTCGGGACTTTAAGCCGAACACAAGTTATAAGGTTTCAGCCGTTTTTGCGCATGAAAAAGATGAATTCCCGGCAGTCCTAAATACTCAACTAGCAGACCTAGCAACAACTGAGGCTTGGGTTAGCCAGGTTGCAACGGCTCAGTTTAAGGTCGCTGGCCTAACTTCTAAGCCAAGCAAACGCAGCCCTGGAGCACCGTTTACGACCTCTACCTTGCAGCAGGAAGCGTCCCGGCGTCTTGGTTTCTCGGTCCGGCAAACCATGGTTGCGGCCCAACGTCTCTATGAAGCCGGTCAAATTACCTACATGCGAACCGACTCTACCGTACTGTCTCCTTTGGCAATCAATGCTATAGGTGAGTATATAACACGCGAGTATGGCGCTAATTATCACCGCTCACGCCAGTATAAGACAAAGAACGCCGGCGCTCAGGAAGCTCATGAAGCTATCCGTCCGACCGAAGTTAAACAGCGTAGCGTGAGTGGGGACTCATCTGAGCAAAAACTATATGAGCTAATTTGGAAGCGCGCGGTTGCTTCACAAATGTCTGAAGCAAGCATGAACCGTTCCGAAATACAGATAAACATCTCAAATCAGTCTGAGGTCTTCCTCGCTAAAGGGGAGAGCTTAATCTTTGATGGCTTTATGCGCGTCTGGGGTGGCACTAAAGATGACGTTATCTTGCCAAAGCTTAAAGAGGGAGACGAACTCAAGTTAAATGATCTGAGCGCAAAACAGCAGTTTAGTCGTAGCCCCGCCCGTTATTCCGAAGCAACGCTTGTGCGCAAGCTAGAAGAGCTAGGCATCGGCCGACCAAGCACCTATGCACCAACTATTTCTACGATTCAGACCCGCGGATACGTCGAGAAGTCAGATCTCGAAGGTGAGGAACGCAGTATTGATCTAGTGAGACTAGTTAACTCAAAGGTTGAAACTTCAAAAGAGCAGGAGCTGTTTGGTGCCGATAAAAATAAACTTATCCCAACAGCAATCGCAGAAGTTACAACTGACTTCTTAATTAAGTATTTCCCATCCATCGTCGACTACGATTTTACCGCCCGTGTCGAAGCCGATTTTGACGAAATTGCTCAAGGTAACCGGCCCTGGAATAAGATGATTGGCGACTTCTATAAAGATTTTCATCCCTTAGTCGAGCAAACACAGGATGTCTCACGCCAAGAAGTGTCCCAAGCGAGATTAGTCGGCAACGATCCAAAGAGTAACCTACCAATTTATGCTCGTTTTGGGCGCTACGGCCCAATGCTACAAAGAGGGGAGTCTACCTCTGAGGAAAAGCCTGAATTTGCGCCAATGCCAAGCGGTAAAACAATTGATAACGTCACCTTAGAGGCAGCACTTGAAATGTTTAAGCTACCTCGTTTAGTAGGGAAGACTGAGAGCGGCGAAGAGATCTTAGCTAACATTGGTCGTTTTGGTCCTTATATTAAGGCTGGCAAGCAATTTGTCTCGATTAAGGGTTATGACCCACACCAGATAACTGAAGACGAGGCGCGCACACTTTATGAAGCTAAACTAAACCAAGAAGCCAATAAGCAAATTAAGGTTCTTGGGAAGGGCATTAAAGTCTTAAATGGTCCATACGGTCCATATGTGACCAACGGTAAACGTAACGCCCGCATCGCAAAAGATCAGGACCCAGCAGCCATTTCTCAAAAAGAAGCCGAAGCCTTGCTTGCAAAGCCACCAACTAAACGTCGTCGCTTTAAGAAAACCAAGTAGTTTTCCACTATTGCAAATCTGTTGTATCGTAACTTTCTAGAACATCATATGTGCAGATTGGTCATTATTGTGCTAGAATAAGGTCATTAAGAGAGCTCTTTGACTTTATATAGTTTTAGTTGTATAATAATACATAATCATGGCAGACAATAACCCCCAGACCATATCTAGCAAGAAGCTTGTTAATGGCGTACTTGGAGCAATTGACCGCGACAGGGAAAGGGAGATTATCTCTCGACGCTCTGGTCTTTTCGAGCGCAAAGAGACACTTGAACAGATTGGCGAACTACTTGGTATTACCAGGGAACGCGTTCGTCAGCTGGAAAAAAGTGTCATGCAGAAGCTCAAGACAGCAGGGAAGGACCGCACCTTACCCGGCCTTGATAACTTTGCAAACAAAGTCTTAGCTATTGTCAAAGATAGTGGCAATGTTATTCGTGTAAGTGAATTAGCTAATAAGCTAACAGAGGGAAGTGATCGGAATGAACAATCCCGCGTTGCCTTTTTATGTGACCTTTGCCCTGACTTAATCGTTATTAACGATGATGACCACTACTTTACGAGCGTCGCTGATAAGAAAGCCTACACTGAAAAGTCTCTCAAACAAGCTGCCGCAAAGATTGTCGAAGCGGTTACAAAACTTGGCGCCCCGAAATCTATTGCAACAATAGCTAAACAAGCCGAAATTAGTGACACTAAGCAGGCTGAGGCCTTAGCTAGTATATCGAAGCACTTAGCAACACTGAACGGCCAATGGGGCTTAATTAAGTGGCCACTTGTTAACCCTAAGAACATCCGTGACAAAATATATGTCATTCTCAAAGAAAACGGCCGACACATGCACTTTAACGAAATTGCGGATGCTATTAAAGAAAGTGATTTCAAGCGCAAGAACGTTACGACTCAAGCAATCCACAATGAATTAATTAAAGACAAACGCTTTGTATTAATTGGTCGTGGCATCTACGCCCTAAAAGAATGGGGTTATGAAAAAGGCACAGTCGCAGATATTATCCGTGAAGTCTTACGCGAAGCTAATCAGCCACTGCACCGAGACGAGATTGTTAAACGCGTCTTAAAGAGCCGCTTCGTTAAAGAAACAACTATCTTACTGAACCTCCAAGGTAAGCCACAGTTCAAGCGTGTAGCAAAAGCAACCTACGATCTAGTAGATACTCCAGAAAGCTAAGTTTAATCAAAGCGGGTGATTCTAGCGCTTGCGCTAAATATCTGACATTAGTTGTCGTAAATAAAACTAAACAATTTGCGAACACTTAAATATAAAGTATTTAAGCATGGGGCGCACTTTAAACCTCAATATCTAAATAGGTTGGGGGAGAATGTTTGGAAATTAAATATAAAAAATAAAAAGCAAAGCAGAATTAAAAAAATAGACGAGTTAGAACGATAGGCAATACAATAAGTAGATCGCGATAGCACGTCGCACAATATATCTTTTGCGACATGCTTTATTTGTATAAGGGTTACTATGTATACCCCTGCTGCAGGTGAGTGGTTTAACTAACTCACGTAATTTTATAAAATTTTATGTCTACTACATTCTAATTAATCTACTCACTAACATCCTACGATCTACTGACTATAACTAGCTACGTTATCAAAACCCTCTTTAAGGTGCCGAGGTCTATATTATTGTGAAATAAAGTTTTCCACAGACCGCAACCTTAAATATTTGCTTTTTTGGCCTTTTGATTTTAATAAGTATATATCCCCTATCCTTTCCCTTTTTAGTGATATATTTGACTTTTTCTTATTTTGGTTCTTATATATGTTTTTTTATAAATCTACTCTATTTCTAATTACTGAACAATTTACGAACTACTAGGGCAGTGTGATAGGGGGAGTACCCTTAAATCACTGACTTGTTTAATCCGGTCTCTAAAGAGAAGCCGCCCCTGTTAATCTCTTTACTAGTTAGCTCTCTACTTGTAGTATGCCCTACCGTCCAGCCTGACATCGATATATTGGCTCGGTAATATATTTTGCTTTTTTAGGTTTGCAATCGTTGCTAGATAGGTCCCTACCTGAGATAAAGCATCACTTTGGTTCAAATTAAACTTAATAAAGTATGGGGCACCTTTAGGGTAGACATCTAATTCTTCGGCCATGGGAACTAAGTTCATCTTCGTAATTAGCACCCCTTTAATAGCTAAAGCTTGCTCTACGGTTTCGATAAACGTCACGCTTGCAGAGGTTAAAACTTGGACTTGATTTTTATAAGGAACCGAATTAACAGTGTTAACATCTGGTAAACCTTTAAGTTCACTCTGAGGTACACTTGTAGCTCCCGCTACAATAAAGCCACTAGAACTCACTAGATAGCTGCCGGCATTATCTACGCTGTAAATTAAAACTGGTTTAGCTAATTGAATATGGACAGTGGGCGTAAAGCCAAATAGTGGCACCGTAACAGCAACGTATGCAATCTCCGGATATCTTTGTTCCATATAAACAGCAATATCATTTGAGCTAATGGTAGTCTTAAAACGGTTAAAAACAGATGAACTAATGGCCAACGAGGCAGTTTCTTGGTATTGCGCGAGACTGTGCGGCATGTAGCTAAAGCCATTGGGTTGAACAATATCAATGTTAGCTCTAGTGCTAAGCCCTAGCCCAACTATGATGGCAATTAAAAAAATAACTAATCCACTGAAGACCGACCAGCGCTTGAGGTTACTAGAATCAGATTCATTAATAGTCTCAATCTGGCGCATATTCCGGTCTCGAACTTGATTTGATGCTCCGGACATCCTAATTTGCCTTGTACTATCACTATAAGAGATTGTGGGTGGAATTTTGGCTTTCGGCTTTAAGCTATCACGCTGCCTGGGACGAGCGGACTGAGGTTGTTTCTTCTTAGCAAAAGGACTCATTTTATATCTGTTAAATAATTATTTACGGCTTGTATTTAGGAGTAGCTCAGCAATCTTGCGCGCTGAATTCGGTACAAAAAACTGAGTAATTTTTGTCTTCAACTCTTCCCTGCTCTTTGGATGATCAAATAGTGTTGCAACGGTATGCGCCAGCCTGAGTTCTTGCTCGGCTTGTTCTTCGCTTAGCATTGCAATCGCGTGCTCTTTAGCTAGCTCGCGGGCATTTTTTATATTCCAGATTAGCTGTGGCGAAGGGATGATAATACAGGCCTTCCCTTGAGCCGCAAACTCCGCTAAATTGGTTGCTCCACCTCTGGCAATAATGATATCTGCAGCACCGCTATAGCGGTATAAATCGGTTACAAAACCTTTAACAATTACTCGCTTGCGATCTTTTGGAGTGAGCAACGAGTCATAGCTTTTAGCTAAATCTTGAGCAAGCGATCGGCCGGCAATATGGACAATTGCCAGATCTGGGTATTTCTTAAGCAAAAAGGGAACATTTTCTTTAACCAGATGGTTAAGTGTCGCTGCCCCGTTACCACCACCAGTTACGCATATAAGCTTTGCGTAAGCAGCTAGTCCTAGCTCTTTCTTAAACTCTTCTTGGTCCTTGGCGCTAACTGGCTTAAAACTCGCATTAATTGGAACTCCGACTTGAACTGTTTTCTCTTTGGGATAAGGATAGGTCTTTGGGTCGAGAGCAACGGCGTGCACACTTGCCATTGGCGCAATAATGCGGTTCGCCAAACTCGGGGTGCTATCTGAATCGTGCGTAATATATTTA
>JAJYFN010000061.1 GCA_021790875.1 bacterium | reverse complement strand
AACTGTTCGCTAACTACTACTCGCCATGGAATTCCCATCAGGTCTGCATCAGCGAACTTTTCACCGGGACGAACATCTCGGTCATCATATATTACCGCAACCCCGTTGCCTGTCAATATATTATACAGCTCATCGGCAGCTGAAATAGCTTTCTCTTTACCAATAGCTAATAAATAGACGCTTGCCGGAGCAATGTTCGGGTGCCAAATAAGTCCCCGTTCGTCGTTAAAGTGCTCAGCAATGACACCCATTAAGCGGCTGACGCCAATCCCATAAGAGCTTAGATAAACTGGCTGTTTTTTACCCGACTCGTCGGTAAAGTAGACATCCATCTGCTCTCCCTTAATTGCACCGAAATTAAAGATATTGCCGACTTCTGCAGCCTTAACTTGTTTAAGATCCGACTTATTGAGCCCAAGCTGCGCTAATATTTCGTCGTTATACACCTCTTCGTTAACCGCTATGCGTTTCGACTCATCAACATATATCGTGTCCTCACCACTCGCAGTTACCGTCTGAAACTCGTGACTAAATTGCGTAAATGAACCACCTGAAGCGAACGTCACATAAGTACTCTCGCCGAGCCCAACGCGCTCAAAAACGCGTAGATAAGCTTCTTTAGTGCGGTTATAGAACTCGTCTAGTTCATCTTGATTGCGCGAGAAAGTGTACATGTCCTTCATGATGAACTCGCGTCCACGCATGACACCACTTTTAGCCCTCAGTTCGTTCCTAAATTTTGTTTGGAATTGGTAGACACTAGCTGGTAAATCACGATAGCTAGTGATCCGTGAGCGGGCCATCATCATGATTGGCTCTTCATGGCTCCAGCCAAAACCAACATCGGCGCCGTTTTTAAGCTGGCTCTTAAACCAGATGTCCACTACCTCGTCATCCCAGCGACCAGTTGGCCTCCAGGTATCCTTAGATTGAAGTGAGGTCATCAAGAGCTCAAGCGACCCTAGAGCGTTCATCTCTTCTCTGATGATTGTTTTAATATTCTCAATTACCCTCAGTCCTAATGGCAAATAAGAATAGGCGCCAGCCATTTCTTTATGAATATAGCCGGCTCTAATTAACAGTTTGGCATTAACCGCCTGCTCTTCAGCGGGGACATTTTTAAGTGTCTTCGTTATATTCTGACTTAGCCGCATAACTTCTTACCTGTTAAAACTCCCCTAGTTTTACTTAGTTTAACCTATCGATTAGTTAACACAAACAGATAGACAAAAGCGACTGCATTTTTAATGGCATGGAGGAATATTCCCGGCCATAAAGTTTTAGTCTTCTGCTTTACATAAACTAATACTAAGCTCAGCACGAACACATCTAAAGCACCAATCCAAAACAAGCCACTACTGCCACCTTCCGGCAAGTGAGCCGCCGCAAACAATACACTGGTCAATATACCGGCATAGATTACTGGCATTGATTTTTTTAAGCCTTCAAAGATAAAACCTCGAAACAGAAGTTCTTCTGCTATTGGTGGCAAAATAACTAAGCTTATAAAGGTCAGGACCAGCTGAGAGCTACCATGTACTGAGTTAAAGCCAATATTTTGAGCCTGATTTAAATTAAGGCCATGTATAAAGTGGGTTGCAATACCTATTACTACTAAATAAATCACGAGATAGACTGGGTAAGCCAGTAAGGCAATTCCACCATCTTTAAGTCTCAAACGCTTCAAACCAATAGCTGCTAATGTTTTGCCATAACGACGTAGTAGCGCCCAAAGCAGCGCAATACTTAAGCCTTCAAATAAAAGTACGAACAAGAATTGCCCGCTGACTGAATTGCTGAGCCAATTGTTAGCAAATGTCGCATTCCACCCCCTGATAGCCGCATACAAAGACAAAATTATACTTGTAGCAAATTGACTAATAAAAAAGACTGCCCCTGCAATTAAGATAATGACAATCGGCAGCAGCCATTTAGGAATATGCTCCCAAGGACGAGCGGAAGAGTGCCAGAATGAAGTTTCTTGCTTTGCCATGGCTTAGAAAAAACGGTGTACGTCCACTAAGGTAATCAAGACAATTAAAACTAGTAATATAGCCATGCCGGTAGCGTTGATTGTTTCTTCAACTTTAGCTGATAGCTGTTTACCAAAACCGCGCGTAATTAAAGTCAGCCACAACCGTCCCCCGTCTAACGCTGGAAGCGGCAAAATATTCATAATGGCAAGAGTTAGTGAAATGATTGCAATAATAAATAACATGTATTTATAGCCGAGCAAGCTACCGTCTTTTAAGATCACAAAGATGCCAACTGGACCAGCAACTTGAGCTGAAGCTACAGCCTGCCCATGTTGCCGGGCGTGCGTATTGCCGGTCACTAAACCAGCAACAATTTGGCCTAGACCAACTAGAGCATGCCCCAAGCCAACAAAAGTAAGTTTAGTTATCTGCAACGTTAAGCCAGCTGCTTCAACTGGAGCGGCCCACCAACTGTATTGTCTTAAGGCAAGCGAAGTTAAGGTAACTCCAAAATAGCCTTTTGGGCTGCTCGTATTACTACTAGCCTTAACGACTGCCACGCTTAGTAAACGAACTTTCTTCTGAAATTCTTGGCCACTATTTTTGTACTTAACAACGACTTGCTGACCAGCAAAGTGTTGAGTCAGTTTTTGCATGTCTGAAATCGTATTTA
>JAJYFN010000060.1 GCA_021790875.1 bacterium | reverse complement strand
TGCGTCAAGTGCGTCGTGTGTTCAGCAAGCTCTGGTGCAAACTGCTCTAAGGCTTTAAGTACTACCGCCATATACTGTTGCTGCTCATTCGCCGTAATGATAATGGAGCGCGAAAACTTAAAGTCGCGCATTTTCAGTTCTGCGAGACCGACATCTTTGCCTTCGTATGTTGGCAGGCCGTGACTGTTAATAAAGACCCTGGTGTGCAAACCGTACGGTTCACCCTCAAAAACTACCGCACCATCACTTTGCTTAAAGACACCCTTAGCTAACTGTTCGCGCACCATATTAAGACCAACTTGAGCGACTTCGCTTTCTGGGTAGAATTTATCAAAATGAATCTTTAACCGTGCATAGAAACGGTCAAATTCGGCATAACTCCAGTCTCTGGTCGTCCAGTAAATTTGCGCCAAGGCCGACTCATGATCTTTGCTTTCTTGAATGGCATAAACACGCTTATTTAACTCAACAATTGGAGCTTTAGCTGATTCATCATCGTCATATGCAGTATTGCCGTGCACGTACATTTCACTCATCCACTCACTGCGTTTGTCCGGATCGATTTGCTCAAGCTTGGACGGCTCTTCTCCGCCTAGAAAATTAAGCATCGCCCAAATCGATTTCGCCACGTGAAGTCCAACATCACCACCGTAATTGACGCGGTGGACAGTTGCACCACCATTTGCGAGTAAGTTCGCTATCGTATCGCCGACAATTGAGGTATAGAGATGCCCAGCATGCAAGATCTTAAATGGGTTTGGGTCAGAAAATTCAACCACAGCCGATTGACCACTGAGAGGTTTAGCCGCCTCTTGCTTCATTTCGCTTAGTATCGCCGAGTCTGTTAAGCGAATATTAATAAATCCTGGCCCGGCAATATTGACTTCGCTTAGTTCATTTTTGAGTTTGTCCTTAAGGGCAGTTGCAATGGTTTGCGCCAATAACTGGGGTTTAGTATTAACTACAGATGCGAGTTTAATTGCAACGTTTGTTGCGAAGTCGCCAAAACGTTGGTCCGGATAATCCAATTCTATGCTGATTGCTTTACCAGCAATACTAGCCGTTATGTCAGCCAGGGCTGATCTTATCAAATCTTCCATATCAGGGATTAAGTATAACTTAAGTGGTGCGGCTGCGCTTAATGTGCGCTGCTAAATCGTCAACTCCGCGGTGCCAGACTAGCCTAGCTGATCGCCAGCTTAATAAGTAAACTGACCCAAGTAGTATGAATAGCCCGCTAGTTGTCGTCGCTAGGTCAGGATAACTACTGGTGCGCATTAATACGTTTGAGATATCGAAGATTAAACCGACGGGGTTAAGCATTATATCCCAGTAGCTCCAATTTAAGTCCTGGCCGAGATAGATAGCAAAGCTAATCCCAATTAAAACAAGTGCCACTACGACACCCGCAGTGGTTGGCTTCAAGCGTTTTTTAAGCTCAACGTGCACTAAATACAGACTAATTAGGCCTATAAGGAAAGCTAAACTAATGCAGGCACTATATAGCACTGAAACTAACAAGATGCTGTGAGTTGAGGCCGCCTGCAGATGGATATAGTCGCTGAGAGCGTAGAAACTACCAGGAATAAAGCTCAGCCAAAGCAGTGTAAGTAACATTGGCTCCCAAGACGACCAGCGCTTTTGCTTTAAGCTCACCACGAGACGCCAAGATAACAGAAGTGGAACTAGTGCTAGAACCAAGCTAATAATTAAAAATAGGTTGCCGTGGATATGTTTAAATACCACCGTATAGAGATAGAGGCCGAAACAACCTGCATAAGCAATCATTAGACTGACTGTAAGTTGAGACCAGGTTTGTTTTAACCAGTGCGCCATCTTAGCCATTCTCAGCTAACATAACTTTGAGCTTTTCAACTAACTCAACTGGCTCAGGATTAGTTCCAGCAGCAATTGCGGCATACAGACTGGCGAAATCGCCAAGTAATACGCAGTAGAGTAACTGCTCAAGCACATTACGTCCGACTGCATTAACGACTATTGGCTCTGGGCGACGCCCGCTCAATAACTTTTGGCTTAGCGTAAAACGGGTTAAAATCCGTGGTAATTCAAGTTCGGAGCGTAAATCAATAACCGTATAAGGCTTATCTACCGGCTGACTACTCCAACCGATAAATTCATTATGATTAAACTCCGGAAAGCTGTTAGTCCAAGCGATTTGTTTTGCGTTCTCATTAAAACTAATCTTCCATTTATAGGCGGCGGGTGCCATAAGTGGACCACCGTAAATAACGACTGACTTACCTAAACTATCAAGCGCAATTTGCTTTGCTAGGTTATCACTAACTGGCTTAATTGCCTGCCAGCCTAGCACTTGATCAGCTAAAAACTCTGCCGCCTGCTCACAGGTATTTGAGACTTCATCACGGAAAATGTTGGCTTGCTGACCGATACTAATGAGCGCTTTGAAGTTATTAAAAACACCGTAGCGGGGCTGCGGTGAAAAAGGTAGCAGGAACAGTGGATAGTGCTTTGCCCTCGCTATATCTGCAAGCTTGCCACCACCAGCGATAACTACAATTAAAGCCTGCTTCGCTTCGGCAGCTTCTAAGGCGCTCAGCGTTTCTTCAGTGTTACCAGAAGCACTTGAAACGATACAAAGCGTCGTAGGGCCCACATAGGCTGGTAATTGATAGCCCCTAACAACTTCAAAAGGTACGTGGTAGCCAGGCCAGCTT
>JAJYFN010000059.1 GCA_021790875.1 bacterium | reverse complement strand
TGAGCCTGAAGCTGAAACTGAGCCTGACGTTGAAGACGAAGCTGAAGCACCAAGCGCTACAAGTGCCGTAAGAACAGAGAACTTTGACGATCCAGTGATTGCCGAGGCTATTGAAGATATTGTTGCGCACGAGGGTGATATTGCGCTTTCGGTTCAAGACGCCACGCAGGCCGACGCTGAATTAAAAAGTTTACATCATGCTGAGGCGCGCACCCATCATCTTTTCTGGACCCTAGTTGCAATCGTTTGCCTCGTAGCAATCGCGATGGCAGTATTCATTATTAACCCCTCCATCCATACGCCGTTTCGCAATCTAAACTGGAACACAATCCGTCGCCATCTGTAAGGTATATAATAAAGGGAAGTAATAAACATGAACGACGATAACAACCCGGCCCAGCCCCCAGTAGTTAAAGAAGCTCCTGCTGAAACAGCTCCACAACAAGCGCCACTAAATGATGTCCGGCCACCTGTTAAAACGCCACCGCCAATGGATAAACCCGAAGCCGATAAGTCCACCGCAGCTACCCCTCCGCCCAAACCGCAAAAGGTATCAACGCCCAAGGACAAAGCTTCGTATAACGCTGCAATTACAGCAACCGTGATTATTATTGTCGTTATCGCAGCCCTAATAGTTTTTGCCTACACTAAGAGCAAGTAGCCTCGTTGCTAGCTATTTAAGAAAGTACTTCTCTCTTAGCCAGTCATCTAAACTACCACCACCTCCACCGGCGATGCAGACAACCATATCGCCCTTATTTAAATGAGCATCGATTAAACGTTTTAAGTCATCGTTGCGCTCAGCAGGCAGGGCAATGGTCGGATCATCTAGATGAGCAATTAGTTCTGCTGGCGGCAAGACACGTGAGTTTGGGTCTTCGCGCGCTAAGTAGCTTGGTAGCCAATAAACCTGCGTGGCGTTCGCAAAACAGTCACGGTAGTCGTTTAGCATGTAATGCTGTCGACGGTCGGTTAAGGGCTCATAGATTACAATGACGTTCTGGTTGGGCAAGGCCATCTCTTTAGCCACGCTCAGGGCCGCTCTAATCTTTTCGGGGGTATGAGCGTAGTCGCTATAGAGGTTAGTGACAATCTGTTCCATTCGTCTAGATAGACCTGGGAAGAGATTTAAGCTTTCAATTAGCTCGCTACTTTTTGCATCACTTATTTTTAGCAGGGCGTTTAAGGCTAACCAGGCATCGAGGCGGTTGTAGAGACCTTTTAACTGTATTTTATTAATCTCTGGATTGGCTGCATCTTGAAGCATAATCTTGCTATCCTGCGCCAGTCCAAGATAGTTAGCGTCATCTTGCCAAATTATAGTTTGCTGACTTTTTGCGATAAAATCCCTAAAAGCTTGCTGATAATTTTCCCTTGTCGGAAAGATCTCATGATGATCCCAGCTAACGCCCGAGATGACACTTAGCCAGGGATCAAAGTGCAGAAAGTTACGGTCAAATTCATCAGCCTCAATCACTAAGTAGCGACTATTGCTTAAGTAGCGTCCCATTGGCCCAAAGCTTGTCTTAGCTGGCAGAATATAGCTAATTGGTACTTGCTGCTGATAGCAAAGCCAGACAATCATGGCCGTTGTTGTCGTCTTGCCGTGCGTCCCGGCGACGCCGATGATAGAGAGTTGCTTGTCTTTTGCGATGGCGTTAATTAACTCATCACGTTTGCTTTGTCGGATTTGATTGTCCGAAGCAAAGCGTAACTGCGGAGCGTCTGGCGCAATAGCTGAACTATAAACCAACCAATCAATTGGATGTGCGCTATGAACTTGAGCAATCTGTTCATAGCTTTGACCAATCGATATATCTGTTATACCCGCCTTTTTAAGGCTTTCGATATAAGAAGAATTTTGTTGGTCCGATCCAGACACCTCATACCCTGATTGCATCGCAATTTCAGCTAATGGACCAATGCCCGCGCCACCGATACCACAAAAGTAGATGTGCATAATCCTAGTCTAGCATGCACTTTAAGCTGTAGCTTTTAGGATAGAATGGTAGCAAGGTAGTAAATATGCCAACTCATCATCAACCAACTGTGCGCTTTATTAGAACCTGGTTAATTCTTTGCGTGCTTTTAACGCTTGCTAGTGCAGCGTTTACAGTTACAGCACTTCGCTCAAATAACGAACATATGGCAAGCTTGCGGGCTAACGTCTACCAGGCGGATAAAAGTGGGATAGGGGTACCAAAAGCGCTCCAGAACCTGCAAGCGTACGTTACAGCGCACATGAATACTAATCTATCTGACGGTGCCGGTTCAGTTTATCCGCCAATTCAGCTGGAGTATACCTACTTGCGCCTTGTTCAAGCCCAGACTCAATCAGCACTAAGTGGCAACGGCGGTCTCTATACGGCTGCCCAGGCCTATTGTCAGAAGCTGGACCCATATGACTTCTCCGGCCATAACCGGGTGCCTTGCATAGAGAACTACGTCAGCACTCATGGCACAAACGGCACTAAGCTACCGACTATTTCGCCAGCCCTTTATGAGTTTGACTTCGTCTCACCTAGCTGGAGCCCAGACCTAGCTGGTTGGCTGCTCCTAGTAACGATCCTGCTAGCAACCTTAAGCTTATTCTTTGTGTTTTACGCTCTATATAGACGCTTCTTTAGGAGGTCTTGAGATAAGAAAATCCCGCGTTCTAATTTTGGAACGCGGGATAAACTAGCTACTTTCTTAAGACTCTTTAAGGAGCCTT
>JAJYFN010000058.1 GCA_021790875.1 bacterium | reverse complement strand
TATTGCCGATATACTCGCCAGCAAGCAAGCCATAACGGCTAACAGAGTTACTTTGTGTTTATTTGTCATTTTTAAAGTTTACCAAAAAACAATAAGTAATTTAAGCGTAAGCGTTATTGGAGGGCCATAGTAGACGTTATCGCAACTGAAATTAATTTAAATGCTAAAAGTAGGGAAAGTCTTGACCTTATTTCGCTAACCTCCGCAACTTAAACTTAGGCTGATTACCGAACCAAAGGCTAGAATTGGCAGTGCAATTGTTGCCACAATTTGAAACAGTAAAACTCCCCAGAATGATAGCCTAGATACCTTTTTTCTTCTAGATATTAAAATTACCCATCCGCCAATAAGTAGTACCGCGGGTAAGATCCAATCATAGGTAAGGAGCTGAAATATATAAGGTATAGTTGTTATGTCACATCCGCGATAAAGTCTATGCGGTAACCATAAAATTAGTCCTACCAGAACTGACAGGAAAATTGGAGACAAGGATTTTAACTGTTTCATAGCTAAATCTTACCATAAGCGCCATGGAGGGCCAGGAGGGACTTGAACCCTCGACACCCTGCTTAAGAGGCAGGTGCTCTAACCAGCTGAGCTACTGGCCCGAAAGAGATCTACACCCCAAAACTGTACCAAACTAAGATCAGATTTGGCAATAGAGGCATATCTTTAGGGCGCATCTAGCTACCCTTTGCTAAAATGAGAACGACTCATGAAATTACTTAACGGCCGTGAACTTGCTAGTTACATTAAAGAGCGTCAGGCTAAAGACATACGCAGACTGGCTAGCAACGCTGTTGTGCCAAAGCTCGCAATCATTAAGACGATCGATAATCCAGTGATTGATCTTTACGTTCGACTGAAGAACCAATATGCCTTAGATATTGGCGCGAAAGTCGATACCTACCGGATTACTCAAGCAGCAGTACCTGAGCTGCTGCAGAAATTAAATGATGACGATACGGTTCACGGCATCATCATTCAGCTGCCGTTATCTGATCCATCTAAAACCGATGAGCTTGTAAATTTAGTTTCACCCTCAAAGGATGTCGATGCGCTTGGTTTGCAGGCTCAGTTTGATCCGGCTACGCCAATGGCGATACTTTGGTTGCTATCCGGCTACAACGTTGAGCTGTCCGGAAAGAAAGTAGTTTTAATTGGCAGAGGAAAGCTGGTTGGCGCACCGCTCGAAAAGATTCTACTGGCTAGTGGCGTTGACGTGAGCGTTGCTGATCGAAAAACCAAGGATCTTAATTCATTAACGCTATCGGCTGACGTCATCATTACCGCAACCGGTCGCCCAGCAGTACTTACTTCAGAAATGATTAAACCCGGTGCGGTTGTCGTGGATGCGGGGGTTGCTAGTGAAGACGGACAAACTGTTGGCGACGTTGACACACAAGTATTTGAAAGGGAAGATATTACTATTACACCCCAAAAAGGGGGTGTCGGACCATTAACGATCTGTGCACTATTTGAAAATGTGATCCGAGCTGCTGCTAATAGTAGAAAGGTTATATGAATAAAGTCATAGGTGTATTCGACTCCGGTATTGGTGGTCTAACTATCGCCACCGCTATTCGTAATGCCTTCCCGGAGTTAGAAGTTCGCTTTGTTAATGACGTCGAGCATGTTCCTTACGGCACAAAAACGAAGGAAGAGATTCTGGCGCTATCCTACCCAATTCTAAAAAAACTCCAGGATGATGGTTGCGACGTCATTGTCGTTGCCTGCAACACAGTATCTACGACCGCAATTGTCGAACTGAGGCAGAAGTTGAGTATCCCCTTAATCGCTTTAGAGCCGATGGTTAAACCCGCAGCAGCTTTAACTAAGACTAAGACTATAGCCGTTTGTGCCACCCCCGCGACTCTCGCTAGCAAACGTTACAGTGATCTGAAACTGGAGTTTGCGCAGGGCGTAAAAGTAGTCGAACCAAATTGCGCTAACTGGGCCGAGTTAATAGAAAAAAATAGTCTCGGTCAGAAACAAATTGCTGATACGGTAGAGAGTATTTTAAAAGCTGGCGCAGATGTAATTGTGTTAGGTTGCACACACTACCATTGGATTGAACAAGATATAAAAAAAGCAGCCGGAGATAAAGTTACAGTTATTCAGCCGGAGCAGGCGATTGTGCGGCGCTTAAAGCAAGTTCTCGAACAACTTGCTTAAACTGATTGCCACGGTCTTTATAGTCACGAAACATATCAAAACTAGCACAACCCGGTGAGAGTAAAATTACGTCTCCAGGCTGAGCAATGCTACGCGCTGTTTTAATAATCTCAGTCATGTTGCTGCCCCCAGTAGATGTATTTTTAAAGCCTGCTCGAGCTAAAGCTGCTCCAATTGACGGCCCCTGTTCACCAATTAGAAGAACTTTTTTGACGTTGTTATTAACGACGCATTGCGCTAGATTGTCGTAACTTGCACCCTTGTCTGACCCACCAAGAATAACAATCTTTGGTTCACTAAAGGCCTCGATGGCTACTATTGCAGTATCAGGAGTAGTACCAAAACTGTCATCAAAGTAACTTGCGCCATCTATTTGACTGACATACTCTAGCCGATGCTCAAGCCCACTGAAGCTAGTCAATACCTGTCTAATCGCTTCTATATTTTGATCCACTTGCCATACTGTAGTAACCGCAGCGCAGATATTTTGCCAGTTGTGCCTTCCTCTTAACTTTAATTCAGAAACTTCACAAATAGACTGG
>JAJYFN010000057.1 GCA_021790875.1 bacterium | reverse complement strand
CGGGCTCGAACTGCCGGTTGACTCTCGAGCATTCTCACGGTTTGAATAATTAAGTCGTCAAAATCTAGTCCGCCAGAGTTTCTAAGCTCGCTTTCATACAGCGGGTAGACTTTGGCGGCAGCTACAGACGTCGGTTGATTGGCTAAGCCAAAATATTCCTCCGGCCCAATCATTTCATTCTTGGCGGAAGAGATCAGAGACGCTAAGGCTCTTGGTGGAAAGGCCTTCTCGTCAATCGACAGCTTGCGACTGACTCTCCTAATCGTTGCTAAGCGGTCTGCTTCATCAAAGATAACAAATGATTTCGGTATCCCTATCTGATCAGCATCAGCTCTTAAAAGACGCACACAAATCGAGTGGAAGGTACCCATAAACGGCATGAAAGTACGGTTACTGGCATCGGCACCGATTAAACTCGCCACTCGAGTACGCATTTCTTGGGCTGCTTTATTAGTGAAAGTCACAGCCAGGATTTCTGGTGGCGTAGCCTTGCCGCTGGCTAAGATAAAGGCAATCCGATGGGTGAGTGTCTTAGTTTTACCGCTGCCTGCCCCAGCCTGAATTAGCAACGGTCCTTCGGTGCTCATCACAGCCCGCTTTTGCTCGTCGTTTAAACCGCTAAGTAGCCCGGCTAAATTAGCCGGTAATTCGTAGTCCATATATATACCGCTTAATTGTAAGGTGTTTATGTTGTTGCGACAAAGAAGTGTGTGTGTGGCAGGTGTAAGCTGTTGCTAATTAAACCTGCGTCTAGGGCTACATCGACCCAAACTATGGCTAAGACGATGCAAATTAAAACACCATATAAAATGACACGTCGGTTCTGCCGCTTTTCGCGCATGTTGATTGGCAGGAAGTAGCGTTCACTCTCCACTAATTGATCAAGTTTCTTTAGGTGTTCTTTGTCTGCCTCTTCTTGCTTTAGCTCTTGCCTCTTAAGCGTTGCGTCGCTTGGCGTTTCATTTGCTGACGTCTCTTCCTCGGGCGCTTTTGAAGCTGGAGCTTCCGGCTTAGTTTCTTCTTCCTTGGTAGTTTCTGGCGCGGGCGCATCTGCTGCCAGGCTCTCATTTTCTTTCACTTCTTCATCTGGTTTTGGCTGGTCTGAGGTCTCTATTTGCGTTTGAGGCGGAGTTAGCTTAGTCTCGCTATTTGACTCCTTAAGTGTTTCGTCGTCACTAATTGGCTTAATCGTAATTGTCTTGGCCTGACTAATCATTCCCTCTTCGGATTTGGGCATGTCCTCTTCGCTATTGCCCTGATCAATTATAGAAGGGTCGCGCATCATTGGTCCGCTACGTCCAATTATTGGACGTGCTGTAGGATCAGCCTTTGGATTGCCCGGGATTATGTCGAATGATTTACCTTTATTAGATTCAGCCACCTAAGACCACCTCATCTCTTTACTTTTTAGTCGTTGGTTTCACTAAGCGCCGCTAAATGGACCGCTGTAACAATATCGTTAAAACTTTCATAATTCAGGCTGGCCCGTCCGACCAATAAGCCGTCAACGCCATCAATTGCCATAATGCCACTAACGTATTCTGGCTCATCGCTACCGCCGTAAAGTACGCGCATTGAAGCCTCTGTTTTTTGGCCGTAGAGTTCCCTTACCTGGTATCTTATCCAATCGACAGCTGCTGCAATCGTGTCTGGCGAAGCCGGTTCACTAGCTCCAACTGCCCAAACTGGCTCATAGGCTAAAACTAGATTCTCAGCATCCTCGCTCGTGAGGTTAGAGAGGGCCGTTACAATCTGATCGTGCAATACTTGCTTAGTTTCTTTTTGAGCACGCTCTTCTTTAGTTTCGCCGAGACAGAGGATTGGCGTAATGTCATTACGAACTGCCGCTGCAACCTTATCTCTTACTTCGTCAAAACTCTCGTGGAAATAGCGTCTTCGTTCGGAGTGCCCAATAATGGCATAGTGCACTAAGTCTCGCATCTGACTAAGCGAAACAGCGCCAGTGTAGGCACCATCATCAATATAGAAACCATCTTGTGCGGCTAATCTAAATTTGCGCCGGTCAATTTCTACGCTAAGTGGTTGCAAACAAAGATAGTTGGGTGCGAGGACAACCTCAACGTCACGGTGTACTTTAATGACTTTATCGAGGCGATTCGTAAGCAAACTAGCTTCATGCACACTTAGGTACATTTTCCAGTTAGCAACGACAAGTTTAACCCTCTTCATAACGCTTATCCCTATTGTACCCTATTTATTCTCCAATGCTTCGACGCCAGGCAATTTGCGTCCTGCCATTAACTCTAAACTGGCGCCACCACCTGTCGAAACATGGTTGAACTGATCAATTAAACCCCGGTTTTCAATGTAGCCAACAGTATCCCCACCACCAACTAAGCTAAAAGGTCGAAAGCCAAATTGACCTAAAAGGGCATCAATAATTAATTCAGTTCCGTGCGCAAATGGTCCGAGTGGTCCATTAACGGCCGGCGTTTCTGTTACGCCCATCGTACCGTTCCAGACAACCGTATTTACTTGTTGCATGGCACCGGCGATGAATGAACCACTAAAGGGACCAATGTCTAAAATCTTTTCGTTTTTTGCTACAGTTGTTGCGCCGTGTGGCACCCGCCGCGGGTAGTTTTCAATGTCTGCAACTGTATGTGTACTGAAATCGACAATCCGGGTTGAGGCGCTGGAATCTATCTTTTCGGCAACAACGGCGTCACGGGGCAAGATAAAAACAAAACGGCGGCGCTTAGTTTCAAGATCAGGA
>JAJYFN010000056.1 GCA_021790875.1 bacterium | reverse complement strand
AACCGGATTGAGAGGTGTTGTGTTTGAGTAGTTCAGGCTGAGTATCTTGAACGAATACGGGGGCATTAAACCCCAACCCTAAATATTGATTGGAGACCGATAGCGAACAAGTAGCGCGAGTGAAAGCTGAAAAGAACCCACGCGTGTGGGAGAGAAAAGATCTGAAACTAGGTGGTTACGAGAAGACAAGGCGTGGAAGGAAAGAAGCGTGCAGAAGGAGCATTCGAAAGGATGTGACGATGCGCGTGGACTAATGTCTTGTCCTTCTTCTCGAAGCAAGAGCCAGGGAGTGTATTTGAGTGGCAAGCCGGAAGGCGTAGCGAAAGCGAATGGGCGCAGGAAACGAGGCCCTGGGTGTGAAAACGCCTAAGTCACTCTTTTACGACCCGAAGCCGTTGTGATCTACGCGCGGCCAGGGCGAAGTCGGGATTGTACTCGATGGAGGCCCGCAACCTGTCATGGCATGTCCTGTTGGGTGAGCTGCGGGTAGGGGCGATAGACCACTCGAACACGGCAATATCGGGTCCCCTCCGAAGTATATTTAGTATAGCCTCGGGCGAGTTTGAACATGAGGTAGAGCACCGATTAGAAGGCCCGGAGTCGAAAGGCTCCTTCTTCTTCTCGAACTCCGAATGCATGTTCTGCGTAGACCCCGGGAGTCGGCTGCATTGGGTAAGCTAGTGCAACGAAACTTGAAAGGGAGTGACCGCGGCTAAGGTCCCCAAATCCTAGTTAAGTGTATTGAAGGACGATACGGTCTTAGACAGTCGGGAGGTAGGCTCAGAAGCAGCCATCCTTTAAAAAACGCGTAATAGCGTACCGATTGAGACTGTATTATCCGAAGATGGACGGGGCTAAACTAGGTACCGAGACCGCGGCGTCGAAAGACGGGTAGGAGGGCGTGCTACATGGCTAGAAGTGTCTCCTTGCGGAGGCATGGACCATGTGGCAGTGAAAATCCTGGTATTAGTAATAGCAAATTATGGTGAAAATCCATAACGCCGGAAGCACAAGGTTTTCCTTGCAATGATTGTCAGCTGGGAGTCAGTCGATCCTAAGCGCGTAGCTAATGACTAATGCGCAAAAGGGAAGCATGTTAATATTCATGCACCAGATACGTAGGCGCGGCAACGCAAGGTGTATTCTTGACGCTTGAGGATAGGTCTGCAAATAAGTGCAAATGGCTGCGGAGTCTTATTATGAGGAGATGCAGCTAAATGAACTAAAATGGCTGAATTCTTGAGCCAGTGAAAAGGGAATACGCAACGATCGTGTCTGTTCGTACCTAGAACCAGTACAGGTGCTGCTGGCTGAAAAGGCCAAGGCGTGTTGGGAGAATCCAGGTTAGGGAAATCGGCAAAATAGTGGCGTAAGTTTTCGAGAAGCCATGTCTGCGCTTAGTAAGCGCAGATAGCATTAACAAGGGGACGACGACTGTTTATCAAAAACACAACTCACCGCAAAGCCGTAAGGCTAAGTACAGTGGGTGACGCCTGCTCACCGCTAGTCAGCGAAACCCGGTTTCAACCGGACAAAGCCCTAGCAAAGAGCGGGAGTAACTCTGACTCTCTTTAGGTAGCGTAATACCTCGTCACTTAATAGGTGACTTGCATGAAGGGCGTAACGATTGTCCCACTGTCCCAACTTGGAACCCAGTGAACTTACTACGTGGTGTACATGCCACGTTCTCTCAGTGGGTAGCGAAGTCTCCATGAAGCTTGACTATAGCCTGTTGTTGTTGCGTGAAAAATGATGCATAGCGTAAGTGGGAGCGTCGAAACGGTCGCTTTGGTGGCCGTGGAGCGACAATGTAACACCACTCTTCATTTTTTACTCGACTTACCAGCGATGGGACACCAGCAGGTGGATAGTTAGATTGGGCGGTTGCTTTCGATAATGAAACGAAAGTGACCAATGCTCTGCTTAGGAGGGTTGGGAACCCTCTGTAAAGCATAAAGGCAAATGCAGGGCTGACTGTTTCCCGAAAAGCGGGGGAAGCAGAGTGGAAACACGGGCTTAACGAACTCTGGAAGCTCTTTTAATGGGGCTCCATGCTGTCAAAAAAGTTACTCTGGAGGTAACCGGTTCGTGGCGGGTGAGCGTTCACAGCGACCCCGCCGTTTGATACACCGATATGGGCTTAAGTTATCCTGGTGGTGCAGGAGCCACCAAGGGTTGGACTGCTCGTCCATTAAAAACTTACATGAGCTGAGTTCAGTACGTCGCGAGACAGTACGGTAGCAACTACTGGGAGTGTTAGTGTCAGAGGATAATGAGCCTTTAATACGAGAGGAACGGGGCTCAGGCGCCTCTAGTGGACCGGTTGTCATTATGGCACTGCCGGGTAGCCACGCGCTAAGCGGATAAGACCTGAAAGCATCTAAGGTCGAAGCCGCATCCGAAACGAGACACTTAGGGTAGCCATAGTACATGGCTTTGATAGGGCGGGCGTGTAGACAGGGAGCGCAAGCGACCTGTGAGCGCACCGCAACTAAATCCTAATTTGAAGCACTCTCTTTAGAGAGAAAGTTTCATCAAAAATCAAGCTTGCTTCTACTTCTTTTTCTTGATCTCGACTCCAAACTACTATTAGCGATAGCCATAGAAAAGTTTAACTATATGTTTAAACATATGTTTGAACGATATATATGTCCAAGACCATAACAATAAGAAATGAGGTTTATGAAAACCTGATAAAACTGAAAAACAAGAACGAAAGTTTCAGCGAGCTCTTTGAAAGGCTCGCCA
>JAJYFN010000055.1 GCA_021790875.1 bacterium | reverse complement strand
GCTGCCTTGCTAGCTATTGCATCTGGGGCTTTAATCTTCGTATCAGTTTGGGCCGGCGTGACCTACACCTGGGGATCATGGCAAATACTCAGCTTGCTAATTGGCGGCTTATTCACGGGCCTGCTCTTTATTTTGAACGAACGGCGTGCAAAAGAGCCAATTATTCCACTTCATCTCTTCCGTAGCAGTATCTTCAGCGTGGCGGTTATTATGTCGCTTTTAGCTGGTGTTGTTATGTTTGCCGCCATTCTCTATGTGCCGGAATACCAGCAGATTATCCGTGGTTACAGCCCCATTAAGTCCGGTTTACTGCTCTTTCCGATGGTCTTTGGTATCTTTACGGCTTCGATTGGTTCCGGGCGGCTGATCACCCGCTACGGGCACTACCGGCCTTTTCCAATTATTGGCGGTCTTGTTTTAATCTTGGGTCTTTGGCTATTTTCAGGATTAGGACTGGCTACTTCCCAGCTCACACTGAGCGTTTGGATGGTTATACTCGGGCTGGGCATCGGCATGTTCATGCAGGTGCCAATCTTAGCGGTCCAAAACTCAGTACCTTTTAAACAGATGGGCTCGGGCACCTCAACTGCTACTTTCGCTCGTAGCTTAGGCAGCAGTTTTGGTGGCGCCGTGTTTGGTACGATTTTAATTGCCCGCCTCGACTCCCACTTGCACACTCTACTGCCTCAGTTTAAGGGTCAGCTTAACGCCTCCGCCATTTCTGGAGGCACGCAAGGACTAAGTCATGTTCCAGCTACGATTCAGCATCAGATCCTCACTGCCTTCGTGATGTCCTTCCACGATATGTTCATCTATGCCATCCCCATTGCTGTCGCTTCCTTAATCTTTGCTTTGATGCTTAAGGAAGTGCCCCTGCGTGATAGTGGTAAGGCCTATGCGGAGGGTGAGGGCTTCCATTTGAAAGGTGAAGCGCTGTGATTGAAGTTGAACATCTCAGTAAGAGTTTTAATAAGTTTAAGGCGGTTGATGACGTTAGTTTTAAGGTTGAAAAAGGTGAGCTCTTTGCGCTTTTAGGTCCCAACGGGGCTGGTAAATCTACTACTATTAAAATGCTAACCACCCTGCTTAAACCGTCCTCGGGCAAGCTGACCCTAAACGGCCACGACGTTATGCGTAATCCTGATGCAGTGCGCAGTAGTTTCGGCATTGTCTTTCAGGATCCTTCCTTAGACAGTGACTTAACGGCCTACGAGAATATGGAGTTGCATGCCGTCTTGTATAACGTGGCGAAGGGTCAGGTTAAACCAAGAGTTGAAGAATTAATGAGGTTAGTTGGCCTCTGGGAGCGCAAGGATAGCCTAGTTAAAACCTACTCTGGTGGCATGAAGCGACGGCTTGAGATTGCGCGTGGTCTCTTGCATCACCCTAAAGTGCTGTTTTTAGATGAGCCGACACTAGGACTCGATACCCAAACACGTAATTTACTCTGGCAATACGTCGATAATTTAGCCCGCCAGAACGATATGACGGTCCTCTTTACGACCCATTATCTAGAAGAAGCGGAGAATAACGCGGACCGGATTGCAATTATTGACCAGGGCAAATTACTACGCATTGGCACACCTAAGGAGCTCTTAAAAGATACCAAGACGACTAATTTAGAGCAGGCTTACTTAAAGTTAACGGGGCATGAGATTAGGGACGAGGAAGTTGATCCGCATGAGAGCTGGCGTGCGATTCGTCGTGCGAGGACTATGCGATGAGAGTAATCTACATTCTTTGGCTTCGGCAGCTTAAAAAGTATTTTAGGAGCCGCTCACGAATTGTTGGTGCCATTGGTCAACCATTGCTCTTTTTGCTAGCCCTGGGCTATGGTTTAGGCTCAATCTATAGGGAAGCTGGCCAAGGTAATTACCTGCAGTTTCTAGTGCCTGGCATCATGGCGCAGACAGTGCTGTTTTCGGCCATGTTCTTTGGCGCCATGATTATCTTTGACCGCCAGTTCGGTTTCTTAAAGGAGACCTTAGTGGCGCCGGTCAGTCGTTTCAAGATCATGCTTGGTGGCGCGCTTGGTGGCGCAACTACTGCGGTCCTTCAAGGGTCGCTGGTCTTCTTGGTTTCGCTACTACTTGGTTTCCGTCCGGTGCATTGGCTGGGTTCATTATTAGCGCTGGTCTTTATGGGCATCTTAGCGCTCGCTATTACTAGTTTTTCTTCAGGCATTGGCACGTTTGTTGAAGATATGCAGGGCTTTCAGGCCATCAACCAATTTATTGTTTTTCCGCTCTACTTTCTAAGCGGTGCCCTCTACCCTCTAACGCATGTGCCCAGCTGGCTGAGAATTATTGCCGAGTTTAACCCCATCTCTTACACCGTTGATGCCTTACGTTATGCGATGCTTGGCACTAGCCGTTTTTCAATTACGCATGACTTAATTGCCATGGGTATTACTCTAGCTGTAATGATGGTCTTTGCAGCCATCCGCTTCCGACATATCGAAACTTAGTTATGTACTTTCGGCCAAATCACTTTGGCTAATACGGCGTCTCTTTTAATCCAGCCAAAGTGGCGACTATCGCTACTGCTATTTAAGTTGTCGCCAATAAAGAAGAGCTGGCCATTGCTAATTCGTTCAACTCTTTTAATTTTCTCTTTGTGGTCTTGCTGAAAAATACAGACTTCACCTGGTTTAATACTTCTAAACCAACCAGTTGCTAATACTACCCGTCCAGGTGGAAGTTTGGGGCTCATACTCGCACCAACAATCCGCCTTAAAAGCAGTGGTTTCTTATGCTTGTTTGCTTTGGTGGAAGATGTCG
>JAJYFN010000054.1 GCA_021790875.1 bacterium | reverse complement strand
CATCTTAATGGCGACATGCCCATTGAAGACTATATCCGTTTACGTCAGGCTTACCCCGATCGCAAAGAATTCATTGGTGCCTTTGCTGTTTATATGGCAAATCACCATTAAACTTTGAGCATCTTTGTTCTAAATATTGTTATGTACATTTCTTGGTTGTACGAATTCATTCTGCTAAAGTTTAATATAGGCAGAAGCTGGAACAATGGAAGAAATACAAACAGGGAGTTTCGGGAGTCGTAATCCTCTTAAAGGCAATTACGCTAAAATTGCCATGCTGGCATTAGCTGTGGTTATTGTTGTTGCCGCTGTAGTTACGGGGGCATACTATATTCATAACAGAAGACAAGCAACCCCTAAGGTTCAGTATAATTTTCCGGCAAGTACAACCCCAGAACAAAAAGCACTTTACTTAGCCAACAATAATCAGTACCAAGCTGCCACTCAAGTCTATAAACAAGAGTTGTCCAGCACTAATAATAAATCGACCAAGATTAATATATATGGCATGCTGGTATATCTAGCAATACGCTTCAAAGACTATGCAAGTGCACAACAATACGCCGATGAAGCTAAATCTCTAGACCCACAATCATCTGGTCCGTATGTATATTTAGCACAACTAAATACCGCAGAAGGAAATAAAACCATAGCTAAACAATATTGGCAGCAAGCAATTAATTACCTGAGCTCTAATCAAGCCGGCTACAATATGATAAAAGCAGATTATCAAAGGAACATAACAGCATTGCAATGAAGCAAACTACTTTTATTACTAAGGCTGTAATATTGTTAATTTTTAGCGCTCTTTTATATGCCTATGCGCCACATATTAGATCCACCGTGGCATCGGCTTCAGTAATTAATGGGGCGTCTGCACCTCCTGGATGTGGTTTACTTGCGCCTGCAAATACAAGTAACTGTCTACAAGGGCAAGACTATACCACGTGCACCGTCGTTAATCCTACGCCGGGATCGTCCACGAACTGTAATACTGGCCAGACAAGCGCTCAACTAAAGAGCGCTTTTATAACCAATTTGAATAATTATCTTAATTCAAGTCAACCATCACAATCTACAAGCGCAGCATGGATAGAAGCTCAGCTGAGCTTAAAATTGCCAGCGAGCATGACATGGCAGCAAGCTATTATGCAAAAACAGTACACCCTACAAATCCAATACTATCCATATAGTATTAATACCGAATATGTGCCTACTTCACCTAACAGTGGCTATGTTCAACAGTACACCACACCACTAGTTAATGAGCAGTCGTTAGTTATTTACTTAAATGGGATCGAGCAGTTCGCCATAAAGCTAGACTGTGGCAACCCAGTTGGCACTCTAAATTCACTAACTGTGACTACGCCTCCTTCTATAGGTGGAAAGATTTATTATCATAACGCGACACAAAACACCAATACATTCTTAGCCGGAGTTCCGATAATAGATAACGAATGCAATTTTGGCTACCCAGTAACCAATACTAGTAGTGGAGGTAGGCTTAGAAGTGTAGGTAGTTTTACTTTCAATTTACAATTTGGTACTAATTTTTGCGTAGCAGTGCCTTCCAGCTACACAACGTCTAACAAAATAACCTACTCTAATCCAGTAATAACTCCGGGTTATATTTTGGGATCTTCTAGCGCACCGCCTGGAACGATCGGCAACTGTAATGGTTTTACGCAATGGTATAGGTTGCAGATAGCAGGTTCGCCTAGTAGCACTAGTACTATATGCAGCTATGGAAATGTAATCACAGATCAAGATTATAATATTGCATATCAAAGTAGTTCATGTGTACCTACCGCTGCTAATAATTATTGCTGTACCACTTCAAGCACTACTAACTGTTGCACTACCTCAAGTAGCTCTAATTGCTGTACCACTTCAAGCACTACTAACTGCTGTAGCTCTAGCGGATCAAACTGCACCACCGCATCACCCTGCAGCGCAGCTTCACCAAGCCCTAATTTAACCCCAATAAACTTACCTAATGGCACCAATCTACCTCCTGGAACCGTAGGTAGCGTACCTGGCTCCGGAGCACAAGGATCAACGGTGATCTTGGCTACACCCCAGGATAACTTCTCAATAACCGGTGCAAATGATCAGTATCCTAATCCCACTAGTATTTCCTGGTCGCCCAATGGCTATAATCCCAACCCATTTACGCTCAATAATTATAATTATGAGTATTATTACCCTTATGACGATCATCAAACAACGGTTAGCTACTCACAGCAATTCTCACTGCAGTCTTATTCAGCATTGCAGCTTAATCAGGGATGCTATGGTGGAGGAACTTACCCGACTTGTGTCTTCACAGCCTACATCAATACTCCAGCTGGTTGCGGTACCGGTTCAACCGGATGCACCACTACCCCTGTCACAGAATACGGATCTCCCTATTCGTATTACTCTTATGTGCCCGTTGGCGGTTCATCAACTACCTATGCAAATGAAACTTACGAACCGCCCTTAATCCCTGAATTGTGTCCACGTAACTTTTCAATATTGCCTCCTTATAATACTGATGTCACTAGCGTCTCGTTGAACTCTCCATTAAGTACTCCCGATCAGCCATCTAGCGCTACAATTAATACGAACACAGCAGTACAGTTTACTTTGCCGGCAAGTTGGTCGCAGCAAGTAAGAAACCCCATTCAGGTTGATGGTATCCAATACGCTGGACAGTACTCTCTTTATGAGGCAAGTGGACAAATACGCCAAATAGGTAACACTGATAATCAAAATTTCAACATAGGTGGCGGTAGTGCTAGTGAT
>JAJYFN010000053.1 GCA_021790875.1 bacterium | reverse complement strand
CCTAAAGACAACGATTTTTTAATTAAAGCTACGAGCATTTCGCGCTGGTGCTCGGTGCGTGTGAAGTCAGCATTAGGAATTCCGTATGCGCCAGGACCATCGCCTCGGGTGCGCGCTAAGTTAAGCGCTTGCTGACCGTTTAGCGTTACTTGCCCGTTTGGTAACCTTAGGTTTGTATACGGATCATACAGTCCACGCGGGTCAGGAGTTTGAATATTAATAGTGATGCCACCAACAGTGTTAACGGCATCCCTAAAGGCTGTGTAGTCAATCGTCGCTTCGTAATCAATCGGAATCCCTAAATCAGTTTGAACAATCTCTTGTAGCTGCCCAATGCCCCCATTCGGATAACCCGGCTGGCTAAAATTAGTGACGTCATTGGCGGCATTAATCTTCTCGTGATTCCAACCTGGAATATTTACCCATAAGTCCCTTGGAATGCTGAGGATAAAGCCGGTCTTATTTGCCGGGTCATAACTAATGACCATTATTGAGTCAGTAAGCATTCCGCCCTGGTGACCAGGATCATCAACCGAGTCGCCAGCCAGCAAAATATTGATCCGTCCATTGGATTCATTAAGTGTACTGCCACTAATTAAGGCATGCACATCTGAAAATACATTGCCGTGAAATACTTTGTTAATACTACCAACGATTGAAGAGCCAAACCAAGCACCAAAGCCAACAATTGTAATTAGTAGGACAATAATGGCATATCTAAGAATTCGTCGTGTTCGGGATTTACGTTTCTTAAACGCTGGTTTGTGGTTGGATAAGCCATCATGCGGTAGGGCAGCACCAAGAAAAGAGATTGGTGATTGTTTGTCAGCAACTTTTGGTGGTTCGAAGTTAAAGCGCGACGGCTCCTGATTATTAATTGGTGCTGTTTGAGTTACGGGGTTTTCTGGATTTGTATTTAGACGTTGAGCGCTAGGACGTACTACTGGAGTCGGTTGAGGGCTAATGATTGGCCTTGGTGCAATCGGCCGTGATACGCCATCAATATATAAGTTCCGACGGTTATAAGCTGCATCACTGCTCCGCCTCGGTTTTTGTTCATCCATACGTCTCACTAGTATAGCAAAAGCGGAACGCCTAAAATACACTTTAAAAATCAGTTATTTTGTCAATAGTTGGTACTTATTTAGGTGCCAGCGGGGAGCGGTAAAACCACACCTTAATCATGTCTAGGGCAGCGAGATAGATGCCTGTCATTAGAATAATGAGGGCCAGTGAGCCTATGGGCAAAGCTTTAAACGAGAACACGTTCCTGGTTGGCGGGAAGTAGATTAGGGCAATGCTGAGCACTGCAATTAAACCGAATGCCCATTTTAAAGCGCTCGACATTTTAGCAGCTTTATAAAAGTGTCCACGGTTACGCACAGCCACAATAACAACAAAGCTAATAACTGTTAGATAAAGGTATAGATCAGTCCTAGCTAGAGCTAGATTTTGACTCCGCACAAGACTATAAAAGAGTATTTCAAATATGGCCGTAAAGCTTCCTAAAATGATTGAAACGAATATTAATGAGTGCATGTCGTAACGGCTGGGACGCTGGAGAGCGGACGCATCAACGTTATCGGTTGAGATGACAATTAAGGGGATGTCGCTTAATAGACTTGTTAATAGCAGCTGCAAAGTAAGTAACGGTAGGGTGGTACTGAGTAAAAATAGAGCCGATAGGGCAAAGAAATTACCAAAGTTACTAATCATGGTGTAGCGGATGTATTTATTAATGTTGGCGAAGATTGCTCTTCCAGATTTAATGCCGTTAACGATAACTTCTAGGTCGCTGCGAAGTAGTAAGATGTCGGCGCTATCTCGGGCTACGTCCGTAGCGTTGTTGACGGCAATCGCCACATCGGCCAGTTTGAGGGATGGCGCATCATTAATGCCGTCCCCTTGATAGCCAACTACGTTGCCTTTAAGTTGGAGCAGTTTAATAATGCGGTACTTCTGCTCTGGTGTAAGGCGCGCAAAGGCTGAGTGACTTTCAAGCACCTCGACTAATTTAAGGTCACTCATCTGTTCAAGCTCATCACCGATATATACTGTTTCAGATTCATTAATAAGTCCGACTTCTCGGGCTACGTAAGCAGTGACTTCCCGGCTATCACCGGATAATATCTTAATCTTGACGCCTAGCTTACGAGCTGTATCAATTGCGGTTTTAGCCGACGGGCGTAAGCGATCTTCAAGTGCCACGAAACCAACAAACTTTAGTCCATTCTCGTGGCGCTTAATATCAAAATCTGTTTTGGGATCATATTTAATTTGTTTATAGGCAATACCGAGATGACGCAAGCCACGTAACCCATCTTCTTTTAGAATACTTAAGTATTGTTCCGACTTATCATCACCAGATAACTCAAGTAACGTTTCGACCGATCCAATCTCGACAAGATAGGTTTTGCCATCAATCTTAAATACTACGCGTCGACGTCTGGCACCAGGATCAAACGGCAATTCCTCTATGCGCTCAGCCCGACTCGAGTCCTGCATAATTGACTTTGGTATAAACTCGACGAGCGCTTGGTCAAAAGAATTCAGCGGGTGATGGTGCTTGGCGTCGTTAGAGCCCAAACTTGATGCCGCGAGGCGCATAAATAGCGGTTTATCTAAAGCGATTAGGCGCTTAATCTCCTGCTTATTCTCAGTTAAAGTACCTGTCTTGTCACTACAAAGCACATTGATATTACCTAAATCCTCAACCGCAGATAGTGTCTTTGCGATAACGTGTTTTTTAGCTAGTTTTAAGGCTCCGCTCGAGAGCGTGACGGTTGCGATTACTGGCATTGCTTCCGGCA
>JAJYFN010000052.1 GCA_021790875.1 bacterium | reverse complement strand
TGTATAATATATTGACAGGCAACGGGGTTGCGGTAATATATGATGACCGAGATGTTCGTCCCGGTGAAAAGTTCGCTGATGCAGACCTGATGGGAATTCCATGGCGAGTAGTAGTTAGCGAACAGTTTATCGAAAACGGACACTACGAAATCAAAGCTAGAACCAGCGACACATTAAAGCATTTGAATCTTTCGGCTTTGCTTGAACTAGTAAGCGACACTAAAGACAAGGGTATATCCCAGAAGAAGAGAAAGGATTAACCTAAATAGTATGGTAGTTAAGAAAACATTTCATCTGACTAAAGAGGGCATTGAAGAGCTAACACTCGAGCTTGATAGCTTGATTGCTGAGCGCGCTGAAATTGCCGAGAGTATTAGAACTGCCAGAGAGTTTGGTGACTTATCCGAGAACAGCGAATACCAATCTGCCCGTGCCGCTCAAGAGCGCAATGAATCACGTATTTCCGAGATTGAACACATTCTCCAGAACGTTGAGCTAATTAAGACGCCACATGGTAGTGCTAAAGTCCAACTTGGATCAAAAGTTAGACTCAAGAGCGATGACGGTACTACTAAAGAATTTCAAATTGTGGGCACGGTTGAAGCCGATCCTTTAAATGGCAAAATTAGCGACGAATCACCAATTGGCAAAGCGCTACTTGGTAAGCACGAAAAAGACGAAGTTGAGATCAACACTCCGATTGAGAGCATAGTCTATAAAATTGCTGAAATCGTTTAAGGCGGATCAAAAATTAAGTTTAGTTTGCGGCAGTTAGCTTAACGTATACTATAATTTGATTAAGCTAAACTAATAGATATATGAGTGTGGCACTATGGCAACTATTGCCGAACTGCGAAAAGAACGTCTACGCAAACTAGAAGACCTAAAGAAACTGGGGATTAATCCTTATCCAGCGCATGTTGAACGTAGCCATAGCCTAAAAGAGGTTACAGAGCGTTTTGATGAGTTAGAACACCAACAAGTATCTCTAGTAGGCCGTATTGTTGGTGTACGTAAACTAGGTAAGATTGCCTTTATTGTCATTCGTGATCAGAGTGGTCAACTACAGCTCATCTTGAGCGAACAGGGTCTAGAGGCACTTGAGCCAAGCAACTCACAACTTGGCTTTGCCGAAATACCGCTCCTTGATAGTGGTGACTTTGTATCTGCCAGCGGTGAATTGCTAAAGAGTAAGACTGGAGAGCTTTCAGTTCAAGTTAGTAAACTTCGGCTTCTCGCTAAAAGCTTGCGCCCACTACCAATTGGTAGAGAAGGCTTCACTAACAAGGAAGAACGTCTAAGAAGACGTTACGTTGATATGAACGTTAATCCGGAGGTGAGAGAGCGTTTTGTCCGGCGTAGCCAATTCTGGCAGGCGACCCGTGACTTTTTAAATGATCGCGCTTTCATAGAGATTAACGTGCCGGTACTTGAACATACGACCGGTGGCGCTGACGCCAACCCATTCGTAACACATATGGATGCCCTTGATGAGGATTTTTACCTCAGGATTAGTCATGAACTGCCACTGAAGCGTTTAATTGGCGCTGGCTATGAAAAGGTTTACGACATCGGCCCACGCTTTAGAAATGAAAACTACAGTGACGAACATCTGCCTGAACACGTTGCGATGGAATGGTATTGGGCCTTTGCCGATTGGCGCGATGGCATGAAACTCCAAACTGAAATGTTCAAAACGATCGTTAGGCAAACTTTTGGTAAGCTGGAGTTTAAGATCGGTGACTTTGAGGTCAACTTAGACAATGAGTGGGAAGAGTGGGACTACGCTGAAACTATCGCGAAGCACTATGATGGCCTAGATGTCTTCAACTGTAGCATTGAGCAGGTTAAAGACTTACTGAGAAAGCATCATCTTGAAGTAGCCGACAGCGATAATCTAGCGCGTGGCATCGATAAGTTGTGGAAAAACATCCGCGCTAAAGTTGCCGGCCCGATTTGGTTGGTTGACGCCCCGTTATTTATTAGTCCTCTTGCTAAACTCAATCCGGATCGACCAAATACCACTCAGCGTTTTCAAGCTGTCTTTGCGGGCAGTGAAGTCAGCAATGGTTTCTCAGAGCTTAACGACCCACTTGAGCAATACCAGCGCTTCTTAGAACAACAGAAGTTACGCGCCAATGGCGACAAAGAAGCAATGATGATGGATATTGATTTCATTGAAATGCTGGAGTACGGCATGCCACCAGCTTGCGGACTTGGTTTTAGTGAACGTGTCTTCTGGCTCTTGGAAGGTGTTAGCGCGCGTGAAGGTGTGCCTTTTCCGCAGCTGCGCCGTGAAGTTGACCCGAATAGCAGAGCTTTCTATCCGGAGGCTAATCTTTAGCCAGCCACGATGATTAATGTTGACGATGATTTGTTCCAGTCGCTGACCGTTGAGGCGCTTGAGAGTTTACCTGGTGAACATGCTAAAAACATTGCTAATGTTGCAATTATCTATGCTTATGAGCCGGATGCTGAGCAAAGGGAGCGCCTAAAACTGAGACATGACCAGACGTTGTTTGGTCTTTATGAGGGTGTTCCATTAGCTTACCGGCAAGGTCAAACGCGAATTCTGCCTGATAAGATTACAATCTTTAAACTACCCCTTGAGATGGCCAGTAATAACATTGCTGAGCTGAAGGAAAATATCCGTCATACACTTTGGCATGAAATTGGTCATTACTATGGCCTAAATCACGACAAAATCCGCGAACTTGAAAACTGAGAATAAGCTTTGGCTTGCCAAGTAAGAGCTAGCTTAAGTTAGTAGGTGTCGTTATAGTTAAAGCGCGACCATGATTGAGACACGCAACCTAAG
>JAJYFN010000051.1 GCA_021790875.1 bacterium | reverse complement strand
TGATCCGGTTAACTTCTTCAATTCGCGCCACATTCTTAAGAGTAGTTGTGCCACGATTAAGCAAACTAGCGCAAAGTAGTCCAACAGCAGCATTTTTACTAGTTTTTAAGGTTATTTCACCCTTAAGTTCATGTCCACCTTCAATTCTAAGGTTTACAGCACTACCAGTAACGCTGATTAATTGTTTATTTAAGACTTCACTGATCCGACCCAGAGTTTCGAGGCTTAGATTTTGCCGACCATGCTCCATTCGATTGACGGCCGATTGTGAAGTAGATAATTGTTTAGCAAATTCGCTTTGGGTAAATCCGCGCTGTTGACGTATTTGAGCAATAAGCTGCCCAATCTGTTGGTTTGTGGATTGCATCAGATAGTTATACCATATATGACGTTAAAGAAGCAATTGACTTTTATTTTTGGTGATCAATACGCATTTTATTCCATCTTCCTCCTTGCTACAATAGCTTTTAGATTTCAGGGAAGTTATTTATGCAAGACAAAACAGTCGCCAAACTCATTTCGGCCGAAGAAAAAAGACAACGCGAAGGCTTGGAACTAATTCCAAGCGAAAATTATGTTAGCCAAGAAGTGCTACAGGCAATGGGTAGTGTTTTCACTAATAAGTATTCCGAAGGCTATCCAGGTAAACGTTATTATGGCGGACAAGTTAACACTGATGCCTTAGAACAGCTCGCAATTAATCGAGCTAAGGCTCTTTTTCACTCTGATCACGCTAACGTCCAGTCGAATTCCGGCGCACCGGCCAATGAGGCGGTATACCATTCTTGGTTAGAGCCAGGGGACACCATTATGGGCATGGAGCTTAGTCACGGTGGCCACTTAACGCATGGTCGACCAGGTACTATTTCCGCCAAACTGTTTAACTTCGTACGCTACGGTATAAAAGACATTGAGACTGGCGAGATTGATTATGACCAAATGCTTGAAGTAGCGCGTCAAACTAAGCCGAAGATTATCTTAGCCGGCTTCTCGTCTTATCCTAGAGAACTTAATTATGCCAAGTTTGCAGAGATTGGAGCGGAAGTTGGCGCAGTCCTAATGGCCGATATGGCACATATTGCTGGCCTCATCGCTGGCGGCGTCCTTAAAAACCCATTTGATTTCGGTTTCCATGTCATGACCACTACTACACATAAGACTTTACGGGGACCGCGTGGTGCCATGATTTTATCTCAAGGAACAGTCAGTAATCCGCTTAAGGCTGTAGATAAAACTATTGCTAATTTACCGACTCTAATTGACCGAACCGTCTTCCCGGGTTTGCAAGGTGGTCCACACATGCACATTATTGCCGCCAAGGCAGTGGCGCTTTATGAGGCAGCCCAGCCAGAGTTTAAAATTTATTGCCAGCAAGTCTTAGCTAATGCCCAGGCGCTTAGCAGCGAATTAATGAGTAATGGCATAAAGCTGATTACTAATGGCACAGATAACCATATGATGCTTGCCGATATCTATAGCAGTTTTGGCTTTGATGGTAGCGTAGCCGAACAGACACTTGATCGAATTGGATTGACCTTAAATAAGAATGTTATTCCAGATGATCCACTGCCGCCTTACAGGCCCAGCGGTATTCGCCTTGGCACCCCAGCGATTACGACTCGTGGGCTAAAAGTTGAACATATGCCACAAATCGCGAGGTGGATTAAGGAAGCGCTAGATAGTCATAACGACGAGACTAAGTTAGATAAGTTAGCGCACGAAGTTAAAAATTTCGCCTCCGCCTTTCCGTTACCTTAAAAAACTTAATTTTCAGGTAGTAGTTGTGGTTCCATCTCTAATTGGATCATGAATTTTTCAGCCACTTTTGCTTTAATCTGCTGTACGAACTGCAGCAATGCAGCCGTGGAAGTTGCCGAGCGGTTCACTAAAACTAGAGATTGCAGTGGCCAGGTAGCCATGCCAGATGCTGGGTCGGCGTAGTCATGAAAACCTACTTGGTCAATTAGCCAGGCAGCTGACAGCTTAACTTGATCGTTATCAGCTGGCCAATTCGGTATATCTGGATAGTTTTGCTGCAAATCACTAAGCTGCAAGCTGTCGATGATGGGGTTTGCAAAGAAGGAACCACAGTTAGGCGTGATTGCGGGATCGGGCAACTTAGCGCGGCGGATTTCTAAAACGGCTTGACGCAATACGGCTGGCGTAACATCGGTGATGCTATGCTGTTCGAGATAATTAGCAACTGAGGGGTAGAAAGGTGGCAAAGGTTTGTCATGACTCAGTATTAAGGTGATTGCCGTAATCAAGTAACGACCCTTGGCAGCATGCTTGAATACGCTACTACGATAGGAAAAAGCACAATCTACAGCCGCTAGTGTCACTATGCTATCTGTATTGAGATCATATGCGGTTACGGTAACTAAGGTTTGAGCAATTTCTTGGCCGTAAGCGCCGACATTCTGCACTGGTGTCGCTCCGGCCGTACCAGGAACAAGACTTAAGCATTCAATACCAGATAAGCCCAAGGCAACCGTCCTTGCGACGACACTATCCCAATTTTCACCGGCACCAAGCGTCAGATAAGTACCAAACTCGTTATCACTAACGATTTCAAAGCCCTTAATTCGGTTGACGATTACGAGACCCGAGAAGCCTTCATCACGCCAAATAATATTGCTCCCGTCACCAACAACAATTATCGGGATATTATTAGTTTTTGCATCCCGGGCGGCCTGAACGAGCTGCTCCTGAGTGTTGACTTCGGCGAGATAGGAAGCCTGACCGCCAAGTCGCATCGTAGAGTACTGTTTCAGCGAAACGTTGCGCTGCATTTCCATCCCCTTAACTATAACAAAACAACTTGCATAAG
>JAJYFN010000050.1 GCA_021790875.1 bacterium | reverse complement strand
GTTAAACAGCTTTAGATGAGATCATTAGGGTCGATATCCCAGCTCCAGCCACTTGGCAGATGATGAATAATTTCAATTAATTTACTGCGTTTATCTGCCCGGACTACTATTTGCCAGCGGTATTTACCAGCTTGTTTTTCATGAAAAGCTGGTGCTGGTCCATCGACTTTAACCCCAACTAAACTACTAGCCAGAGTCTGCGCTGCCTTTTCGGCACTTTGAGGGCTACTGCGGGAGAGAGTAAGTTTCAATAAATGCTTATATGGAGGGTAGCCAAAGGCTTTGCGTTCCTCAAGTTCAGACTCATAAAACTGCTTCCAGCTATCTGTAGTAGCAGCTAATATGGCACCAGCTTCAGGCTGGTAAGTTTGAATAATAGCCGTGCCTTTGCGGTGGCCGCGTCCAACGCGTCCAATGACCTGGCTGAGCAACTGGTAAGTCCGCTCGCTGGCGCTGAAGTCCGGTATTTGTAAAGAGGTATCGGCGAGCATTACGCCTACGACGCTTAAACGGGGCAAGTCTAAGCCTTTCGCTAATAACTGCGTACCAACGATAATATCTGCACCCCCGTCTCGAATTTCTTTGTAACGCTGTTCGAGCCGTTCCGATCTAGCCTGATCGCTGTCGAAGCGCACGATTTTAGCTCCAGGAAACAAGCGCTCAGCTTCCGTAACGACCGCCTTAGTGCCGATACTTAAGTATTTAACCTCTGGTAATTTACAATCCGGGCAGGTAGTAGGGGCGGCGCTACTATAGCCGCAAACGTGACAGCGCATGCTATGGCTATCCCCGTGATAAGTCAGGGGAAGGTCACAGCGTGGACAACGGGCTTGCCAGCCGCAGTTGCCACAGACTACCGCTCGAGCTGTGCCACGCCGGTTAAGATAGAGCAGGCTTTGTTCACCCGCCGCTTGCGCTACGTTAACGGCTTCAATTAAGGAGTTAGAAAAGTAAGGGGAGCGCGCAAAAGTGCTCCTATCCCGACAGTCCACAACGATTACCTCGAGTTGGGTCGTCGAATTTTGTTTTGCTAGCTTGGTCAACCTAATAACTGGTTTATTTCTAGCTTGAGCTAAGAAGTAATCACTAACAAGCGGGGTGGCTGAGCCGAGTACTAATTTGGCGTCTTGGATTTCACGCAGATGTGCCGCCACTCTGGAAGTAACATAATACGGTGCCTGTTGTTGCTTGTAAGCTGGCTCGTGCTCTTCATCTATGATGATTAGACCAAGCTTCTTGATTGGCGAGAAGATAACTGATCTTGGGCCAATCACGACAATTGGATGAGCTTGAGTTAAAATGGCAGCCCATCGCTCGGCTCTAACTTTAGGGGAAAGAGTGGAGTGCATTAAGATAACTTGTTGCCCAAAAACCGCTCGAAACTCTCCTTCTAGTTGCGTCGTTAAGCTAATTTCAGGGGTCAGTATAATAACTGAGCGACCCTGGGCCAGCTCTAAAAGCGCTAATTCCATATAGATTCTGGTTTTGCCACTTCCGGTACGTCCGTGCAAAAGATAGGTATCGCTAGTTTGCATTTTAGCGATTGACTCAATCTGTTCAGGGGTTAGTTTTGGTAAATGAGCGGTTGAGGCGTGAGCGGCTGACGCTTCGGGAAGAACCTCTTTAAGGTTCATGATCCCAGGAGGCACAAACTGCTGCGTAATTACACCAATTGGGGAAGGGTAGTATTCATGGAGCCAGCGCATTAATTTCAGGGTACTGTTAGGTAATGCTGGTAGATCACTCACGCTTGAGATGAGTTTAGTCTTCATTTTTGGCCGTGACGCCTTAGCCATCACGACGGCGCTGACCAATTCATCCCTAAGGGGTACGCTAACAATTTTACCAATCGCAATCGTGTTATTTGAGCTGTAGGTTAACCCTGCATTACCACGGTAGTGATTGCTGCGCACCCAGACCTCATAAAAGTACATATCCGTAATTATATTGGTTTTAGATCAATATTGCTTATATGAAAGTGTAAAAAACTCCTTGAAGTAAACTAAAAGAGTAGGCTATACTTACACTAAGTTGTTTGAATAACAATAAGGAGATCGGATGCTAGACGTTTTTATTACTTCGCGTGTACGACGCAAAATAATCGTTATCTACGCAAAGTATCCTGACTTTAAGACGCATGTGCGTGGTCTAGCTAAGCTGATCAAAGAAGACGCTGGTAACATTCAGCGCGAACTAAAGCGTTTAGAGAAGGCCGGTTTCCTTACTAGTGAAAAGCAGGGTAACACAAAAGTTTACTCAACCAATAAGCAGTATCCAATCTTTAAAGAGCTGCAGAGCATTGTGCTTAAGAGTCAGCGCACTAATCAAAAACGCACCTGATCTACTGCCTAAATAGCATATTCGCAAGCAATAACTAGCTACTCTTATGACGAAACATGAGAAATACTTCAAAAAGTGTGCATAAACTGTTGCATTAAAAATCTTGAACGTGGATAATAACCAATAGCGGTTTTAAAGTGTTAGGTGGTTCTCCAAATAAGGGGATAGTGTAACTCCAAAAGACCGTTAAAAAAGAAGACTAAGCCAACCTCAAATAGCGCTTAGCACGTAAACAACAACCTAAAACAAATATGCCTAGACCCCATCAGGCTAAACGATTGCCCTTCGCAAGCAATCGTTTGAGAACGATGCTTAAGCCCAGTGCTAGCATTGGATTGCTGTTTATTGTCTTTGGCCTTTTCACCCTTGTTTTTTCCCCAACTGTAAATGCAGTTGCAGCTAATAACACAATTAACTTTCAAGCTAGACTTGAACAAAGTAGTGGCGCCATTGTAGCTGATGGATCATACAACGTAGAATTCAACCTCTACAATGTCTCCAC
>JAJYFN010000049.1 GCA_021790875.1 bacterium | reverse complement strand
AAGACGTTAATCACGGCCTCGACCAAAGAGTTAATGCTTGGCGCAATGCCAATTGAGCAGATTGTACTGCATGTTGAAGCAGGAGTTCACCTCGTGCCGACGGGGCAGGATTTAGCTGCCCTAGAGATTGAGTTAGTAAATGGCGCAAACAGAGAATACCGTTTAAGAAGTGCATTAGAGCGTAGCAATTATGACTACATCATTATTGACTGTCCGCCGTCCCTAAGTTTACTTACGGTCAATGCCTTAGCTGCAGCCGACAGTATTTTAATCCCAGTTCAGGCCGAATATTACGCCTTAGAGGGCCTAAGCCAGCTTTTAGAAGTGGTGCAACTAGTGAAAAGTGGCTTAAATCCAGAGATTGAATTACTCGGTGTATTACTTACAATGTTCGATCGACGCAATACGCTAGCGGAGCAAGTAAGGTCTGAGGTGGAAAATCACTTCGGAGCTAAAGTTTTTACAACAGTTGTGCCGCGTAATGTTCGCTTAGCTGAAGCACCAAGCTATGGTAAATCAATTCATAGCTACGATAAACACAGTAAGGGAGCTCGGGCATATCAATCACTAGCTAAAGAAGTGCATAAACGCGCCACGGGCGTCTAGTGAGAGCTAGTATTTTGGTTATGCTATAGTTAATCTAAGAAGTATAGAAGATTATGGCTAACAAACAGAAACACGGGTTAGGGAGCGGTTTATCGGCGTTAATTCCTCAGGATATTGATGCTAGCATGTTAGGTGAAACCCTCGAGAAAATACATAAATTAGCGCTTGAGGTCATTGAATCGGCTAAGGATCAACCGCGCAAGCACTTTGACGAGAGCGGTCTAGCTGAGCTGGCGGTATCTATTAAAGAGCACGGGATAATACAGCCGATTGTTGTTGCGCCAATAAAAGATGGTCGCTATCTGTTAATTGCAGGTGAGAGAAGACTAAGAGCTTCTAAGATTGCCGGTCTAAAGACCATCCCAGCTGTTGTCAGAACAGTCAAAGAACTGGAACGGCTTGAAATGGCTATGATCGAGAACGTGCAAAGAGTTGATTTAACACCCATCGAACAGGCTATGGGTATTGAACATCTGCACCAGCAGTTTAGTTTGACTTATGATGCAATTGCTAAAAAGCTTGGTAAGGCAATTTCGACAGTGAACAATTTAGCGAGACTGTTACAATTGCCAAAAGAAGCTATTGAAGCATTGAATAAAAAAATTATCACAGAAGGTCACGCCCGGTCTATATTGTCACTTAAAGATTATCCAGAGCAGCAAAAGCAATTACTTAAGAATTGTATTGGTGGTTGGAGTGTCCGACAGGCCGAGCGTTATGTTACGTCAATTAAAGCTGGCGTGCGCGACGAGCGTGAAGCTAAAGCCCGTGTTTCCTTAGAAACTGCCGAGACTAAAGCGTTAGGTAAGCAATTAGACACCCAAGTCCATATTAGACGGATGGCAAAAGGTGGACGTCTTGAAATAAGCTTTAGTAGTGATACTGAACTACAACGATTGATTGAACGGATTATTCGAAACTAGAACAGTTTGGTTTTAGATATTGGTAGGATCCGAATCACTAACTGTCCGACGACTTGAGAGGTGTTAATTGGACCGAAAATGCGTGAATCACAGGAAACCTGGCGGTTGTCACCCATTACAAATAGCTGATGCGAATTTAGCTGTACGGTCTCGCTGCGATTAGTGTAGGGAATAAAGCGTGTTTTGTTATATGCCAGGGTATTGTCTGGCTGAAGACCATTTGGATGAGCATGATCATAGATAGTAACGACGCCGTTTTCAATGACTACTTTATCTCCCGGCAGTCCAATAACGCGCTTAATTAATTGACGTGTTCCGGTTTGATCGCATTGCGATAAATTGTTTTCGTTAAAGACTATGACATCACCACGCTTAGGAACGTATTGATGGCCGGTAATCATAGACCAAGTGCGGGGCACCTTCCAGATAATTAGCTTGTCCTGATTCTGAAGAGTCGGCTCCATACTTGGTCCATCTACTGCGTACGAACGGAAAACAAAACTAGTAATGGCCAAAGCGAAGACTAAAGCCATTAAAATGATACCCACAAAGCTCAGTGCGTCACGCCAGCGTGAAGGGGCTTTCGGACTATCGAAGGATGATACTTGTTTGTGGCGTTTGAAGGTCATGCTTATGTTGTTCAACTATAGCATGCGTCTTTCCAGCAAACGAATTCTAAAGCAAGCAGCTTAAGTATTATGTAGTACTATAAGAAGCAAATGGATGACGTGTTGAGGCGACTGAAGCCGACAAAAGGCTTTTCATCAGTTGCCCATAATTCACTACTAGTGGCTTTGCCCTTGATTATATTTGCTCTAGTGAGACTGAACCAAAATCAGTTTACCCAGTTAGCAGTTGCCCTTGTGGTCTTAAGCAAATGGCGCATGTTCGCGGTTCGGCCACGCTTCTGGCTAGCTAATATTAGAGCCAATGCCATCGATTTAATTGTTGGTATATCGGTAGTTATTTTCATGCTGCACAGTTCGACTGCCTGGATGCAACTAATCTGGGCTGTAGCTTACGGCATCTGGCTGATTTATTTAAAACCAGCAAATGGTGGCCTAAATATATCGATCCAAGCTGGTGTCGGACAATTGGCTGGCCTAAGTGCTCTCTACCTCGCTTTCTCATCTGCGCCAATTTATGGACTTACTTTTGTAACTGGTCTTATCTGCTTCTTAGCCGCCCGGCATTTCTTTGACGCCTACGAAGAGAGCTATTCGCGGCTGCTGAGCTATCTTTGGGGTTATTTTGCAGCCGCTATGGCCTGGGTGCTCAGCCATTGGTTGCTGTATTACGGCGTCTTGTCGCAACCAACCATCATCTTATTATCTATTGGCTATGGCATAGCAGCGCTTTATTATCTTGATCATAACGACAAGCTAAACCGGGCACTAAAACAGCAGATAGTCGTCGCGATGCTCTTAATTGTTTTGGTTGTCATCATTTTCTCAGATTGGGGCAGTAAAGTGGTCTAAC
>JAJYFN010000048.1 GCA_021790875.1 bacterium | reverse complement strand
TACCTTCAGCGTAGCGTGGCTCAATTGGAATTTCTGCCTCAACCATCTGGTCGGCAGCAACTGCGTTAAACACAATGTGATTTAAGCGATGCTTGCGTGGTTCAAATTCTACAGTCTTAATCATAGCCGTATATGTTTTGCCACCAGCACTTAAGTTAATTGGGTGGTGTTTACCAATCTGCTGGTAGATTTTAAGCATATTAACAGCGTCCGCTTCAACAATAATTGAAGGGCGTCCGTGGTCATGAATAACCGCTGGTACTTTTCCGCTTTTGCGTAAGTGCTTAACGGCCTTGCCGGTCACACTGCGCGGATCTAATGACAAATTAATTACATCTTGAGCCATAAACTACTCTTACTTCCCTTGTCTAATATGCTTTGATTGACTACTTAACATCTATTTTACCAGATTGCGTAAGAATATGCTTGAGGAACTGTCCGGTGTAACTACTTTTATTGGCAGCAACTTGCTCAGGGGTACCACTTGCCACAATTGACCCACCAGCATCACCACCTTCCGGGCCCATATCTATTAAGTGATCGGCATTCTTAATAACATCTAGGTTATGCTCAATTACAATCATGCTGTTACCGGCCTCAACTAAGGCGTGCAGCATGTTTAAGAGCTTATCTACGTCAGCCATATGTAGACCGGTAGTTGGTTCGTCCAAGATGTAAAGTGTGCGACCAGTTGCACGGCGGCTCAGCTCACTCGATAATTTAATCCGCTGGGCTTCACCGCCAGATAGTGTCGTTGCAGGCTGGCCAAGCGTGATGTAGCCTAGGCCGACATCGACTAAGGTATGTAATTTGCGGGCAATGGCTGGGATATTAGAGAAGAAATCGAGGGCTGTTTCGCAGGTCATTTCCAGCACTTCGCTAATATTCTTGCCTTTATAGTGAACCTCTAAAGCTTCCCGGTTATAACGTTTGCCATGACAAACCTCACAGGGTATATAAACATCAGGTAAAAAGTGCATCTCAATCTTAATGATGCCGTCGCCACGGCAGTTCTCGCAGCGACCGCCCCGGACGTTAAAACTAAAACGGCCAGGAGAGTAACCGCGTAACTTGGCTTCTGGTAAAGCCGCGAACAGTTCACGAATCGGCGTGAAAAGACCGATGTAGGTTGCTGGGTTTGAACGTGGCGTGCGTCCAATTGGACTTTGATCGATAATAATTGCTTTGTCGAGTTCTTTAATGCCGACAATTTCATCGTGCCTTCCTGGAACAGTACTGGCGTGATTCAAGCGCGCCAACAGTTCTTTAGCTAAGATGTCATTAATGAGGCTGGACTTACCCGAACCGCTGACGCCACTCACTACGACTAGGCAACCAAGCGGAATTGTTACGTCGATATTCTTAAGGTTATTTTCGCGAGCACCTCTAATAACAAGTTCTTTGCCGTTACCCAAGCGCCGTTTTTTAGGCGTTTTAATCTCTAGTTTGCCAGATAGATAACCGGCTGTAATACTTCTTTTTTCTTTAACTACTTCCGCAGGCGTACCAGAAGCTACGACTTCCCCGCCGTGAATGCCGGCGCCCGGTCCAATATCTATTAGCCAATCAGCGCTCCGAATCGTTTCTTCGTCATGCTCAACAACGACTACGGAATTACCTAGGTCACGTAATTTTTTTAAAGTTTCAATTAACCTTGCATTGTCTCTTTGGTGCAACCCAATACTTGGCTCGTCGAGCACGTATAAAACACCGCTTAGACCAGAGCCAATCTGGGTTGCTAGCCGAATACGTTGCGCCTCGCCGCCAGATAGAGTAACGGCACTGCGCAGTAAGGTTAAATAATCTAGGCCAACGTCAATTAAGAATTTTAGACGGGCAGTAATTTCTTTAATGATTAGCTTGGCAATTTGAGTTTCATTGGCACTTAAGCGCAACTTGGCTACCCAGGCAGCAGCGTCGGTTATGGATAATTGACAAACGTCCATAATGGAAGCGTCATTAACTGTAATCGCTAGAGCTTCGGGTTTAAGGCGTAAGCCGTGACATTGATGGCAGGGACGCTCTTGCATAAAGCGCTCAATATCCCGACGGATAAATTCACTGTCGGTTTCGCGGTGACGGCGTTCAAGATTAGGAATCACACCCTCATAAGTCGTTTCAAAACTCCGTCCGGCGGACAGGCTGATACGATAAGTCTTAGTACCAGTTCCAAAAAGAATAAGGTTGAGTTGAGCTTCGCTTAGCTCACCGGTTGGCTGATGCAGTGAGAAATGGTAAGCCTCCGCAACTGCGCTTAGTTTTTTCATGTACCAATTATCGACATTGATGCGGTTATATGGCCGGATTGCACCTTCGACAATCGTTAAGCGACCATTCGGAATAACTAGGTTCGGATCAACTTCCAGTCGGGAACCAATTCCAGTACAAACTGGACAGGCACCATGTGGGCTATTGAAGCTGAAGGTGCGAGGTTCTAGTTCCGGTATGACGACTTCGGGGTGATTAGGACAGGCGTAACGCAAGCTGTAAGTTTTTAGTTCATTACTGTCGGCATTAAGTAGATAGACGTTGCCTTCAGTTAAGTCTAAGGCCTGCTCCACGCTTTGGACCAAGCGATTGCGATTGTCAGCGTCAAGTACTAGGCGATCAACAACTATTTCAATCTTGTGTCTGAGATTCTTATCTAGCTCTGGAAATTCATCAAGCGCGTAAATGACACTATCTACTCTCGCTCTAGCGAAACCAGCGCGACTAAATTGTTCGGGAATGTGCTCAAAGGCACCTTTTTTATCTATCACAACAGGGGCCAGTACAATCACTCGCTGATCAGCATAATCTGCACTAATTTGCTCTAAGATGCCTTCAATGGTGCGGCGTTCAACAACGACGTTATCGATTGGACAGTGCGGGACGCCAATCCGGGCATACAAAAGTCTCAGGTAATCATAGATCTCAGTAACTGTCGCGACCGTTGAGCGCGGGTTACGGCTGCTTGACTTCTGATCAATAGATATCGCTGGGCTTAAACCATCGATTTGATCAACATCTGGTTTTTCCATTAGACCTAAGAACTGACGGGCATATGAGCTGAGACTTTCAACGTAACG
>JAJYFN010000047.1 GCA_021790875.1 bacterium | reverse complement strand
GACTAATAACTGAAGTGACGCTTTCAACTGAACCATATACCGGCAAAAGCTCTCTGATTACGAGCTACTTCAACTCTGTTGACGATTTACAGTCGGCTATCTTGGAGCTGCGTGAGCTTAGTGATGTGCCAAGCGCAATTGAGATGGTGGATGAGAATTTACTCAACGCTGTGGCAAGTGAAAACCCCAACTACCTTAAAGATGTTATCCCAACGCCTTATCCAAAGTTTGTGCTGATGGTCGAATTCGATAATGTCAATGAACACGATCGTCACAAGGGAATTAAAAAGGCACTTAAAGTTCTAGGGAAGTACAGCGAGAGTGTTTTTAGCGAAGACGATTCTGAAAAGCAAAAACTAATCTGGAAAATCAGAGATTCAGTCGCACTATTAAGCAGTCATCCGCAAGGCCACACTAGCCCCTTGCCCTTAATTGATGATGGCATTGTGCCACCTGATAAGCTAGCTAGTCTCATAAGCGCCATCTATGAGCAGTTTAAACGCGAACACTTAACGGTTGCCGTCTGGGGTCATGCCGGCGACGCTAACTTACACCTCGAGCCCCATCTAGACTTAAACCAAGTTGGTGATCGCCAGAAAGCTTTCCGGATGTTAGAAGATTACACAGCAACACTAAAGCAACTCGGTGGGTCAACTACTGCTGCATATAACGAAGGTCGGTTGCGTGGAGCGTACCTAGCGAAGCTCTATCCGGATGACGTTTATCAGCTAATGGCTAAGGTTAAGAAAATCTTTGATCCTTACTCAGCATTAAACCCTGGGGTAAAGATTAATGTCAGCACTGACGCAGTTAAACCGCTGCTCAGAAGTAGTTATACCCTTGAACATATCTACGATCACCTACCACTCTCCTAATTCGTCTGTTTTAGCTCTCGACCTAAGATGTTAAAATATTAATGAGATTGCCGAGATAGATAATAAGCGCGAGTGCTGGAATCGGTAGACAGGCCAGCTTGAGGTGCTGGTGTCCGCAAGGATGTGGAGGTTCAAGTCCTCTCTCGCGCACCATACGGGCGCTTAGCTCAGTTGGCTAGAGCGCTTGCTTTACACGCAAGATGTCGGGGGTTCAAGTCCCTCAGCGCCCACCACACATTTTTGATTTAGAAGATTGATCCAGGGTGCAACAAGCGCCAAGCAATTGTCGGCTTTGAAGAGGCTTGCATGGTAACTATTGGTAGCGCAAAAGCAGTATTTAATTGATCAGTTGGCACTCTGATGCTACCAACTACTGCGCCACGCCGAGCGGGCACTTTTAATGATCTAACGTTAAACGTAACGTTAAGTGTTTGGCCGGGTAGTGTTAAGAGACTTAGGTTTGAATATGCGGCGAATTGAATTCTGCCACCCCAAGGTTGCCTAAACTCTCCTAAAATTTCGTTTTGGCTTAGAAGTACGCTCTTTGTAAAACTGTTTTGTAGCGCACTAATTAGTGGCAGTGAATCATTTAGGGCATTCTTTAAGGATGGAGCACCCATTATAGCTGTTACAAGCGTAACGGTCCTTGTGTTAATAGTAGTCTTTGAGGCACTTAAAAAGACGCCACCGTCTTGGTTTGAGTTACCGGTTTTAATGCCAATAATCCCATCACTACCAAGTATGTTGTCATAGTTGTTAAGCGTGCCGACATTGGGCACAAATACCGACTTTGAGCCAACAATTTGGCTCAAGAGAGGATTAGCCATCACCTTACTGCCTAAGATAATTAAATCACTGGCGGTAGATGTTGTGAGGGGCGAAAAGCCACTGGCGTCACCGCCAACACTCGTATGAGTCATACCTAGCTTATGCACAAAGGAATTGGCGTAAGTGTCATAGTTCCCAATTGAACCAAAGGCCCAGCGGGCAAGCGAATCAGCAATATTATTACCAGATGGCACTAACATAGCTTGCAGCATCTGGTACTCGCTTAATTGCTCACCACTATATACTGGCACGACTGAGCCTTGTTCAGCGATATATGAAGTGTAGTAACCGTAATCAGTTGCGTCTAGCGTAATGAATGGTCCTTGTTGCCCCGTGGTCAGCGGATACTTAGTTAATACCGCTAGTGCTGTTATGAGCTTTGCGACACTGGCTGTTGGCAGTGGAGTTTGCGTGCCATAAGTTTGAGTTAAACCAGCCCCAACCATGCCAACAGCTGCTTCACCGTAGTTAGGCCAAGGTAATTGCGCCGGAGGTGCCTTTAGCCGGAGCGTTACGCTACCAACATTAGCACGAATGGCAGGCAAGGGTAGGAAAATGCATAAAGCAACGTATATGAAGACAAAAAAGACGATGCCTAGACTAATAAAGTGCAAGCGTCGTGAACGTCGTTTATCTAGTAACCGCTTCATTTAATTATGATACACGTTTAATAGCACTCTCTAATGTATAATTAGAGTAAGTCTAATTGAGGAGTAATTTATGGTTTATCTGATCGTGGCCATTATTGTCGTAGTCTTGATTGTTGCTTTTGCTTTCTTCATTGCTTATAACTCCTTAGTCCGCCTGAATCAGCAGTCTGATGAAGCCTGGAGCGATATAACGGTCCAGCTGAAGCGTCGTTATGATTTAATCCCCAACCTAGTAAATAGCGTTAAAGGCTATGCTGCGCACGAAAAAACTGTTTTTGAAGATGTCACCGCTGCCCGATCAAAAGCCTTAAGCGCCACTGGTCCAGCCCAAACCGCTCAAGCTGAGAATCAATTCCAATCAACTCTTAAAAGTCTGTTCGCGGTTGCTGAGAACTATCCGGACTTAAAAGCGACCCAGAATTTCCAGGAACTTCAGAATGAACTTGTCGATACTGAAGACAAGATTCAAGCTTCACGCCGTTTCTATAACGGAGTTGCACGAGACTTTAACTCCAAGCGACGCACTTTCCCAACTAAGTTCTTCGCTAACATGGCTGGCTACAAGCAAGACAAGGAATTCTTCGAACTCGATGACGCCCAGACGGCGCAGGTCGCCCAACCAGTTGACGTTAAATTCTAAGATAGACATCCTTAAACGACAATGTACTCTGAAATTGCCCACAACAAGCGCAAAAGCATTCTAATTATTAGCCTTTTTATATTAATCATCGCTGGCTTAGCTGACGCTTTCGATTACGCCTATGGTGGCGGTAGCCCCGCTGTT
>JAJYFN010000046.1 GCA_021790875.1 bacterium | reverse complement strand
TTAATAGAAAACGTTTCATTTTAATGATCCAAGCGCAAAGGTCACTATAGTTTCCGCAAATACGGCCACAAGCAAACCCACTACGGCGTAAATAATTGTGCTCTTAGCCTTTTGCATGGACTGAGAGTTTCCAGCAGATGTAACATAGCTGAACCCGCCAATAACAATAAAGAGGACTGCAAGCGCTGCCAGAATTCCGAATAGCATTTGCAAAACTGTCTGAAGCTCACTTGAAGATGCAGCAACTGTTGGAAGGCCGGTACTGTAGCAGGCGCTGCCATCACCCTTTCCGGAGCTGATTTGACTACCGCTACAAGCGGACGCTAAGGTCTTAAGGATGAAGTACATCATACGCCTAAACTCCCTGCTATAAATGTAACCAAGAAAGCTGCTGACACAGCTATAAGCAAACCTATAAGAGAATGAACTATGGTATTTTTGGCGGCATTCACAGCGTCTGGGCTACCCATACTCGTAGTGTATTTAATGCCCCCGAAAATAACCATCACTACTGCGCCTAGTCCGGCAATTCGTAGTAGCATTTCAATAACCGCAGCAACTATAAGCCATATGTCGCCTATGCTACCAAAGGATGGTGCACATTGACCTGTCGTTGGATCGATTTGTCCTGGTAGGTAAGCGTCCCAGCGAGGTAATCCAAGAAAATCCCCGCCTGGGCATGGTTTAACTGAATTTTGAGTACTAGGAGTGCCGTTCCCTAAAGTGCTGGTCGTTGAAGCAATTGTGTTAATTGCAGTATATGTATTTGTGTTGTTCTTAAGGGCGGAGGTTGGGGCGAACTGTAGCAAGACAATTATTAGAGCTGTGCCTGATGAAAGTAGTAGTTTTCTCATTGCCCAAATAATCCTCTCGGAATTATAAAATCCAGAAGGGCATAGGCAAAGATAAAAATAATCAACGCCGTAACAGAACTCTGGATGCGTTTTGAGGCTGCTTGAACTGCTTGTGGCTCACCTCTAGAAAAAGTGTATTGGATTCCGGCTATGATAATCGACATGATTACAATGAGACCCACTCCATCGGATATAAACTTAATGATTGCGAACAATAGGTCAACCATCGCATTGTGATAAGTTGAGCAATAGCCGGACGTAGGCGGACTTGTCAACTTGGCTTGAGGCGAAGCACACTGGGCACCGGAACAACTAAAATCTATACTGGTCGTAATGACCCAATGTCCAGATCCATCACTACCACAACCTGACACGGCAAATGTGGGGGGTGGAATAGCTAGAGCGGCAACTCTCCCTGTAGAGAAAACCGTGCTCAAACTCAACAAAGCTAGTCCAACTAAAACGGTTTTAAATATGTTGGTTTTAAACATAAATGTTTCCTAACAGCAATTCTAACATCTTCCGGTCTATAAAATGATTATTTATTCAAAGTTGATATACGCACATATCAACAAGCATGTATAGATGTCACATATTTAGTAACTAGAGCTATTATGGTATAACTTTTAGTAAATGATAGCTGTGGGCAAAATAAAAAAACTAACTACTATTCTTTTTTCTGTAGTTTTATTAATATCGTCGAGTCTTAGCTTACTTTTAGCTGATTCTGGTGTCGCATATGCGTCAATTAATTCTGGTGGAACATATAACTACGGTAAGCCTAGCCCTGGTCAGCCTATTCAAATTCTATGGGAATATAGTAGCAGCAATTCTGGGAATAACACTACTTTAGGAGTCAAAACTGAAAATGCTTTCTTTCGACAAAATAAAGTCGGTAGTGTTAATTATTCGTGTGATTCAAATTCATCTTTTTGCAATCCATCTGAGGTTGATGTCGGGAAACCAGTCTATATAGCCGTAGACAGTGCCGATTGTAGCAAAGCCATAAAAACATTCAATAAAAATGAAAGCTATAGTTCGGGTGTTAATACTTCAGCAAGTACGGTTCCTATTGTTATTGGTACAAAAGGAATTGCCGGCCTAAAAAGTAGTGTTACTGGTTGTAAAATACAGGGTTCACCTACTCTTATAAAAACTGTAACTCCGCTTGTTACAACGCCAGCAGCACAAACCAAACAACCTCAACAGACTAGTAATACAGCGACGTGTGAAGAAAGTGGTGGAGTATTAGACTGGGTGTTTTGCGGTGTCTTTAGTGCCTTAAATGGTATTACTAGCTTAGTTCTGAATCATTTTATTATTCCTCAACTTAAGACTAGCCCCATCTGTACCAGTCCAGTCCCAACGGCGTCGGACACTAACTGTGTTAAGGGTGATCCGACCTATCAGATATGGTCTAGTTTTAGGCTATATGGCGATATCATATTGGTCATCGCACTATTGGTTGTTGTTATTAGCGAGGCTATGGGTGGAGGTTTAATCAACGCCTACTCTGTTCGGAAAATTCTACCGCGCATCCTAGTTGCAGGAATCTTACTCAATCTATCTATATATATAGTTGCCGGATTAATAGATATCACTAATATTATTGGTGGCTCAATTGGTTATGTAATAACTGACCCCATAAAAGGCGTGGGAGCATTTGTAGTAAAACCGAGTGGGGCGATTGCTGTTGCTAGCACTGTTGGAGCAGTGGCGGTTGGGGGCGCTGCCGTACTTGGCGCCGGAGCTTTAATTGCAGTTCCAAAGCTAGCAGCTCTTTTCGCGCACTCCGGCGCATCTTTATTAATAGATGGGATACTGGTGCCTGCATTATTAATATTTTTGGGCATACTTGTGACGGTTGTGATTAGGAAAACGGCAATTATTGCACTGTTAATACTGTCACCGCTGGCTTTTGCCTTTTATGTATTACCAAATACCCAGAAACTGTTTAAACGATGGTGGGACTTACTGCTTGAAATGCTAATGGTATACCCGATTATCGTAATACTTTTTGCGGTTAGTAGTGTGATGTCGGTAATAATAACCTCGGCTAGCGCCGGAAACAGTGGGGTCACGGGTGCGGTCAACTCCTTGCTTGCGTTAGTATTTACTATTCTACCGCTTGCTTTAGTGCCCTTAAGTTTCAAACTAGCCGGGGATACCATTGGCCGTATCGCAAGCCTTGTTGAAAATGGCAGATCGCAAGTTATGAACATGACGAAACCAAGAAGACAGAGGGCATTAGAGAACTACAAACTTAAGTCGGCCGGTAATGCAGAAAAGATGTACGGCAACCTTGCTA
>JAJYFN010000045.1 GCA_021790875.1 bacterium | reverse complement strand
GAAGTGGTCTTTGAGCAGAAAGATATTGAATTTCCGCTCGGCTGGTCACAAAACGCGATTAATATTGTGGCGCAAAAATATTTCAGCGGCACACCAGGCACTAAAGAACGCGAACACTCCCTTAAGCATTTAATTGATCGGGTAGTCGATACAATCACTACTCATGGTATGGAAGTTGGCTACTTTGAGTCCCAAACCGTAGCTGACGACTTTAAAGAAGAGCTTAAATACATTCTAGCAACCCAACGAGCTGCCTTTAACTCACCAGTCTGGTTTAACATTGGTGTACCGACGCGCTCACAGCAAGCTAGCGCTTGCTTTATCTTAGGTATTGAAGACACCATGCAGTCTATTTTGAACTGGTATGTTGAAGAAGGCATGATCTTCAAAGGTGGATCAGGCGCTGGTATTAACCTCAGCCCATTGCGCAGTAGTCTTGAGCAACTTAGTAAAAGTGCCGGCACCGCAAGTGGTCCATTAAGCTTTATGCGTGGCGCCGATGCTAGCGCCGGCGCCATTAAGAGTGGTGGTAAAACCCGCCGGGCTGCAAAAATGGTGATCTTAAACGTGGATCACCCTGATGTTTACGACTTTATCTGGAGCAAAGCAATTGAGGAACGCAAAGCGCGTGACCTCGAGAGTATGGGCTGGGACATGACTTTAGATGGCAAGGACAGTTTTTCAGTCCAGTACCAAAACGCCAACATTTCAGTTCGGGTTACTGATGATTTCATGCAGGCCGTAGAGAATAAGGCTGATTGGGATCTTAAAGCAGTCACTACCGGCGAAACGGTCCGGACCGTAAAGGCGAACGATCTCTTCCGCCAATTCGCTGAAGCAGCTTGGGAATGTGCCGATCCGGGAATGCAATTTGATACCGTCATTAACCATTGGCACACTGCACCGAACGCCGGGCGGATTAATGGATCGAATCCGTGCAGTGAATACATGCACCTCGATAACTCAGCGTGTAATCTTGCCAGCCTCAACCTCTTAAAGTTCCTAAGAGACGACGGAACATTTTTAATTGACGAATTTAAACATACCGTTGAGTTAATTTTTACAGCTCAGGAAATCCTAGTTGGCTACAGCTCATATCCAACTGAAAGTATTACCAAGAACGCACGTGCTTACCGTGAGCTTGGCATTGGTTACGCTAACCTTGGCGCACTCCTAATGGCCCAAGGATTGCCTTACGACAGTGACGAAGGTCGTGCTCAGGCGTCTGCTATTACCGCTCTTCTAACTGGTCACGCCTATGCCACTTCGGCTAAGATGGCCTCTAAAGTTGGTCCTTTTGCTGGCTTTAACAAAGACCGCGAAGCAATGATCCGAGTGTTAAAACAACACCGAGCTGAAGTCTCTAAGATTGATGCAAGTCTAGTTAGTGAGGATTTGCTTAATGCTGCCGCTAACGCTTGGGATGAAGCAGTTGAGTTAGGTGAGCGTTACGGTGTCCGTAACTCTCAAGCCAGCGTGCTTGCTCCAACTGGCACCATTGGCTTAATGATGGACTGTGACACTACTGGCATTGAGCCAGACCTCGGTCTAGTAAAGGTTAAGAAGCTAGTCGGCGGTGGTTCAATGAGTATTGTTAACCAAACCGTACCACGTGCTCTGAAGTCGCTCGGCTACAGCAAACAGCAGGTTGATGACATCATTAAATACATTGATGTCGAAAAGACGATCGTAGGTGCGCCGGAGCTTAAGAGCGAACATCTACCAGTATTTGCTTGCTCAATGGGAGACAATTCAATTCACTACCTCGGTCACGTTAAAATGATGGCGGCTGCACAACCCTTTATATCTGGTGCGATTTCAAAGACGGTTAACATGCCTGAAGAAGCTAGCGTTGAAGATATTGAACAGCTCCACTTAGACGCCTGGAAAATGGGCCTTAAGGCAATCGCTATTTACCGTGATAACTGTAAAGTTGCACAACCGCTATCGATGGCTAAAAAAGACGGTGTGAAAGAAGACAGCAAAGCCGATAACAAGATAATTGTTAACGGACCAGCGCGCCGCAAACTACCAAAAGTCCGCACCAGCCGTACTTACAAATTCCAAATAGCAGATTTAGACGGCTATTTCACAGTTGGTGAATATGAAGATGGTAAGCCAGGAGAACTATTTGTTAATGTCAGTAAACAGGGAAGTACGCTCAGAGGTTTGCTGGACTCCTTCGCAATCTCAGTCAGTCTTGGTTTACAGTATGGTGTACCACTAAAGCACTATGTCCGGATTTTGCGTGGCACCTCATTTGCGCCAGCTGGCGTAACGGACGATCTAGAAATTCGCACGGCCAGTTCAGTAACGGATTACATTGTCCGACGGCTTGCTGCAGATTATTTAAGCCTCGATGACCGCTTAGAGTTAGGTCTTGCCGATCTCAGTGAACTGATGGCGCCAGATGCGCAAACATCCTTAAATGTTGCCTTTGTCGCTGAAGCTCCAAAAGAAGTGGCCGAGGTTAAAGCCCCAATTGTGACGCAAAGCGAAATTCCTAAGTCCGAAGTCAGTAATAGTGTCCCAATTGTCGATCACTCTGCGCCACTCTGCTATAACTGTGGCAACGTTACCCAACGTTCAGGTAGTTGCTATGTCTGCACTTCCTGCGGCAGCACAACTGGCTGTAGCTAGATAGAGGTAGCGTGCTAGACTAAGAGCATGAAAGTGCTTGTGTTGTATCAGCCACGCTCGGAACATCGCATTGTCATTGAAGAGCTGGTTCACGAATATAAAAGACTCTATCCTGGCTCGACGCTAGAAGTCTTAGACGTGGATCAGCCGGATGGCATTGCAATGGCGAAACTCTACGGTGTAATGCGTTATCCTAGTCTATTAGTTTTGAGTGAAGACGGGAGTTTAATTCAGCATTGGGAAGGCGACGACGCCTTGCCTCGGCTTGACGAAATTAACTACTACGCTAGCTCAAATCTATAGCAGATGTTAAAATAAACTTGAAAAGTCCGTTTGAGCAGTTATCAGCTGCAATGGATCGGGAAGAAACATCATAACTGAAGGTTAGATGAATTAGAACCCGCAGCATTAAGGCTAAATACCTTATGAATTAAGCGCTTTTGAGTAAGACCTCAAAGGAAATCGGATGGTACCGTCCCATAAAGTAAATATTTGGGATTCCGATGCCCTTGAGGTTTATTTATTTTAAAA
>JAJYFN010000044.1 GCA_021790875.1 bacterium | reverse complement strand
GCCACGATTGACTTAGAAGAAATTAACGTAAGTGACAGCAAAGTAGTAAAGATCGTAAAGATTAATAACATTGACAGTAGTATTGTGGGCTTTGGTCTTGCCGATAGATATGGAATTCCTTTTTCTCTGTCTAGTAATTTTGGTTGGTTTGCCTATACAAGCCAGATTGGTGAAAATGGCATCTATATTACTAATCTCACTAGTGGTAAAACTAAAAAGTTGAGTGTCCCTCAAGGTAGCAGTTCAGTCCCATCCATTTCCGGAGTTCAGGATGTGGCGTTATCACCAGACGGAAGCAAGGTAGCTTTCGTGAATATGAAAGGTGATCTAACCCCTGGCTCTGTCTATACTGAGTACATTGCCTACATTAATGTTGCAGATGGGAATGTCACTAATATCTATACTAATAGTGCTACTTACAGCAACGATTTTAAACTTATGGGCTGGTCAAAAAACAACACTATTGCATTTCTAAGTTATGCTGGCAAACCGAATTTCTTTAATTATTTCAATCTAAAGACGTCAAAAATATCTCAAATTCCAGCACCTAAAGGATACTTTCTTGTAGTCCACGACTTATCTTACGGCAGTATAAACTACCTCACCCAAGATCAGTTAAACTAAAAAATCTATAAGACGACCTGAAAGCATAATTACATTAAAGTTACTCTGCCCACTAATACTATTAAGCCGAAGAAACCATTTAAAATTGAGTCCAGAGAATATCCTTGTATTAACTGGGTTCTTTCTTTATTGCTAGTCAAAATAATGCATCAACTAACTACAGTCTATACATCTAGATTAACTAAAGTAATTCAGGTAGTGTAGAGAGTTGAGTCACAAAAGCTAACCTCCTACACGATAGTTACTCGTTGACGCAACTTTGTTTTTATTGTACTGTCTATTAGCTAATAACTAAGGGGTTTTTGTGGAAAATAGTCCAGAATACAGAGAGTTTGAAAGATTCAGTGAACAAAATGGCCAACCGATGATTGCTGAGTTAGGTTTAACTACAGATTTGACCTCTAGTGATATAAACAAACAGCAAATTGAACAAAGTCGTCAACAAGAGGTTGCTGAATTAGGACTAGCATCTGATGCAACATGGAGAGTTATTAACGACAGTTATATTGAACAGGATCGTCTACGACACGCAGCACAATTAAGGTTACCTAATGATGCAACTTGGGATGAAATAAATCGTCTACGACACGCCACGCAAATGAAGCTTCCCGTTGATAGGATTAGAGATGAGATACGTCTTCAGCGAAGGATTGCTGAACTAGGGTTGCCGTCTGATGCGACTTGGCACGATATAAATGATTATAATAATGAGCAGGATCGTAAGCGTACTGTTGCTGAACTTGGGCTACCTGCTGACGCAACTATAAGCGATATCAACCGCCATAAAAGTGAGCTAGAACGTCAACGAGTGGTTGCTGAACTTGGGTTGCCAAATGATGCAACCTGGATTGACATTAAAAGATACGAGAGCGAGCAGAATCGTCAGCGTACGGTTGCTGAACTAGGGCTACCTAATGACGCAACCTGGGACGATATTAGCAAACACTATAGCGAGCAGAATCGTCAGCGCAAGATTGCTGAACTAGGGCTACCTAATGATGCGACTTGGCACGATATAAGTGACCACTACAAAAAAATACGCAATAGGTAAAACACTTAATCAATTCTTGGATTAAACTGCCCTGCCTGGGAAAATAAAAAGCTATTTATAGTATTTAGGTTCCAAACAGATAAGTCTACGCATCTGTTGGCAATTACTAACCTTGTCTTAGAGCATTTGCTCTAACCTCTGACTCATCGGATTAGGCACAGCTTAATATAAGGGTATAATTGAACTGACAATTAACAAAAGCTACTGGGGGTCATATGCGACATTTATCTTTAGGTAGCATCATTTACCTTGTTATTGGGTTCTATATTGCTCATGCTCACGGCTATCTCACGTCCCTAGGGTCCTTACCTCATTTTCTATCAGCTGTGCTTGCAGTTATACTTTGGCCACTGCTCCTGCTGGGCGTAAACCTTCACATTGCTCTATAGACGGCAGAATGATCTATTAGGGCGCGCTCATACACGCGGGCGTAGGCTTATTTGCGATCGCGGGCGTAGAGATACTTAACAAACTCGGGATCTTCGTGATTAACGAACAGAGCCTTACTTTCATCTAGCTTAGTAATTTCAGCCATATCTTCTAGCGTTAACTTAAAGTCAAACACATTAAAGTTTTCAAGGATACGCTCCTTGTGAGTAGATTTTGGAATGACAACAATCTCACGTTGAATATTCCAACGTATCACTATCTGTCCCACGGTTTTATGGTGCGCATCAGCAATCTTTTTAAGTGTCTTATTTGTGAATAAATCTTGTCGGCCTTCAGCGAACGGCGCCCAGCCTTCATGCACAATAGAGTATTCTTCCATAATTTGATGCGCCTTGGTTTGTTGATTAAAGGGATGGGTTTCAATTTGGTTGACCATCGGCTTAATCTTATTGTTAAGGACAAAATCTACTAACTTGGCACTTGTGAAATTTGAAACGCCAATGGCTTTTATTTGGCCAGCTTCATACAATTCCTCCAATGCCCGCCAGGCGCCGTACACGTCATTGTAGGGTTGGTGAATAAGGTAGAGATCAAGATAGTCTAGGCCAAGTTTATCAAGGGATAGCTTGTAGGCTTTCTTGGCTGAGGCGTAGTTTACGTCTGCCACCCAAAGCTTACTAGTCACAAAGATTTCTTCTCTTGGGACGCCACTTCTTTTTATGCCCCGCCCGACTGCTTCTTCGTTGCGATAGGAAGCTGCTGTATCAATTAGGCGATAGCCGGCTTGCAGTGCATCATAAACACTTTGCTCGGCTTCCTCATTGCTCATTTGAAATACACCAAAACCAAGTAGTGGCATTTTAACGCCGTTATTTAAAGTAACAGTAGGCATATCAGACATAAAATTTCTCCTTGGGCTACTTTTTATTATAGCTCAAGCACTCTGCGTTTTTGCTGATTACTTCGAATAATAATCAATAGATGAGAGCATTAACAATATTCAATTAACTGACTAACTGTTATTCTAAAGCTATATATGGGCGAAAGAGTTCCTTTTGAAATTAGCTGTCCGGTCGTGATGTCTCATTTATACTACCCAGATCGAATTGTTTTAGTAGAAGAGCCTAAAAAAGGTTATTCTTTCAAC
>JAJYFN010000043.1 GCA_021790875.1 bacterium | reverse complement strand
CAGCCTCAGTAACTTTGTCACCCAAGAAGTTTTCAGCATCGGTCTTTAACTTAGCTAGTATCATGGCAGAGATTTCCTCAGGACTATATTCTTTATCCGCCATAACAACTTTTACGCCATTGCCACTCTTCTTAATCTCGTAGCCCATTAGTTTAATGTCGCGCTGGACTTCAGGATCACTAAAATTACGCCCAATCAGACGTTTTACTTCGTAAACAGTGTTCTTTGAGTTAGTAACTTGCTGACGGCGCGCAACCTGTCCAACCAAACGCTCGTCATTCTTATTAACAGCAACCACTGACGGGGTAGTCCGGTTACCTTCACTGTTTGCAATTATTTCTGGTTTCCCGGCCTGCATAACTGCCATTGCCGAGTTAGTCGTGCCGAGATCAATGCCTATAACTTTCGCCATATGTTTATCGAAACCTTTCGCTTAGCAGCCACTCTTATCGAGTGCTAATAATATCTCTATATTAAAAAACTAGCACTCTTATGTCAAGAGTGCTAGAAACGTTAAAGCTAGTGTTTTTTCTTTAGAGGCCGGAAAGCATCGGACTAATCGAGTTTAAGAGCTGTGGATCACTCTGTAAACCTTGCATTAACTGGGCAATTAACTGGGTTACTGGTATGGCCTGCGCGGGCGCTTGAACATTAACATTTGCATAGCTAATCGTTGCGTCTAGCGTCCCACTGGTACCGTTTTTGGCGGCCTGAGCAGTACCGACTGTTTCAATCTTATCGATCCGATTCGTCGACTTGTTTACCCAGATGGTCAACGGTGTGGTCTGGTTATTCACGGCCGTAGCGTGGCTCGTCGAAGGCTTGGCGCCGGTGCATTGGGCATAACTCTTAAATGCATTGAGATTACTTAAGCCTGCTAGATATTTTTGGGCTAGGTTTTGGCTCATTGTAACGTTCATTTTATATTCGGCTTGGGAGTTCAGCGTATCTGCAGTTTGGGAGTTAACAGTGAAGAAAGGCTGGTTGAGATAGCTGTTAACCATATAGTTCGAATCGCTATTTGACAGTGTCCAGCTAGAATTTAGCATGCACTTTAGGCTTTTACTCTGATCCAGCAAGGTGCTGTCGACAACCACCCACTGGTTGGACAGTTTTGAAAGCAAAGGCCCGATCACTGGTCCTAGATTAGGGTCTTTGAGTGCACCGCCAGCTAGTGAAGCGAGTGAGGCTACACTACTTAGGTCACCAAATTTAAAGTACAGGTTACTGTTAACGATGCGAATTTCAAGTGGAATACTTGCCCCAGCAACTGTCACAGTTAAGTTTTCATCCAGCCCTTTAGCAGTAAGATTGGCAGCTGTAATGCTATTAATCTTATATGCCATACTTGAAGTTGTTACGTTAGCATTGGCATTAAGAGTGAAATCATTCTGAGCCATGCTATTTTTTAAGGCTGTATCTAAGATGTACCACGGTTGGTGCGGTAAGTAGACGGTATAAAAGGCGGCTGCACTACCACCAGCCAAGACTAAGATTACAGCAGCAATAATGGCTACTCGTCTCCATAGGCGTGATAAGCCTGGTTTCTTAGAGACAGTAGACGAACTAACTGCGTCATTTGACATTGGATTTGCGAGCGGAGGAGACGCTTCTTCTCCAGATGTAACTGGGTTTTGCGTTTCCGTTGATGCAACGTTATTATCCGCTGTAAATTCCTGGGGCTTTGGACTATCTGAGCTCACACTTGACTCCTGTGAGTCACTAGACATTGATTCGCTCGTTGTCCCTTGATTTACTTCTGGCTGCGTAACTTGTTGTTGTTCCGCTTCGGTTGGCGGAACTTCCTCTGATTGATCTAATTTAGGTGCTTCGTTTTGGTCCATATGCTTCTTTCTTAACTATAAGAACGATTATACATAAGCATAATCTAAATAGCTAAATTAGGGTTGCAAGCGGACGTTAACCATCGCGTGACGGATGACCTCATCACCTATTTTGTAGCCAGCTTGCAATTCTTCACTAACCACCTCTTGATTACCGCCGGCGCTATCGTCTAGGTGGACAGCTTCATGGAATCTCGGGTCGAAAGGCGCACCAGTCGTAGTGATTCGTTCTACGCCGAGATCAGTAAGAGCCTTTTCGAACTGCTTTACAACCGCTTGAACACCTTTAACGTAGTCATGCGTCGCTAACTCATGTGGCACGTGTTTTAAGGCTCGTTCGAGATTATCTATGGCTGGGAGAAGCTCACGCACCACTCGGGCAATGCTTAATTGACGGGTGTTAGCGAGGGTTATCTCGTGTTGCCGCCTTAGGTTGATTGAATCGGCTCGCTCGCGTTGCAAGGCATCTTTTAATTCTTGAATTTGCTCGGACTTTAGGTTTGTTTTAGCTTTACTCGGTCGTTTTGGACTATCGGCCATTTAAAGTCTCCTCCAGTTCCTGTCCAGCTCGGCGCACCAAAAGCATTACGTCATGATACTGCTGCCGTGTTGGGCCAAGGACACCAATGTAACTACTATCACTAAAGCCACTGCGGAAACGCGAAATAATAAGACTTACGCCAGCACTACCACCAATTGGATTCTCCTGACCAATATAGACATTAAGCGGTTGGTTTGGCGCTGCCTCACGTAACCACGGCTCTAAGTTATCTAATAAATCAGCGACTTGTTTAACTTGAGCACCACCTAAAAATTCTGGTTGACCAAAAAGATTACCTAGGCCACTCATATAAAGCTGGTTACCAATGGTTGCTAAGCCTAAGTTGTGGGTCAGCTCAACTAGCGTATCAACAGCATTACGGATAATGCGTTCTGGGATTCCACCCTCTTGGACTCGTATCGCTAAAGCGCGCTCAGCCCGGTTTTCACTGGCAACTGGCTGGTTTTCGCTAAATTCATTAACGTAATGACGGTAGCCTTTGTCGGTTGGTACCCTGCCGGCACTGGTGTGTGGTTGTGAAATATAGCCGTTACGTTCAAGCTCGACCATTTCGGCCCGGATAGTTGCAGAAGAAACATTAAATAACTTGGCCAGCAAGTTAGAGCCGACAGGACTTGCGACTTCAGCATATTGCTCAATGATGGCTTTTAAAATCTGGTTTTGGCGTTCGCTTATCATCTTCAAATACCCCAATAGGGCTAATTGACTCACATTGTATGACTCTAGCACTCTATAGTCAAGAGTGCTAGCTATGCGTTGAAAGGTAGTGTTCAGTTTGACTCAGTAAGATACGTGCTAACTTTAGCTTGGCATCA
>JAJYFN010000042.1 GCA_021790875.1 bacterium | reverse complement strand
CTAGTCCTAGTTTTCCCTTTTTAGCCGTCATTTTATCGGGCGGTCATAGCCAATTGGTCCTCTTTAGTAGTCACTTTGAGTACCAGATACTGGGACGCACTCAAGATGATGCTATCGGAGAGGCTTTCGATAAAGTCGCTAAAGTTCTGGGGCTCCCCTACCCTGGTGGCCCAAGTGTAGCTAAGCTAGCAACGCAAGGCGATCCAACCAGATATAAGCTACCTAAGGCCAAGATGCCAGGTTACGATTTTAGTTTTTCTGGCCTCAAAACAGCCGTTTTAAGGCTGGCCCAAAGCCAGGCAGGTGTTGGATACGATTTTCCCTCTTTTCGCCTGTCTGAGAGGCTCTCTGAGGCTCAGAAGGCAGATATTGCAGCCAGTTTCGAGTACACGGCCGTTGATACTGTGCTTGATCGAGTAAAAACAGCAATTCAGCAATACAACCCTAGTTGTGTCGTTTTAGCGGGTGGCGTGGCTTCTAATACACTGCTCAGAGAAACACTAACCAGTGAACTACCCTGCCCCTTAATTGTGCCGGATCCTAAGCTATGTACAGATAACGGCGCAATGATTGCGACCCTTGGAAGTTGGCAGCTAATGCACAAACAACCCCTTGCCGACCCATATTCCTTGAGTATTTCACCAAACCTAAGCATGTAGCGTGTCATAAGAGGTATATTAAGAGAGATGAAATTAGCTAAAACTTACCAGCCAGATCTATACGAAAGCGATATCTATGCTCTTTGGGAACAGAGTGGCGCTTTCACCCCACTTAAGAAGGGGGCACCGTACTCGCTGGTGGTACCGCCACCAAACGCTAACGGTAACCTGCATATGGGTCATGCCCTATCTTTCGCAATGCAGGATATTGCAGCCCGCTATCACCGTCTGAAAGGTGAGCGAGTACTGTTCGTTCCCGGCGCCGATCATGCTGGTTTTGAAACCCAGGTGGTCTTTGAAAGGGAACTAGATAAGCAGGGCAAAAGTAGATTTGACTACTCACGTGAAGAACTCTATAACCAAATTTTTAGCTTTGTTGATCAGAACCGAGATAACTTTCAGACCCAGATCCGTAAATTAGGCGCTAGCGTCGATTGGTCGCGTTACGTTTTTTCGCTCGATCAAACAATTGTTAAACAAGCCTATGCAACTTTTCAAAAAATGTGGCAAGAGGGTTTAATTTACAGGGGTGAGCGCTTGGTTAACTTCTGTACATTTCACGGCACAGCTTTTGCAGATATTGAAGTCGATTACCAAGAAGAGCAGGGGCATTTATGGAAAATTCGCTATCCACTGAGTGACGGTAGCGGTGAATTAGTGGTCGCCACCACCCGTCCAGAAACCCTACTGGGCGATACGGCGGTAGCCGTTAACCCTTCGGATAAGCGATATACGGCAGTAGTTGGTAAAAGTGTAAAACTACCCCTTACTAACCGTGAAATTCCAGTCATTGCCGACAACTACGTTGATACTAGCTATGGCACCGGTGCACTAAAAGTGACGCCAGCGCATGATCAAAACGACTTTGAAATTGCCGCTCGGCATGATCTGCCATATGTCAGCGTGATTGGTTTTGATGGCAAGATGATGCATAACGTACCTGAGCCATACCGTGGACTAAGCGTTAAAGAGGCTAGGGAAGCCGTTCTAAAAGATCTTAAGGACCAGGGTTTGTTGGTTGGTGCAGAAGAATTAACACACAGTGTTGGACACTGTTACAAATGCGCCACATTAATTGAGCCTCTGCTTAAAGAACAGTGGTTTATAGACATTAAGCCATTAGCTAAAAGTGCCCTGGAAGCCATTAGGGCAGGGAAGTTAGCTTTCATGCCGAGAAGCAAACAAGCCCAGCTGGAGCGCTATCTAGAAAACATCAAGGACTGGAACATTAGCCGCCAAATTGTCTGGGGGATTCCGATTCCGGCGTTTCAAAACGAAGAAGATCCGGGGGACTGGATTTATGATGACCGAGTCGACCAAGAAGTAATCACCGTCGACAACAAGCACTACCGGCGCGACCCAGATGTTTTCGATACTTGGTTTTCGTCATCTTCATGGCCTTACCAGACACTTGGCTTCCCAGAGAGTAAAGATTTTCAAGACTTTTACCCCTTATCCTTAATGGAGTCCGGCTTCGATTTACTCTTCCCGTGGATTAGCCGCATGCTGATGCTCGGTCTCTACGTCACTAATGACATTCCGTTTAAGGAAGTCTACCTCCACGGCATGATTACCGATGCACAGGGTCGCAAGATGAGTAAAAGCATTGGCAATGTAACCGACCCAATTGAGCTCATTGCTAAATACGGCTCAGACGCTTTGCGCATTGGTGTCATAACCGGTCAAACGCCTGGCAATAATCAGCCATTCGTTGAAGCTAAAGTCGTAGGTGGACGAAACTTTATCAACAAGCTCTGGAATATTGCCCGCTTTAGCGAAGGCGTAATTGATTCATTTGAAGTTCAAGATGCCGCTCCCGCTACGCCAATTGACCACTGGATCTTGCAGCGCTATGCCCTTACTAAGCAAAGCTATCTCAAACTCATGGACAGCTATCGCTTTTACGAAGCCTATGAGACACTTTATCGCTTTATCTGGGACGACTTAGCTGACTGGTATCTAGAAGCAAGTAAAGTTCAGCCCAACAAACCCCTTCTAGCTGCTTTACTAAAGGCCGCCCTAGTCTTAGTGCACCCGTTTGCACCATTTGTCAGCGAAACCATCTGGCAAACTCTTAATCTAAGCACTGATGGCCTTCTCAGCGGGCAGCAGCCATATGAGCTTAATAGCGGCAACAAAGAGCAAGCCGACCAATTTGAAGTCGTTAAAGCTTTAATCTTAGAAATACGCTCACTGCTGACTGCTACCAATGCATCTAAAGTTAAACTTTACTACCGCAATGAGCCTATCGTTGCATCTTTCGCTACGTTAATTAATCAGTTAGGTGGAACAATTGCCGTCGAAGATGGTGAACCAGGGCAGGGAATTGCACTGAGCAATTCCGGCCTTAGCTGTTGGTTAGATATTGATCAGGAATCAGTTGACCGTTACGTAAAAAGACTAGAAGTTCAAATCGTTGAAAAGCAACATCTAACTAGGCAACTGACAGACCGGCTGGCTAATAGTAAGTACGTTTCGCAAGCGCCAAAGGAATTAGTTAATGAGAGCCGGGCGCAGCAGGTTGAGGCTGAGCAAACTCTCGAAAACTTGCTCCAAGAGAAG
>JAJYFN010000041.1 GCA_021790875.1 bacterium | reverse complement strand
CAATTATATACAAGCTGCAACTAGTTTGCTAGCGCTCTGTGTTGTAGAGTGCCAAGAAGTCTTTTCCAACTTTGACGTTCGTCTTTCCATAGACGTTAATTAAGGTTCCCGCACGCTTGGTCTTAGCCGCAACAGTCAGTCGCTCAATTGTCGTCCGGTTAAAGCTAAACAGCTCGTTTCGCCGCAACCAGACACTAACTAAATCACGGCTCTCTTTATAAGATAGCTGGTTAAGTGCCTTCAGGCTGAGTTTAGATAAGTCTTTCTGGTCAATAAAGCGCATGGCCAAACTATCAATTTGGGCATTTAGTTCAACCTGACGATTCATCAGTTGTACCAAATCTGCTTTATCTGAATCCGAAATCTTAGGCAGAATGTGATGGCGGATATAATTACGTAAATATTGGTCACTATCGTTAGTTGGATCTTCTCGCCAAACCAGTGTGTGAGCTGAGGCGTAAGCTTCTAGTTCTTTCCGGCTAACATTCAGGAGTGGTCTTTTGATATCTTTACTGATACCAATTGAAGATACACCATGCCTTCCGGTACCCCGGATCAAATTAATGACTAAGGTTTCTAAGCGATCATCTTGATGGTGGGCAGTTAAAATTGCAACGGCAGCAGCTTGCTTTCGTGTTTGGCGCAAAAAGCGGTAGCGCTTAGTTCTAGCATCAGCCTCACTAGCAGAAGCACCTAGCTCCACTCTGCTACTCACAAATGGCAGGCCGTATTGAGCAGCCAGGCTAGCAACAAACTTAAGATCATCTTTACTTCCCCGCCTCATGCCATGATCAAAGTGTGCAACAATGAGCTCATACTCAGGTCGGCTAGCTAGTAAATCAAGTAAACAGATCGAATCTAAGCCACCGCTGACGGCAACTACATAACGACCGGGTTTTGGTAAGATTAGCTTCATTTAGGTATATTTTATAAGGACAAGGCTAAAAACATGAAACAACTTTATTTTATGCGTCATGGTTTAAGCGAGATGAATAAGCAGGGGCTTTTCTCTGGCCAGACTGATACACCACTAGCAAAAGAAGGTCGAAAACAGTGCCTTAAGGCCGGTCTCTCCTTAAAAAACGCTGGTATTGAAGTCATTGTTAGCTCGCCAATGAAACGAGCTTATGACTCAGCTTTAATTGTGGCTGAAGTTATTAACTACCCCAAAGACGCTGTCATATTGAGCCAACTTTTTACAGAGCGTAATCTTGGTTCACTTGAAGGTAGCAGTTATGTTAAAGGGCTCGCATTGAATAATTTTGATGGCGTGGAGCACAGCACAAACTTAATTGACCGCGCAAAAGAAGGCCTAGCCTTTTTAAACAGTATAGAGGCAGATATCGTCTTAGTGGTCAGTCACAGTGCAATGGGTCGAGCCTTAAAGCATACGATTGATCCAAGCGTAGATTTTAGTCAGATTGGCACATTTAATAATGCCGAGGTTATTCGCTTAATTTAATAAGGTATAATATCTCCGTAAATTATGGCGGCATAGCTCAGCTGGTTAGAGCGTCGGACTCATAAGCCGAAGGTCAGTGGTTCAAGTCCACTTGCCGCTACCACGAATTAGTAGTCTTTTAGTGCCACTACTTAACCTTGATAGTTAACTAAATCTAAGGGTTTGACCTACCCACTAAAATGAGAATTAACTAGGACAACGGAGGCATCTGCTGTGTTGTATTTATCTTCTTGGATTAAAACAATGTTGCCAGGCTGAATTTGAGAAGCAGTCGCCTTTACACCATTAATACTGATTAGCGTCTTAGTAGTTATTGCAAATGTCTGATTGAAGTTAGATTCCTCGTTCGAGATTGTAATAGACGTTGCGCTAATATACACAACCAGTCCGACTGCATAATGACGATGTGCATTATTGTTCGCGATTACACTTGCCTTAATAGATGAGTTGCGAATCGCGTTGTTATATAACGCCCCTCCCCAGAAACTCAAACCAAGCAGAATAACGACCAGGATAACCCAAACAGCGATACTGAGCCGCATGACAACAATTCGGTTTGACCCAACCGAACTGACGGATGAAGCTTTGGTTTCACTGTGATCTGCCATGGACTTTGAACACTTTTACTAACCTTATTATTAACATATCTTCACTTAAAGACAGCTTAGGTTTTAGCTAAAGGAATCTTTAGCTTAAACACAGTCCCGGCTTCAGGGTTAGAAGAAACCTCAATTGTGCCATGGAAATCTTGCTCCACGTAGTTTTTAGTTATATCTAAGCCAATGCCTAGTCCGCGCTTTCCTTTATGCTTTGTGGTATAGAACGGATCAAATATTTGTTTAAGCTGTTTTGGTTCAATACCAACTCCATGATCGGTGACGCTTAGAACGATTTTTTGCTTGCCAGAACGTTCAACTTTTACGTTAACTAAACGACTAGTGGCGTAACTAAACTCGTAGGCCTCAATGGCGTTATTAATTAAGTTGGATAAGATCTGTTGGAACTTTACTTGGTCGCCGTACAACCTAACACTACCGATGGAATTAATTAACAGTTTTACGTTAAAGGACTTTGATTTTGCCGAAAGTAACATTGCTACCTGATGAATAGCAACCGTCAGTGAAAAGCTCGATGGCTGACTGTCGCCACTTAATTGCTGGCGTGCTGCCACAACATAGCGCTCGAGCGTATGTAAGTTGCGCCTCACTTGACTAAGATTACGGTCGCGTTGAGAACCATCAACTTGATCTAGCATTATTGAAGCAGCTGTTAACGGAGAGCTCATCTCGTGAATTAATGCAGCCCCAACTCGACCAAACTCAACTAAACGCGCTAGATCGGGTTGTTTAGAGGGTCGCCGAATTCGGTTACTCCGCAGTAGAAAACGATCGCTTATTTGGGCCATTATTTCCATCCCCTTATGCTTTAGAGTTAGTTGGTGCCGAGAAAATATAGCCGATTCCCTGGACTGTCTTAATTAGCTCATGTTGTCTAGATATATCCAGTTTGTCGCGGAGCATCTTAATGTGTACATCAATTGAGTTATCTTTAACGGAGCAATTAGAGCCCCAGACATATTCCTTAAGATAGTTCCGGCTGACTGTGATACCAGCGTTGCGCATCAAACACTCAAGTAGTAGGAATTCTTTCTTTCTGAGCCGAATAATGCGACCAGATAGGCTGGCCTGGTAAAGATTGGGGTTTAGCTCCAAACCGCCACTGACTAATACTTCCCTAAAAGGCAAATGCCCGTCACGCGTTAAAACCCGAA
>JAJYFN010000040.1 GCA_021790875.1 bacterium | reverse complement strand
AGCATGTGGGGCATCTTATTTAAATCTGCCACAACCGCTTTACCAGTTATATCCTTACCGAGTACGAAACCGAGCGAACTATCTAGTGAAGCCCATTCTTGGGACTCTAAAATTGAGCTGATACGTACAATTGCCGGCTTGACGTTCGGTACTTCAATGCCGACCGCCCTTTTGCCCGGAATTGGTGCTTCAATACGAATCGAGTGAGCAGCGAGATCAAGCGCTAAGTTACTCTCAAGAGCCGTTATCTTGGTGAGCTTAGTTGAAGAAGGCGGTTTTAGAGAGTATTGAGTAACACGGGGGCCAATATTAGCACCTTCCATCTGCACTTCAATATTAAAGTTGGCTAAAGTATCGTGAATGGTCCGGGCGTTGGCGTTAACATCTCCCGGATCGGCCTTATCCTGCTTTTGATTAAGTAAACTGGTGGGTGGAAACTTCCAGTCCGGGTCACCGGGTGCAGTTAGGGCTGCGTGATTTTCATCCTTACTTAGTTTTTGGGCTGTATTACGAAAGCTACTGGTGCGCACTGGCTCGAGTTGAGCTAACTCTCCTTGTGTATGATGTTCAATTGGCACCCCTTCATTAAGCTTAAAGGTGCTCTCGGCCTTGGCTTTTAGCTCAGACAGATCAGTGTCGCCCTCATCCTTTTTGGCCCGCTTAAATAATTTTATTAGGTCCTTAGCCGTAAAACCCAGAGCGAAAGCAAGACTTAAAACGGCAATAATTAAGAATACTAAGGCGGCTGGAATCTTATCTAGTGCACCAAGTAAAGAGCCGCCAATTAAACTACCGCTCTTGCCACCATGGCCACCACTCCAGCTACCATCACTTAATTTGTTCGCAAACAGGACATAGCTCAGCCCTGTAGCTGATAGCAAAGTGACAACTAAGCTGACTATTTTAGATGCTGGTAGCTCAGTCTCGTCACTCATAAATATCTGGACGGCAGCCAAGACTAAAAGGATGGGGACAATTAAAGCCGCCCAACCAAAGAGCCAGTAAAAGCCATGGTAAAGACCTACCGGTAACTTGCCACCAGTGCCAAAAGCGCCAATCAGCAACAGCAGAGCTAGTAGCAGTAAAGCTACAGCCAAGGCATATAAACCAAAACCGTTGCTCTCTTTTAAAGCATCCTTGGTTTTAGCTTTTGCTTTGGCCTTTGCCTTGTTTTTACTACGCGTATTTTTTTTCTTTTTTGGCATTTAGATAATTATACACCTAAAAAAGCCAATTTATAGTGGTCAGAAGACGTTTAGTCTGGTTGGTCTTGACCAAGTAAACGGGCGCGCATCTCTTGAAAGCGGCGTTGTTGTTCAGCTGCCAATTCTTCATCGCTCTTTGTCTGATTCTGATGTACGGTCTTCGTCTCACCGACCTTACCAGAAATGACGTTTACTACTGGTATAACTATCGGGCTGAGTTGGGTTTGTTCAAACAAGTAATGGGTCACGTGGTCTTTAAGCTCTGCTTTAAAACGATCCAGATCAACGCGTTTGAAGCGTTGGGCGACTGCCCGCTTCAGTTCTTGTCGTAGGCCGTTCATGACATCTTCCTTGTCGCGCATATAGATGAAGCCACGACTAATGATGTCTGGAGAGGTAAGCAAGTTACCACTTTTACGGTCAATCGTTAAGACGACTGCCACAAGTCCCTCTTCACTTAGCAATACGCGGTCCTTAACGACAACGTTGCTGACAATTGAGCCTGTCTGGTCTACTAATAGACTACCGTAAGGAACCGGTGGGCCCATGGCCCAGCTATCTTGATCTAGGAGAACTGAGTCACCGTTATTAGCGAGAATAACATTGTCTCGCTTCCAGCCTTCCTCGACAGCCATTTCGGCGTAGTATTTGCGGTTAAGTGCACCAGCGTAAATCGGTAAGAAGTACTTCGGGCGAATCAGGTGCAGCATCTCGCGGTATTCATCGCGGCGGGCGTGCCCAGAGACGTGCAAAGGACCGACATTATCTACTTCATGGGTTGGATGGCGGTACAGTTTAACGCCGCGCTTAACTAGTTCGTTGCCGATTTCTTCATAGCGAACCTCATTACCCGGAATTGGGGTTGAGCTAACGACTACTGTGTCCCCTTCTTTGAGTTTAATGTGCTTGTGCTGACCATCGGCCATGCGCTGCAGTGCAGCACCCGGCTCGCCTTGTCCACCAGTGCAAATTACTAGCACCTGACGGTCTGGAATATTTGGCATTTCACGCATTGGAAGTACCGTGCCTTTAGGAATCTTCAAAATTCCCTGACGAACTGCAATTTCCGCATAGGCGATCATGCTACGGCCGTCGAGCGCAACACGGCGCCCACTTACGGCAGCTGAGTTAACAATCATCTGCACTCGGTTCATGTTAGAGGAGAAGATAGCAACAAAGACTCGTCCTGGAGCATTGCCGATAATATCGTGAAAGCTTTCCTGCAAGGTGTGTTCAGTTGGGGTTCGGCCAGGTAAAGGTGTGTTACAGCTGTCACTCATTAGTAGCAATACGCCTTCATCGCCCAGCTGGCGTAAACGCTCGGCATCGGTTGGTTTCTCGTCGAGTGGCTCTGGATCGAGACGCCAGTCACCGGTATTAATGACTCGTCCAACTGGAGTATCGACAACAATTAGGGTCGATTCTGGTACAGAGTGCGTGATGCGGACTAGTTCAATGAAGAATACGCCGAGTTTAAGGCGTTCATGGTTGTCCATGTTCATTACGACTAGTTCCGGTGTAAATTCGAGGCCTGATTCAGCAAAAGCATCTTCAAACGTCTTTGCAACAACCCCAAGCGTAAAGCGTGATCCATAGATTGGGGCTGGAAACTTAGGAACAATGTGTTTTAGACCGCCTAAGTGGTCTAAGTGGCCGTGACTAATAACATAGCCCCGAATCTTATGCTTAATTGACTCAAGGTAGGTGGTGTCGGCGATAGTGTAGTTAATACCCGGCAGTTCAATACCAAGGTGGTTGCCACAATCGAGGATTAAGGCATCATTCTCCCACTCCACGACTTGCATGTTCTTCTCACCAATGGCTTCTTGGCCACCAAGATAGCTAATCTTAAGTTTGCCACTGTCATCTTTAATGACATTGGCCCTGCGCTGTGGCGTCGCTTCTGCACGGTTATATTGGTTGGCAATTTTCTGGGCATCCATTTGTGAACGCTTTGAAGCCCGAACTGCTTCGGAGCGTGGAATGCTTAAGCTACTACCAAGCGTATTGGATGGCGTAGCCGGATTCTTAGCGCGCAATGGGTTCCGCGCTGGGTTATTGGTTGGTTTATTTGGTTGGTTCAT
>JAJYFN010000039.1 GCA_021790875.1 bacterium | reverse complement strand
GATGATGCAGACTTGGATTGGTCCCTTGCAGGATGATGCAGCCAAAGCTTATTTACGACCAGAGACTGCCGGTTCTATTTTTACTAATTACCTAAACGTCAAAGAAACAATGCGCGCTAAGTTACCGTTTGGTATTGCCCAGATAGGTAAGGCATTCCGCAATGAAATTTCGCCGCGCGACTTTATTTTCCGGGTGCGCGAGCTAGAACAAATGGAGATGCAGTACTTTATTGACCCCAAGGACCAGGAAGTAATTTATCAGCAGTGGCGTGACTTTGCCTGGAACTTCCTGATTCAAGAACTTGGTATTCGCGAAGAGAGTTTAAGTTGGCATGAGCACGGCGAAAAAGAACGCGCTCATTATGCTAAAGCGGCTCACGATATTTACTTTAACTTCCCACAAGGATCAAAGGAGTTATGGGGCACACACAACCGTAGCGATTTTGATTTAACAAACCACACTAAAGCGAGCGGCAAAGATTTAAGCTACCTTGATGAGGCTAGTAATGAACGCTTTACGCCTTATGTCATTGAATCATCAGTTGGACTCGGTCGGATGTTGCTAGCGGTACTGTGTGACGCCTATCAGCGCGATAATGTTGGTGGTGATGAACGAATTGTGCTCCGTCTAAATCCTAAATTGGCACCAGTTAAAGTGGCAGTTAGCCCGTTACTCAAGAATAAGCCAGAATTAGTGGAGCTAGCACGCAAGATATATACCAAACTGAAGTCCGAATTTGGCGCAGTGCTCTGGGATGATAACGGCAATATTGGCAAACGCTATCGCCGGCAAGATGAAATCGGGACACCATACTGTGTTACGGTTGACTTCGATTCGCTTGAGGATCAATCAGTAACCTTAAGAGACCGCGACAGCGCAAAACAGGTCAGAATTAGTGCCGACGAATTAGTTAACAGTATTCGAACGGGCCTAGAGGGAGCTTAGATAAAGCAAAATGCGTGTCAGACGAAGACCGAAGAAAGCAGCCAGCAATGTCTACGCTTTTATTGATAGCCAGAACTTAAACCTAGGCGTACAGAAAGTTGGCTGGAAGATGGATTGGCGTGCCTTTAGGGCCTACCTGAAGGACGAATTTAATGTCACTAAGGCCTTTATGTTTATAGGCTATATGCAGGGGAATGAGTCGCTCTATGAACATATGCATGAACTGGGCTTTCTAATTGCCCTCAAGCCAACAGTTGATGTTTCAGCCAGTGACCGCGATAAAGAAGATGCAGACTATAAGCCAACTGTAAAAGGCAATATAGACGCAGATTTAGTGCTTTACGCCATGAAAGAGCTGCCAAATTACGATAAGGCAATCATTGTCTCAGGCGATGGTGACTTCGTTAGCTTGATTGAGTATTTAGCTGGCCAGAATAAGCTACTTAAGGTACTAACACCTAACTGGCAGTATTCTTCCTTGCTAAAACCATGGGAGAATTATGTCATCCGTATCGATCAACTGCGTAACCAGTTAGCTTACCGAGATCATCTTAATCGTCGTCGGCGCAACAATAACCAAACTGCACCAAAAAACAACTCGGAAAAATAAAAGTTTTCAGTATATAATCTAGCCCGCCTTGAAAGGTGAGGTAGCTTTAATTGACACAATCCCGAGCGTTAGAGCTCATGGCTAGCGGTGCCAATATCTTTTTATGTGGGCCCCCTGGGTCTGGTAAGAGCTATGTACTCGAACAGTTTGTACGAGCTGCACAAGCTAGCGGTAAGCACGTCGCCGTGACTGCGACCACAGGTATAGCCGCTAGTTTATTAAACGGCGTAACGATTCATTCCTGGTCGGGCCTGAGAGCTAAGCATGACTTTGGAGACGCAGATATTACGTCGCTACTAAACGATCCAAGCCTAACGCAGCGCCTTAATAACACCGATATCTTAATAATAGATGAAATATCGATGCTGGATGCGACAACTCTTGATGCACTTAATTACTGGTTTAAAGTGGCTCGTGCTTCAAAGGTTAGCTTTGGCGGGCTACAGATAGTCTTATCTGGAGATTTTTTTCAGTTACCACCAGTTAGCATAGCGCGACCGGAGTATTGCTTTAAGGCCAAAAGTTGGACGGAGGCCGCACTTAAAGTGTGCTACTTAAGTGAGCAACACCGTCAAACTGGGGATGAACTAACGGAGATTCTATCTGCTCTAAGAGAACAGCGTTTTAATGAGTTTCACTTAAGATTGCTAAGTGCGCGTCAAGCTATCCCGCATCAGTCAACCACTATGCTCATGACTCACAACAAGGACGTAGATCAGATCAATAGCGCTCGATTAGAGCACCTAGAAGGTAAGAGTCACTCCTATTATGCTAAACTATCGGGCCCAACCGATGCGACCTTTAGTCTAAGACGATCGGTCTTAGCGCCTAGCGAACTTAAGCTCAAAGTGGGTGCCGAAGTGATGTTTGTAGCTAATGACCCACTTAAGCGCTACGTTAATGGTTCACAAGGGAGGATTGTAGGCTTTAAATTTAATTTACCGCAGGTGGAGCTGAACGACAGCGGTCTAGTGCTGCTAGCACAAGCCAAGTGCTGGAAACTAGAAAACGAATCTAAAGCTATGGCTGAATTAGTCCAACTACCATTAAAACTAGCATGGGCAATTACAATTCATAAGTGTCAGGGAATGAGTTTAAATGAGGCCGATATTGATTTAAAGCGTAGTTTTACATACGGAATGGGCTATGTTGCCCTTAGTCGATTAAAAAGTTACCAGGGCCTATATTTAAGTAGTTATAACACCCGCTCCTTGCAACTTGATAAAACAATCTACGCCTTCGATAGGGCACTTAATAAAGAGTCACATTTAAATGAGTCTCAACAAATCTACAGCGACCAAGCAAAGTTAATCGCAAGCCTCTATCGCTCTGGCATGAGTCTATGGTTAATCCAACAAAGCGTGGGTTTAAGTGAGCGCCAGCTCAGGGAAGAATTAAGCCAACTAGGGCTAGTGAGTAAATAATGTATTCATTATTAATAATCTTTTGAATCGGATCATAGCCTTTATAATACTCATACTAACAGATACGAGCGATCTTTATAGGTCTTTTTAAAAAGCAGTGGGGAGCAACTACAAAACAGTAGTGCCAAATTTGAGCAGTTACGCTTCCTAAAGCCTATTTTTAAGCTATGCAACGGTTCATAACTTATCCATAAGTCGGATTAATGCAAAGGAGTTAATTAGGCAACAAACCTAAACTGGTGTCAAAACTACGACTATTTTTAGAGAAAATGGGTTGCAGTGGGTAGAAGTGGGTAGTATATTCGCTATAGTGGCAATTATGG
>JAJYFN010000038.1 GCA_021790875.1 bacterium | reverse complement strand
CGTTACCGCAAAGGCAGTTTGTTTCGAACGGTGCATTTCATCCAGCAATTTCGGCCCAACCGTGTCTGTTTCAACCAGGCGCATGCTAGATTTCCAAGGTCTGCTAAAGTGCCCCACTTGGGCTTCCTCAAAGGCAACCAATTTACCGAGGCGCATTAGTTGTCGGGCGGAGATCCGGTTATCTGCCTGACGCGCTTGGTGACGCAGGAAACGGCGCAAGTCGTCAATCTCATAGAGTTGGGTATGCGTTGGCTCGTAATGCTTTTGCAAGCGCTCAAGATGCTTAAGGGCTGGGTGTGACCAACTAAACAGCCAAATAAAGAACGGCGCAGCAAGTCTTGCTATGTAGTGGCTAACTTTAGCCACCGGCCGGTTAGGGATCCATGAATAAACCAACCACAACCAAATTGAGGCGATTATGAGCCCATAAACTAAGGCAATGTGACGGTTAAGCAAGATTAAGCCCAGCGCACTAAAGAAAGCTAGGAGTAACCCAAGCAATCCCCGTAGCGATGGATAGGCAACCGCTGGGTAGATGGCGTGCGCAAACTTCTCGCCTGCTGCCGCTCGGCGTTTCAGCTCATAAAGTGGCAAATCATAGTAGGCCCGCCTGAGAATTGAGGCTAGTAAGGCCAGCAGCAAACAAGCTAGAGCGACAAACAGAATATCCATATGCTTAAATCTTAACACTTTTCCGTAAGCTGGTATTTGCTATACTAAAGCAAGTTTAATTGAGGACCACTTGTATGAATAAGGGCTTTTGGGGAATTCTTGGCGGTATTGTTATCATTTTCGGCCTGTTTGTCATTTTCGCACACCACAGCAATAGCTCAAGTAGCAGTGGCACTCCTTCTCAAAACATCGAAGGACTCGGCAAGGCCAACGTCAAGTTAGTTGAATACGGTGATTATGAATGTCCCTACTGCGAAGAATACGCCTCAGTCGTTAGTCAAGTAGTCAGTGACGAGTTTAATAACATTACTTTCCAGTTCATCAACTACCCCTTAACCAGTATTCACCCAAACGCCTTCCCTGGCGCCCGTGCGGCCCAAGCCGCAGGCCTAATGGGTAAGTTCTGGCAGATGCATGATGCGCTTTATAATCCAAGTAATTGGAACCAATGGAGCACGTCTAATAACCCAATGCCTTACTTCCAGACTTACGCTTCGCAACTTGGGCTCAACGTCAAGACTTTCATTAACAAGTACAACTCAAATCAGGTTAACAACATGATTGAGGCTGACATGGCCCTCGGCAACAAAATAAACATTCAGGGTACGCCAACCTTCTATCTAGATGGTAAGCAAATCCAAGTTAGCCCACAGGTGAGTGCCTTTGAAAAGCTAATTAATGCCGCCATTGCGTCACATGGTAGCGTTTCAAATACCTCGAGCGGTAGCACCACTCAAACTAAGAAGTAGAGCTCTTAGTAAACGATAAACTCTTGCCAGCTCGGTCGGCGGACCTGAACTTCAATGGTTTGTGCATCAGGACTGTTTGTTTTGACTGTGATCGACATTGCGATACCCTTTCTCGATCCTTTGATTTAGTTCAGGCTTTACCTAAACGCTATCTTGGTTATTATTTTTATATTATTTTTGGTTTTTATCTTTTAAGGCGCTGAACGCTTTAGTTAGATTACGGCTGATTGTAGCTAAGGCTTAACCCCTTTGTCAAGGAGTTAATTTGTGTACTCGACCACTTGCCTAAGCTAGCACTGGCTTACTCCTTAGCGCTAGTGTTAAAAAGAGGCTGAATAAAAAATTAGGCTAGTGAAATATATAACCAATTGCGGTTACTATAGCGGCGGACGCTGGGTAAAATACCCTCAATTTCTTGATCTAAGCGCAGAGCTTCCCGAATTTTGGTCGATGAGACGGTCGGCCTTAAGCTATCGATTAAATATGTTTTTAGCGGCTGAGGCTTGAGCGCCTCCAACCAGGCCTGAACACGCTCGTTATCTCCTTCGCGGATTCCAATTACGAGCTCGCTTGATTTAAGTAGTTTTTCTACCTGCGGCCACTGGTTAAGATGCTCGAGGCTATCTGAACCGATTAAAAAGACCAGTCGTGAACCATAAAATTGGTTTTTGAGCTTCGGCAATGTTCGGGCCACGCTGAAAGTTACGTCACTGTTTTCAATCAAGCCTAATTTACGGTGGGGACGGATTGCCTGCCTAATCATTGCCACCCGGTGCGCAAAATGGGCCACATCAACCTTATGGCGACGGTAACGTTCCGGCATAAAGTAAACATGGTCGAGCTTAGCCTCGCTGATGGCTTGCAAAGCAAAACTAATATGACCAGCGTGCACTGGGTTGAAGGTTCCGCTGTAGATGCCAATTCGGCGTTGCTTCATAGCTATATTTTACTATCGCAACCTGAACTTAGCTGCACTTGACGCTAATTTTACATACTCGGCAACGCTCAATCAGATGATTCTTGGGCCTAGTGTTTAAATGCCCTTTCGAACAGTAGAAAGATAACGCACCATATTTATCTTCTTGTTGATCGGTGGCAGTTGCGTCTTTAGCTAGGCCCTCAATGGTTGCATTAAAACCGAACGGGTTGACTTGGGGTCCGCCTGGGCAAGAGGTTGAAGTATCATGACGTACGGCGCCACTCAAAGCTTTAGCTAGCTCCTGCATATCCCCATTTGCAACTGCAAGCCTTGCGCGGTCAATGTAGCGAGCAGCTACCGGCCCAAAAACTTGCGCATCAAGTTGCGGGTTAGAGACAGCCATATTGAGGCTATGACTTCTAGATAATTGGTCTAGGCGAAGCGACGCTTTAAGGGGAGTATCAAGCTGGTCGGCTTCACTAATTAGCTGATTTGAAATTGCTTCACACGAGCCTACGTAGTCCTGCGCGCGGGTTAAACACTCCTTTTGATGCAATAAATAGTCCTGGGGCACCCGATTTTGGCCATAGAAAGTTCCGTTATTCAGTTCATCATACTTCGCTACCAGATCAATGACCCCGTTTGGCAACAAACTATTATGAATTAGCCATGGCTGATCAATCAGCTCAGCTTTACTTAAATTGCTGATGTCTTGTTCTAATCGAGGTTCAGCCGTTTGAATATTTTGAGTTTCGCTTAAATAGTCGATGATCTGCTCTACCGTAGCCGTGTCATGCACTTTCCCATCCTCACTCTTACCAGCAACAAAGGCCGTTTGCGTTAACAGGGTGTCCCCTTCTTGATGACTAACTTGGATAGTGAGGGTTTGGGTATCCGCAAAAAAGTATTCAGGCAGGTCCGGCTCGGCCAATGAGAAAACCACAAAACTATATTCATTTAGCATATCTCTTGCTACCAGCTCCTCTAAACGAAAACAGTTTTTGG
>JAJYFN010000037.1 GCA_021790875.1 bacterium | reverse complement strand
CTTTCCCCTCCTCTACGCTTGGCAGTGCTGCTCCAGTTGCACCAACTACTACAGGCACTTCATCCTCAACACCACCGCCTAGCTCGCTATCGCTGTCACAGTTAACTGCTGTAAAAGGTATCCCCGGCGTTTATGTCCTACCGATTGAAGTTGATGATAGCCAACCAAATACTGCAGTTAGCTATAACGCTTTCTATAACTTTTTAACTAACCTAGAGCAGAACCGACGCACCAGCTTAGTCACCGGGCTAAACATTCAACCGCTAGCAAATGGACTGGTCACATTTTCACTAACTATTAACGAGTATATAAAGCCGCTATGAACAAAGACGAAAAACCCGACATCAAGCAACAGCTTCAATCGGTCATCACAAAGAGCTCAAAATTACGTAAATATTCGTGGTTAGCTCTAATCGTTTTAGTAGCCCTGCTTTATGGGTATGTGTTAGTTAAAATAAACGGCTTTTTAAGCGCCACTCCGTCTTCTTCTGCTATTGCCAGCAATCTTAAGACTTCAGTCTCGCCAGTTATAAACCAGAACGTGGTAAACCAACTTAATCAACTCCAGAATAACTCAGTCAGCGTGCAGGCTCTATTTAACCAAGCACGTTCTAACCCGTTCCAATAAAGATTTAGACAAGCTTAGACTGATGCGACTGATTGTCTTTCGCTTTGCCTAAATGGGTATAGGCTTTAGGGGTTACTTTGCGCCCCCGAGGCGTACGTTCGAGCAAGCCAACTTGCAGTAGATAAGGTTCAATCATATCTTCAATCGTTGCTCTTTCTTCAGCTGTAATGGCAGCCAGAGTTTCAACCCCGACTGGACCACCGCGGTAATTATCAATAATGGCCATTAGCAACAAACGATCGGCAGGGTCGAGTCCTAGCTCATCGATGTCTAAGAGTTTAAGTGCCTTATAGGTAATATCGGTATCTATGATCCCATCGCCATTAATATCTGCATAATCACGTACCCGGCGTAGCATTCGATTGGCAATTCTTGGCGTAAGTCTCGAGCGCTCGGCTAAAACAGATGCAGCCGTTGGATCTATTGCAATATTTAAGATACTAGCCGTTCTCTTAATGATTGCCTCAATCTGTTCTTTGGTATAAAAATCCAAACGGTGGACCATACCAAAGCGATCGCGCAAAGGGGCGGCAATCGAGCCGGTTCTAGTGGTGGCGCCAATGATTGTAAAGTGGGGCAAGTCAAGACGAAGGGAGCGTGCGGAGGGTCCTTTGCCAAGCATAATATCTAGCTTGAAATCTTCCATAGCGGTATAGAGGACTTCTTCTACAGTACGGTGCAAACGATGAATCTCGTCAATAAATAATATGTCGTGGTCAGATAAATTAGTTAAAAGACTAGCTAGGTCACCTGGTCGTTCAACGGCTGGTCCACTTGTAATACGGATTTGCGTATTCATCTCGTTAGCTATAACACTCGCCATAGTTGTTTTGCCAAGCCCAGGTGGACCGTATAACAAGATATGATCAAGTGGCTCATTACGCTTCTTTGCCGCTGCAATTGCCAGTTTTAAGTTTTCCTTTAATCTGTCCTGCCCGATATAGCTCGAGAAGTCTTTTGGCCTTAAGGTGACCTCAATCTGCGGTTCTTCGCTATCTGCGGGGTTGTCTGCAGCAGCAGTAATAATGCGCTCTATCATATGTTAGTCTAAGGCTATTTTAACAGGATAGCTCATTTAGTGGCTTTTAAGGCTTGCCTGATCCGGGTTTCAGTTGGTAGCTCAAGGCTAATGCCAGTTAAGGCAGTGCGGGCGTCATAGATGCTGTAGCCTAAGCTGACTAAGGCCTCAACCGCTTCATCGCCCTCTAAGTCACCACCACCGCGACCAACTATAGCTTCAGCAGCTGAGGTTGAAGCCAGTCCGACTTTATCTCTTAACTCAACTACAATTTGTTCAGCAGCTCGTCGACCAACCCCTTTTGCGCTTTGAAGAATTTTAACATCTCCTCCGGCAATTGCCTGTCTGACTTTATCAGAAGAGCCAATATTGAGAACTGACATCGCAACCTTAGGGCCAACGTTTTTAACGGAAAGTAACTTCTCAAACAGTTGTTTTTCATCTAGCGAAAGAAAGCCGTATAAGTCGTGTGCTTCTTCCTTAATCTGCTCTCTAATAAATAGTTTGGCGGATTTATCACGTTCAAGACCGGCTAGCGATGTGTCAGTGGCATATATTTCATAACCGATTCCGGCAACATTAATTACCACTCGATCTAAACTTTTCTCTTCTACTTTTCCTTCAATAGATACAATCATGCTGTAGGCAATTATGTCACATTAAGCACTTTTAAGTGACGAACTGAGCGTGCGTGATGGCAGCAGCTAGGGCATCGGCCGCATCATCAGGCTTAGGGATTTGCTGCAGATTAAGTAAAATACGCACCATTTCTTGCATTTGCTTTTTATCGGCACGGCCATAACCAGTAAGCGCCATTTTAATCTGGAGTGGTGTATACTCAGCGATTTTTAGATTTGCCTGGCTGGCGGCGAGAAGAAGCACACCGCGGGATTGAGATACGGTCATGGCGGTTGTTACATTACGCGCAAAGAACAATCGCTCAATGCTGAACCATTCTGGCTGATACTCAGTAATTAAGCGACTAACTTCTTCGTAGATAGTGCTTAGTCGCGTTGCATCAGCTTCTCCAGCTGGGGTTCTAATCACGCCAGCGTCAACTAGCTTTAGTGTCCGATTGTCGGCTTCAATACAGCCGAACCCTACAATACCTGTACCCGGATCGATGCCGAGAATTCTTAGCATGGATGTCTCATTTTATAAGGCTTAATTTAGCTTCGCTAAAACTGATTCTGAAATATCAAAGTTAACGGAAACATTGTTAACGTCATCAATGTCATCGAGGGCGTCCATGATACGTAACAACTTACCTGCTGTTTCCGCGTCATCAATCACAATTGTATTCTTTGGCACATAAGCTAGTTCAGTTTCTAAAACTTTTAGGCCAGCTTCTAATAGCGCCAGCCGTATCCGGTTTAATTCTTTAGGGTCAGTATAGACAAGCGTACCGTCTTCTTCTTCAATAATATCTAATGCGCCAGCTTCAATTGCAGCCTCAAGAACCGAGTCACCTGTCTGCTCAATTCTGATCACGCCACGACGGTCAAACTGGAAAGCCACACTACCCTTATCCGCCAAACTACCACCGTGCCTGCTGAAAGCAACTTTTACATCTGAATACGTTCGGTTGATATTATCTGTGGTGCATTCTACTAATACCGCAACACCGCCCGGACCGTAGCCTTCATAAAGCAGTTCGTGTAACTGGGCCGCATCTTTATCTTTTTGGCGGTCAATCGCCCGTTGGATATTAGCCATTGGCATATTCACTTCCTTAGCTTTTTCAATTGCTAAGCGCAGTG
>JAJYFN010000036.1 GCA_021790875.1 bacterium | reverse complement strand
GTGGGCGAATTGCTGAAGAAGTAGTACTTGGCGCTGATCACATTACAACTGGAGCCGGCAGTGATTTGCAACAATCAGCTGAAATTGCCCGTGACATGATTGTTAATCAAGGCATGGGTAAGGAACTGCGCGACCAGGTCTTTAAGAGTGATGATGGCATGATGCTTGATCGCTTAGTGCATGAACGTGAGTATTCTGAGGAAACCGCTAAAATTATTGACCGTGAGGTTGAAGCCTTAATTACTGAGGCTGCTAACCGAGCGCGGATTGTTATTAAGGCTAACCGCGATAAATTAGATGCCTTAAAGGATCGCTTGTTAGCCAAAGAAACGGTTGAAGCCGCCGAAGTGGCCGAAGTTCTCAAAGGCTCACACATGCCTAAAGCCGCAGCGTTGTATTAGAGACTTAGTTTTACTCTTCAAACGTGACGGCTGCTAGTCTATACTTTAAGCGAAGTGCTAAAAACTCTTAAAGCATCGAGAATATAAGTTCATGGATTCATCCTCACCCAAGAAAAAGCAGAGCAGTTTATTCAACGTTGCGACCTTGCTAATTGCAACTGCGATTGTCGGTCAGTTGCTGGGATTTCTAAGAACCAAGCTGGTTAACTCTCATTTTCCGATTGCCGGGCCCAGCAGTACCGATGCTTACTTCGCTGCTTTCACAATCCCTGACCTATTTTTCTATACCATCTCGGCTGGCGCCCTAGGCGTAGCCTTTATGCCAGTACTGTCTGACTATTTACATAAACATGGTCGCAAGGCAGTCTGGGAGCTGACCTCGAGCTTAATGAACTTACTCTTAATTGTGATGTTCGTGGTCGGGATTATTATTTTAATTTTCGCGCGCCCCTTAATGCACAATATCGTGGCGCCAGGACTATCACCAGCGCAATTGACTAAAGCCACCGACATTATGCGCTTGCTGGCCTTTAATCCGCTTTTATTCACCTTATCTGGAGTATTGACTAGTGTTCAGCAGACCTTGGGTCGCTTTTTCTTCTTCGCAATTGCCCCAACGGTCTATAACCTGACGATTATTGCTAGCATCTTCATCTTTTATAACAATATCGGCTTGGTTGGGTTAGGTATTGGGGCCTTTGCTGGAGCTATTTTCCAGCTGGGTGTCGTTATTGCTGGCCTTAAGAAGTTGAACTTCTACTGGCGACCAATCATCGACTGGAAGAACATGCACTTTAGGACTATCTTAAAAAACCTACCGCCACGCTCGCTCGATCAGGGCATGGATCAGGTCGAAGACATTGTCGAAACGCACATTGCAAGTGGTCTAGGCAGTGGCAATATTTCTTTCTATAACAACGCTTACATATTAAGTACGGCCCCTATCTTGTTGCTTGGCACATCTATTGCAACGGCCGCCTTCCCACGGCTTAATGCCCGTTTAAGTCAGGGTAGGCCAGACTTGTTCCGCACCGATTTCTTAAAAGTCGTAAGGGTCATGATTTGGATAACGGCTCCGGTGGTGGTTGTAAGCTACTTTTGTCGTGGTTATCTTGCCCGCCTTATCTTCTCGAGAGGTAATAACCAGATTGCCGTAATCTTTGGCTTTTTGACTGCGGCGATCTTCTTTAGGGTTATGTATGCCATCATTTCGCGCTGGTTCTACTCACGCAAAGACACCCGTACGCCGATGTACATGTCAATCTTTACCATCGGCTTTAACGTCTACCTTGCAATTACCTTAGCTCGGCCAACCGTTTTTGGCGTCGCTGGTCTAGCAATCGCTCAATCGATTGTTGCTGGAACGGAGATATTAATCCTAGTTATCATCATGCTCTTTAAAGATCATAAACTGCTCGATCCGAAATTCTGGAGTGGTGTTGTTCGGATTGCTAGCGTGACTGGCTTCACTGTTTTATCTGGTTTCATTATGATTTCGCTGATGCCGTTAGGGTTACTAGACCGTGGTTTTGTAACCTTGGGTAGCAAATTGTTTATCATTACGATTGTTACACTATCCGTGCATTTTATCGTATCGATTTTGTTCGATCTTGAAGAGGCAAAGCCGGTCTATACCTATATGCGTAAGTTAATTCTAAAACCGGTTAAAATAGACTTCTCTTAGCTTCTGCTTCATTAGATATATATAATGGTCACAAAGGTAAATATTTAAGTGCAGCAAAGCCGCATTCGTAATTTTTGTATTATTGCTCATATCGACCATGGTAAATCCACCTTGGCCGACCGGCTATTGGAATTGACTGGGACTGTCTCAAAGCGGGACATGAAAGACCAGATTCTAGATAAGATGGATTTAGAGCGGGAAAAAGGCATTACTATTAAACTCGCGCCGGTACGTATGAACTACCGCGACTATGAGCTTAATCTTATCGATACACCCGGTCACGTTGACTTTAGCTATGAAGTCTCGCGCAGTCTGGCAGCTTGTGAGGGCGCGCTACTAGTAGTTGATGCTACACAAGGCATTCAAGCCCAGACGCTTGCTAATGTTTACCTAGCTCTTAATGCCGACTTGGTCTTAATTCCAGTAATGAATAAGATTGATTTACCGGCAGCGGACCCGGAACGCACGGCTTCAGAGATTATGAGTTTACTGGGATGCAAGAGGGAAGAGATACTTTCGATCTCAGCTAAAACCGGTCAGGGTGTCGAACAAGTATTAGAGCGCATCGTAGAGAACATTCCACCGCCCCAGGTAGATTTTGAGGCACCAACACGTGCTTTAATCTTCGATAGTTACTATGACGATTTCCGAGGTGTAATCCTCTACGTCAGAATTGTTGATGGCAAACTTGAAAAGGGTGAAAACATCCAAATGTTGGCAACTGGTGCCGTTGGTGTGGCACTTGAAGTTGGTGCTTTAAAACCCGGTCTTCAACCGACCGCTAAGCTAATGTCTGGCGAAATTGGCTATGTTGTCACTAACCTTAAATCCGCCCGCGAGGCCCATGTTGGCGATACGATGACTTCGGCCATCCGTCCAGCAGATAAACCGTTGCCGGGCTATGTTCAGGTCCAGCCATTTGTTTACGCTGGTTTTTTCCCAGAAAGTAACGCCGATTACCAAGCTTTAAAAAGTGCCGTCGAGCGATTGGCGCTGAACGACTCCGCTCTAGTCTATACCAGTGAAAATTCTCCAGTGCTTGGCTTTGGCTTGCGTATTGGCTTCCTTGGCCTACTGCACTTAGATATTGTGCGTGAACGCTTGGAGCGTGAATATAACCTATCCTTAGTTGTCACTAACCCCTCGACTGACTACCACATATTCTTAACAAGCGGCGTTGAAATTGATATTAAAAGTGCCGCTGAGTTGCCAGAGTTGACTAATATTGCTGAGATTCGCGAACCTTGGGTGAAAGGCGAAATCGTATTGCCTAAGACTTACGTTGGTTCAATGCTTGGTTTAATTGTGTCTAAGCGCGGGAAACAGACTAATTTAAGCTATGTTGATGAGCAAGCTTTAATTAGTTTTGAGGCCCCACTCGCCA
>JAJYFN010000035.1 GCA_021790875.1 bacterium | reverse complement strand
ATTTTTAAAGTACCGTGTTTCGGGGATTTACAGACACTTATAGCAAGCCCTCCGCCGAAACTCCATAAATATTATCTGTTATTGCGAAATTCGTCAAGGATAATTGGAAATATATGTTGTACTAATAGCTACTATTTAGCGACTTCGTCAGTTTCAAGTTTTGGTGGCTCTTCTTCATCAATTGGCTGCTTGTCTACTAAAGCGAGTGATACTACCTCGTCACCGTCGTTAAGGCGCATGATACGAACTCCCTGGGTGGCACGACCTAGTTCTGATATGTCTTCAAGCCCGAGGCGAATTGTTTGACCCTGCTGGGAAATAATAATTACCTCTTGCTCGCTACCTAAGAGTGTTTTCACGCCTATCAACTCACCAGTCTTGGTGTTAACGACAGCTGAGCGGATTCCAACGCCACCACGAGCATGAGAAGTAAACTGTGCAACTTTAGTCCGTTTGCCGTAGCCATACTTACTAATCACGAAAATATCTGCGCCGGGTTCCACAATATCCATCCCAATCACCCGATCGCCTGGACGCAAACGAATGCCTCTTACACCACGGCTAACCCTACCCATTGGTCGAGCATCCTTTTCGTGAAAACGTATAGCTTGACCTTGGGAGGTAGAAATTACAATCTCATTGTCGCCACTAGTTTGACGAATCCACTTAAGTTCGTCGCCATTATCAAGGTTAATGGCAATAAGCCCACTGTTGCGTACATTTTGGTATTGCTCGAATGGCGTCTTCTTGACTACTCCTCTGACGGTACACATGATTAAGTTTTGGCCAACATTAGTGTTGTTAACATTAATTACTGCACTAACTGTCTCTTCGGGTTGTAGTTGAAGCAGGTTTACAATTGCTACACCTTTAGCGCTTAGACCGGTAGACGGCAGTTCATAAGTCTTTAGTCGAAAAACTCTACCCTTGTTAGTAAAGAAGAGTAAGTAGTCGTGGGTAGAGGCATTTACAACATGTTCAATAACGTCTTCTTCACGAGTCGCCATGCCACGTCTACCCTTGCCGCCACGGTTTTGCTTCTTATAATCAGCAATCGCGGAGCGCTTAATATAGTTTGCAGACGTAAGGGTTACAACAACCTGCTCTTCAGCAATTAAATCTTCGTCTGTCAACTTACCTAGTTCGCCGGCAACAATCTTAGTGCGTCGATCATCACCATAAGTCTTCTTGATTTCCAGCATTTCATCTTTAATAATTTTTAGAATTTTCTTTTCATCTGCCAGTATGGCCTCTAGAGAGGAAATGGTTTTCATTAACTCTGCAAGCTCGTCTTCAATCTTTTTACGTTCCAGCCCAGCTAGAGTTCGAAGTTGCATCGCTAAGATAGCCTTGGCCTGAATCTCGCTAAGCTTAAATTGCTTCATTAGTGCGATCTGAGCTTCGTCGGTCGTCTCGCTGGCGCGTATTGTCTTTATGACTTCATCGATATGATCAAGCGCAATACTTAACCCCTCTAAAACATGCGCCCGTTCTTTAGCACGCCTTAGTTCATATTCAGTGCGACGACGCACAACATGTTGTCGATGTTTAATGTGCTCTTTAATAATGTCCTGAAGGCCGAGGATACGTGGTTGAATTCCATCGATCAGGGCCAACATATTGTAGTGAAAAGTGCTTTGTAAAGGTGTTAGCTTATATAGTTGATTTAACAACTTCTTTGGAAAAGTATCTTTTCTAAGCTCAATGACAATTCGAACATCACCTCTAGCACTTTCATCTCTAAGGTCAGAAATACCACTAACTTTTTTATCGTGTACCAAGGCTGCAATCTTTTCTAGAAGACCTGCCTTATTTACACCGTAAGGTATCTCGCTAATCACAATTTGGAAGCGGCCTTTATTGGTTTCGATGATATCGGCAACGCCTCGGACTATTACGCCACCCTTACCGGTTGCGTAAGCGGTCCGTAAACTTTCCTTGCCATAAACTACGCCAGCTGTTGGGAAATCCGGACCCTTTACGAAGTTAAGTAGATCGTCTAACGTAGCGTCGTCGTGTTCAATTTGATAAATAGTCGCATCGATTAACTCTGTTAGGTTATGTGGTGGAATGTTTGTAGCCATTCCTACTGCAATACCTAGTTGTCCGTTCAACAACAAGTTTGGTAGTTTAGCTGGTAGAACAGATGGCTGTTGTAATCTACCATCATAGTTTTCGACAAAATCGACTGTATCTTTATCGATATCTGCCAGTAACTCTTCAGCCAGACGCGTCATTTTAGCTTCGGTATAGCGCATAGCAGCAGGCGGATCGCCGTCCATGGAGCCAAAGTTACCCTGACCATTGACTAATAGATAGCGCATTGCCCAGGGTTGAGCCATACGCACCATACTGTCATAAATTGCGACGTCGCCATGAGGGTGGAAGTCACCCATAACAGCACCAACAACGTTGGCACTTTTACGATGTTTAGCCGATGCACGCAGTCCATCCCGGTTCATAGTAAAGAGAATACGGCGATGGACTGGTTTAAGACCGTCGCGTACATCTGGCAACGCCCGTGAGACGATAACACTCATCGAGTAAGTAAGGTAGCTGTCCTCCATGACATTCTCAATTGTCTGGTCTTCTACGCTCCGAGAGTGATCTTGAATAACGTTCCCTAAAAGTTCGCCTTGAAGAACTTCTTTAGGAGCGTCAGATGGTAAGTTGGGGGTGTTCTCTTCCATAGCTATACGTCCAAGTCCTTAACAAATTTAGCGCGTGACTGGATAAAACTTTTACGCAGCTCAACTTCTGTACCCATCAATTTATTAAAGATAGCATCAGCTTTTTCGGCATCCTCGACTCTAACTTTAATCAAAACGCGCTTCTTTGGGTCCATCGTCGTGTCGAAAAGCTGTTCAGCGTCCATTTCACCTAAACCTTTGTAGCGTTTCATTTCTACAAATCCGGCTTTTCTAAAGCGCTCGTCTTTGCCTTCTTCCTGCTCTTTGCCACTATCCTGACGCGCTTTTGTCTCTCGTTCTAGGATTTGGTTCAGTTCTTCATCGCTGTAGGCGTAAACGCTTTCCTTGCGACCTTGGCGCACTAGTTCGTAAAGTGGCGGTTTGGCTAGATAAAGGTGAGCCCCGTCAATTACTGGACGCATAAAACGGAAGAAGAATGTCATAAGTAGTGTTGAGATATGTGCGCCGTCGACGTCAGCGTCGGTCATGATAATAACTCTTCCATAACGTAGGCCAGAGATATCAAATGATTCTTCGATGCCAACACCAAGAGCTTTAATAAGACTAAGGATTTCGTTGTTGGCAAGCATCTTATCTAAGCGCGCTCGTTCGACGTTTAATACTTTGCCCCTGAGTGGCAAAATAGCCTGGTTGCGACTGTCGCGACCGGATTTAGCGGAACCACCAGCTGAATCACCCTCAACTAGAAATAGCTCTGAGCTCATCGGATCTTTGCTCGAGCAGTCTGCCAATTTACCTGGCATGCTAGCACCGTCTAAGATACCTTTACGAATAA
>JAJYFN010000034.1 GCA_021790875.1 bacterium | reverse complement strand
ATCGATTCCTTTAATGCGTTTAGGGATCGATTTAAGGACTAAGGGTAGAGTAGCCTCTTCGTTGAGGCAGGGAATCATTATTACTAATTTCATAATATCCTCTAGATTATATCAAGTTATATGAAAGTACGCTTAAAAGCCAGGGTATATACCACTTCTTAAATTTGTCTTATGCCTCGCTAGATTGCTTAAGCACCTAAAGATATAATCTGGCTCAATTATTGTTATGCAAAACCACGCATCGGCCAGCGATAGCGGCGCTTTATTTCTGTCTGGGGCACTGCTCTTTGGGCTACTGTGGCACTACTCACGCTCTAAGGCTCATTTTGATTCTTTCAAACTAATTTTAATTGCGAGCCTCGCGCTCACCGCCTTATTACTTTTCGCTTTCACTACCATTCTGCTAAGGCGCCATAAACTTAACCGTGCCCAACTAAAGCCGCAGCAGTGGGACAGCATGAGTGGCACGCGCTTTGAAGACCAGATGGTGATCTGGCTAAAGAGCTGTGGCTATAACCCAGTAGTGAAGACGCAATACTATGACTGGGGCATTGATATTTTAGCTACAAAGGACGCAATAAGTTACGGCGTTCAAGTTAAGCGCTCCGCCCGCCGCGTCGGAGTTAATGCGGTGCGCGCTGCCGTAGCCGGATTAAACAGTTACGGCTGTGATCAGGCGATGGTTTTAACTAACGCGACTTTTACTACTCAGGCCCAAAGCCTAGCGCGTGCTAACAACTGTCTTTTGATTGATGGCAGTGAACTGCTCAGGCAGGCTAAACTAGCGCAAATTAAACCCGACTAAATTTGGTGCTATAGTGTCTTAATAAAGACTTGGTTATTAAGCCAAGTAAAGGAGTTTACGGTGAAGAAGATGTCTAAAACCACATTAACTAGCACCATCGCTCTGGTTCTAGTTATTGTCGCAGTCATATTAGTCGCGCTCTTTATGCCAAACAACAAAACAACTACTAGTTCAAAGAGCACTAGTAAAACACTTTCGAATGCTGCACAGACGGCTGCCATTCAAGCCGCAGAAGTAAATTTTAAAAGCTTCTTTAGCGCAAATACGACCATGGCCGAACGCCAGAAACTGCTCCAAAACGGTAGTCAGTTTGCTCAAGCCATGAGTGGTGAGTTTACGCAGTTAAGCAATGAAGCCCCGAGCGTTATTATTAACAGCGCCAGCTTAACGAATGCTACTACCTTAAAGCTTAATTACACCGTTGAACTCAATGCTCAACCAGTCCTGCCAAACCAAAATGGTGAAGCCCTTAAGATTGGTGGCGTCTGGCAGGTCAGTGACGCTACTTTCTGTCAGCTACTCAGCTTAGCCGGCACACCGCCTGCGGTCTGCTCTAATGTGCATTAAAGTGGCATAGCAACAATATGTTCGGCTGGACAGCACGCAAAGTTGCCGGTCAATCTCTCGCCGTGCTGTGCGTCATCCTATTCTTGACGTTCTTGGATAACACGGTAGTTAGTGTGGTGCTCGCTAACGTGCAGAGCTCTCTAGCGGCCGGTGTCCAAGATTTACAGTGGATTGTTGATGCTTACATGCTGGCGTTTGCAGTCTTTATGCTTACCGGGGGCACACTGGGTGACCTATTAGGGCGCAAGAAAGTAATGTTGAGTGGCGTTGGGCTATTTGTCATTGGCTCATTAATTGCAATGCTCGCTGGATCCGTTAACGAGCTAATTATTGGACGTGTCATCATGGGTCTTGGGGCAGCGGCTAGTGAGCCAGGAACGTTATCGATGATTCGTCAGCTATACCCGGATAATCATGCGCGCGCGAAGGCGCTTGGCATCTGGGCGGCTGTAAGCGGCATCGCGCTCGCTTTTGGCCCAATCATTGGCGGAATTATCATTGGCTTTTCTAGTTGGCGGGGGGTCTTTAGCTTCGGCGTCATATTTGGTGTGATTGCTTTAATTGCCGGCTGGATTTACTTGCCGGAAAGCTCTGACCGTGAAGGGCGGAAGTTAGATTTATTAGGGCTAGCTAGTGGTGGGTTATCGATCTGCGCCGCTTCAGTTGCGGTCATACTGGGCGAGAATGATGGCTACGCTAGTCCACATATTATTAGCCTCTTTATCTTCTCCTTCCTAGCGATGATTGCCTTCATTTTAATTGAGCGTAAACGCCCAGATCCAGTACTGCCACTGGCCCTCTTTAAGAAACTAGATTTTGCAATTGCTAATGTCGTCGCCTTTTGCGCTAACTTCGGTATCTTTGCAGTCTTCTTCTTCGTAGCGCTTTATTTGCAGTTTATTGCTGGCTTTAGTGGTTACAAAATAGCGCTGGCCTTTATTTCTATGACCGTGGCAATTGTCTTAGCGGCACTGCTCGCGGGAAGAGCTTATTCCAGTGAGCGCACGCTTCAAATGTTCATTCTAGGATCGCTCCTCTCTGGTGGCGGAACCCTTGCACTGCGTCAGATTATTCGACCCAACGTTACCGTTTTTGAACTAACCTGGGTCCTGGCGATAACTGGTTTTGGCTTTGGCATTCTGCTCGTAACAATGACCTCCTCAGTATTAAATACCGTATCTTCAAAGCGCTCCGGTATGGCTGCATCAACCGTTAACACCTTTCGTGAACTGGGTGGCGTCTTTGGCGTGGCGGCCTTAGGGGCAGTGGTTAATGCCCAGTTAACATCTGGTATGGTGAGTCGCTTAAGAACACTACAGCTACCGACTAACTTTCAATCCTTTGTCATTTACGCGATTACACACGGCGGACATACACCCCAAAACCTGCACGTATCGGTTGCCGAATTGGCGCAACATGCAGCATTAGTTGGGAGTGTCACGCAAGCGGCTTATGACGCCTTTGGTCAAGGCTTACATATTGCGCTCTACATTGCAGGGCTACTACTGCTCTTAATTAGTGCCGTGACCCTTGCGCTCTATCTCAAAACCAGTCAAAGCCGAAAATTAGCACCCTCTCATTGGCTCAAAGAGCATTTCCTGAGCCCTTAAGTATCCTAACTAATTGATTTAATAAAGTTGAGCAGTGGTTCGTGCAGATCTTCTTGATCAAGCGCGAATTCAATTACCGCTTTGATGTAGTCTAATTTATTACCGGCGTCAAAGTAACGGCCGTTTTTAATTTCGCAGGCCACAATTCTTAAATGATCGGCCAGCATTAGCTTGAGGGCTTCATTACTATATAGTTCAGCACCAGGCTTAAGATTCGCCTGAGCCTTCCTTAGATATTTGAAAATATCCGGTGTTAAAACAAAACCACTGACAGTTGCTAGATTGCTCGGGGCGGCGTCGTGTCCTGGCTTTTCAACAATACTCTTAACATCAATAATGCCTTCAGCAATTTGACTACCACCCGCAAAACCGTATTTGTCATAATCTGCGTCACTACTGACTGGTACAACACTTAAGACGGGACATTTATAGCGCTCGTAGACATCAATCATTTGTTGAAAACGGGGTGGGTTAGCCCGGATAAAATCATCGCTCCAGGTAAAGATGAA
>JAJYFN010000033.1 GCA_021790875.1 bacterium | reverse complement strand
CCCTTCACCACCTAAATTAAATACCAGTTGACTATAGGTCGCTCGCTCAACTTCAACTCCTTGAGCAATTAGCGCATTAGCAAATTGACCATTGGCGGCGTTCATATTCGTAACTAGCATTAAAACCCGATGATTACCAAGCGCTTGATTGCGTTTGGCTACATCAACCACAAACTTGCCGTGCAACGTACGCCGCCCGATTAAGACTGGGAAGCGATTATTAGTGCGGTTTGCTAGGTTAATTCGAGCGCGGATGACTCTTCCGGCAATGTTAAGACGCAGACTAACTTTATAGCGCACTTCTTTGTGGCCGAAAGAATTCTTTACCGTTACGAAACCATACTTGCGGGTCTTAATCACCTTGCCACTGTAGTAAGGCGAGGTTGGTCCAAATAGCATAAAGCTTAGCTCGCCGTCGTGCTCAGTAATATTACTGGCCCAAATCGCTGAGCTGTCAGCCCCAGTGTCCACTTTGGCTGGAACGTCATTAATACCATAATCTGGCAGGCTGATCCTTTCGATCGTGCCAATCGCTGTCGGGTGATAATTCATAAAGTGCTATTTAGCCAAGTGATGCACGCGAGTATAGGCTAGATAGATAAAAGCTGCAACGATAACTACAATGGTGATGAGCAGGGGGATGAATCCGTACTCGTCATTATTAATTCGTTTCATAATTCCTATTATCTGTCCAGTTAGCCATAAGCGCAATATTTAGCGCCAAAAACCTTTCTTTCCTTTAGTATCAGAGCTCTCAGCAAACTGTTTTAGCAGTTCTTGCTGGGCCTTATTAAGCTTAGTTGGCGTGTCGACAATAATTGTAACAATATGTGCTCCCCGCGTACCGCCGCGGAGATGAGGCACGCCATGTCCAGAGAGTTTAAAGTCACTTTGGCTCTGGGTACCAGCTGGAATTTTCATCCTAACTGGCCCATCAACGGTTGCCACCTCAATTTCGCCGCCCATTGTAGCTAGCACCATATCAATGTGCTCATCACTTAAGATTAAATCGCCCTCACGCGTAAAGTGTTTGTGTGGTTTAACCCGAATGTTAACGTAGAGATCACCCTTCTTCCCACCAGCGACCGCCTCACCGTGTTCACGCAGTCGAATCGTTGCACCATCATCAACTCCGGCCGGTACTTTAAGCGTAATGGATTGCGACTTAGCTTGGGTGCCCTTACCGTGACAAACACTGCATTCCTTTTCTGGAACTTTGCCACTACCCTTACAGACTGGACAAATGCTGGCTTGTTGAATATTGCCAAAGACAGTGCGTGTCACATGGACCACCTGTCCACTACCGCCACACGTGCTACAAGTCTTCATTTCATAGCCAGGTTCAGCTGTACTGCCCTTACAGTGCGCACAAACATCTTCTAGGGTTAGCTTTATATCAACTTCTGTACCAAATACGGCTTCACTAAAGTCAATTTCAACTCTGGTCTCGACATCATGACCGCGCCCAGGCTGAGCGTTAGCCGCTGAGGGGCCACCGCCAAAAAAGCTACTAAAGATGTCGCCAAGTCCTAAATCACCAAAGTCAAAATTAACATTACGCGCTGAACCAAAGTCAAAGCCGCCACCAGCTGGGTTGCCACCAACACCAGCATGCCCAAACTGATCATAGCGCTGCCGTTTACCGGGGTCTTTTAAAACCTCGTAGGCCTCATTAACTTCTTTAAATTTAGCCTCATCACCGCCGCGATCAGGATGCGACTCGACAGCCGCCCGACGGTAAGCCTTCTTAATCTCATCAGCTGATGCGCTTTTAGACACGCCGAGTATTTCGTAGTAATCGCGTTGGGCCATTTAGTACTACCTTACCTTAACGCCCTGATTGAAGCCAACCTTAGATTAGATAATCTATGCTGGATCGATGCTTAAGGCTCTTATTTTTTTGCTTTACTGCCTTTATCGGTATCGGACTTTTCGTCGTCGACAACTTCGCCTTCAATTGGTCCTTCAGACTTATCATCAGCGGATTCCGCTTTAGAATCTGTATCTGCCTTTTCTGCAGATTGGTCTTCGTACATCTTAGCGCCAATTGGCATCATTTTATCGCTTAGAGTCTTAGCGGCAGTATCGAGGCTATCTTTAGTGGCTTTTTCGTCTTTGGCTACTTTTTTAGCTTCTTCAACTGATTCGTTTAGAGTCTTTAAGTCATCTTCTGACAATTTGTCCTTACTGTCTGATGCTAACTTCTCAGCTTGATAGATGACACCGTCCAATAAGTTGCGCGCGTCAACTGTCGCTTTGCGTTCACGGTCTTCTTCGGCATGAGTTTCAGCTTCTTTAGCCATGCGCTCAACTTCAGTCTTGTCTAGGTTGCCGGAACCGGAAATAGTAATGCTCTGTTCCTTATTGGTGCCCTTATCTTTAGCTTTAACATTTAAAATGCCGTTGGCGTCGATATTAAAGGTTACTTCTACTTGCGGAACGCCACGGGGGGCTGGTGGAATACCATCTAAAGTGAAGCGGCCCAGACTCTTGTTACCATCAATCATTTCGCGCTCGCCTTGCAAGACATGAATCTCGACTTGCGGCTGGTTATCTGCAGCTGTTGAGAAAACTTCACTCTTAGAGGTAGGGATAGTCGTGTTGCGGTCAATTAATTTGGTCATAACGCCGCCCATAGTTTCAATTCCTAGGGACAGTGGAGTTACGTCCAGCAAAAGCACATCCTTGACATCACCTTGCAAAACGCCAGCTTGAATTGCTGCCCCAATTGCTACCACCTCATCGGGGTTGACGCCTCTCATTGGTTCTTTGCCAAAGATAGCCTTTACCTTAGCCTGCACTGCCGGCATTCGAGTCATACCACCGACCAACACAACAGCGTCAATTTCGCTTGGTTTAAGTCCAGCGTCGGCTAGTGCTTTCTGGCACGGGCTTTCGGTCTTATCGATTAGATCGCCAACTAAACTTTCCAACTTTGAGCGAGAGAGCTTGTATTCAAAGTGCTTCGGTCCCTCGGCATCAGCCGTTAGGAAGGGCAAATTAACATCTATTTCTTTAGCAGTAGATAGTTCAATCTTAGCTTTTTCCGCCTCATCACGCAGTCGTTGCATGGCAGCCTTATCATCAGTAATATCTATACCACTATCTTTCTTAAACTCAGCCGCAAAGAAGTTCACGAGTACACGGTCAAAGTCAGCGCCACCAAGGTGAGTGTCGCCATTTGTGCTTTTGACTTCAAAGACGCCATCGCCAAGTTCCAGAATGGAAACATCAAATGTTCCACCACCAAGATCGTAAACCGCAATCTTCTCGTCAGTTTTACTCTTTTTATCTAGACCATAAGCTAGGGCTGCGGCAGTTGGTTCATTAATGATGCGCTTAACTTCCAGCCCTGCAATCTTACCAGCGTCTTTGGTGGCTTGACGTTGACTGTCATCAAAATAGGCCGGAACGGTAATTACAGCCTCAGTAACTTTGTCACCCAAGAAGTTTTCAGCATCGGTCTTTAACTTAGCTAGTATCATGGCAGAGATTTCCTCAGGACTATATTCTTTATCCGCCATAACAACTTTTACGCCATTGCCACT
>JAJYFN010000032.1 GCA_021790875.1 bacterium | reverse complement strand
CCGTAGCCTTCATAAAGCAGTTCGTGTAACTGGGCCGCATCTTTATCTTTTTGGCGGTCAATCGCCCGTTGGATATTAGCCATTGGCATATTCACTTCCTTAGCTTTTTCAATTGCTAAGCGCAGTGCGAAATTAGTCTCTGGATCAGTGCCATTACGAGCCGCAACCGCAATGGTATTGCCAAGTTTAGTAAACACAACGCCACGGGCTGCATCTTTAGCGCCCTTTTGTCTCTTAATGGTCGACCATTTGCTATGACCACTCACTTTAAAACTACCTCACTTTAAGACTAATCTATCTCTATCTGTTATTTTATCACTAAGATAAGGGCACTGTCACGGTAGAACTAATTGACAAGGCAAAACTAAACCGGATAATGTAAGGAGTAAATCGCCCATATGAATATGGGCCCATAGCTCAGCCGGTTAGAGCACCTGCCTTTTAAGCAGGGTGTCGTGGGTTCGAGTCCCACTGGGCCCTCCAAGAAATCTTCTACAGATATGCATCAAAGCCACATCGATTGCGACTTTGTGTTTTACAGAGGTAAAGTATATAAACACTTGTGTGAGTATTTTGCTACTATTAATAAGATGAGAAACGCAATATTAGTACATGGTTGGGCGCACAAAGATGAATATTATGAACCAAAGTACCCAACTAGCAGCAACTCGCATTGGCTCCCCTGGCTTTCAAAACAACTAATGATTAGAGACATTCACACTATTGCTGTGGAGATGCCATCATCATACTATCCTGATTATCTAAAGTGGAAGATTGAATTTGAAAGATATGAAATTACTCCTGAAACTATACTAGTGGGCCATAGCTGTGGAGGCGGATTCTTAATTCGTTGGCTAAGCGAGAATAAAGATAAAAGAGTTAATAAATTAATCTTAGTCGCGCCATGGGTTGGCACTGAACCAGACCAACCATTTGATAATACTTTTTTTGAATTTGAGTGGGATAATGGTCTCCACCTAAGAACAAACAAGTTAATTATGTTTAGCTCCACAAATGACGTAAAGAGTGTTAAAGACAGCGAGGAAATTATCAAACATAAACTACAAAATCTTAAAACCATAGGGTTAGAAAATAAAGGACATTTTACACTGCAAGGTTTAGGTTCAGTAGAATTTCCTGAGCTACTTGAAATGTGCCTAGATTAAACTAACTTATTTAATGCAACTTAGAACTTGATGCCACTTATGGCTTTTCAGTACATAACCCCCACTAGGAATATATTGAACTTAATCTTCTCTTGCTGAGTTGTTCTTGCCAATATTGATTGTCCAGAAGTACTCTCCATCTAAGAAGTTCTTCAACAAAAATATATAACTTATTTCTTTGCTGGACCTCCAAATGTCTTCACGACACTTTAGAAGATTATGATTATCGTATTTTAGTTGCATACTGTAGTTTTAACTTGACGAACAGTATACGAAGTATATACTTTGTTATATGAAAACAGCTATTTTAAATGTCAAAGTCGACGAACATGTAAAAAAGAAGGCTCAATTAGTAGCTGGTTCTTTTGGTATACCTTTAAGTACTCTCGTCAACGCCTACCTTATGGAATTAGCAGAGACGGGCCAAATTCATTTTAGTGCAGTAGAAATCATGACTCCTAAAATGGAAAAACTTATAGAACAAGCCGAGAAGGAAATAGAAGCGGGTGATCTTAGTCCAGCATTTAGTACGGCTCAAGAAGCGATAGATTACCTTAAAAGTCTATAGTTTATGCTATATCATCAGATTCAATTTACTAAAGACTTTGCTAGACAGTTTAAGAAACTTAAAAGCGCTCAGCAAGCGCGTTTCTATGAACGTTTAGAATTATTTAAGAACAACCCTAGCGATAGAGTGCTCCGTGATCATGCCTTAAAAGGTAATTACATAGGCTATCGAAGCATAGATATTCAAGGTGATTTAAGAGCGCTCTACTATATACAAAACGATAAGATTATCATATTCGCACTGATAGGCACACATAGTCAGCTATACAGATAAAGCTTCTTCTTATAAATATTTCTTTATTTTCTTCTCTAAGTTTAGTTGCAATAGTTTTACAGTAGGCTTTCCAAGACACTTCTCGTACAGTTAAAGTCACGTTGATTGAGACCAATCTAGCTGTTTTGCTAAAAGCGTAAGCTTACTTATGTGTGCTCTTCTTGCTAGTGTGATGTTTAAAGTTTGACCAGAAAAAGACGATTGCCACGGCAGCGCCAATACCAACGATATCGGCTTGATAATGCGCTAACTTACCCCAGTAAGGGGTTGCGCCAATTGATGAAGCAACACCGGCTGGCAGAGCTGGAACGACTATTAAGGCAGCAAACAATCCGCAAAATACAGCCGGAATCAGATTTAATAAACGGCGACTACCGTGCATCGAACGAATTTGAATAACTAGAGTTATCAGTGCGGGCCCCAGCAATAGCACTAAATTTATTACAATTGCTGAAGTTTTAAGGTGATTTGTGAAGCTATACTGATGCAAAGAGTTAATAGCGCTCGTGGCATTATGCGCATCAAAGGAGTAAAGCACATATCCAAGGCACAAGCTAAGAAACACTAGCGCGGCATTAGCGCCGAGCAGAAAGATGCCTACAATTGGGGCTAGAGCAATAATCGCTAGCCAGAGAGTTCCGGAGGTCACATGCTTACTATAGCATGAGCGTTTTTAAGCGCCGACTCGATCCTTGCGACGACCAGTCTTAGCTAGGTGCTCAGTGTACTCTACGATACTTGCTCCGACATTGCGACCAGTTATCTTTTCAATCCCAAAACCAGGTGAAGCATTAACTTCTAGTACTAGTGGCCCTCTTTCTGATCTTAGTAGGTCGACACCAGAAACGGTCAGGCCCATGGCTTTAGCCGCTTTTTGAGCAGTTTTGCGTTCAATTTCAGTTAGTTTTACTGCCATACCAACACCACCTTGGTGCAAGTTGGCACGGAAGTCTTCATCCTTACTTTTGCGCATCATACTAGCAATTACCTTGCCGTTCACGACAAAGGCACGGATGTCTTCGCCCCGACTCTCGGCAATATATTCCTGAACTAAAAAGTTTACACCTTCAACATTAAAGGCCTGCATCACAGCTAGAGCTGCACTGCGTGTTTCGGCTAGTACTACCCCGGTACCATGTGTGCCACGGGCAATCTTAATAATGACTGGTGCACCACCAACTTGCTCTAAAACTCCTTCATAATCTGCTGTCTCGCGCGCAAAAACGGTCTTAGGTATGCCGACTCCGGACTTTGCAAGCAGTTGCATGCTACGTAGCTTATCCCTTGCCCTAACAAGTGCAATTGAACTTGTGGTCGTAAAGACGTTTTGCATCTCAAACTGACGCACTATTGATGCGCCGTAATTCGTCAGTCGGGCTGAAATACGAGGCACAATGGCATCAATGTCAGTCAATTCTTCACCCCTGTAATTTACGATTGGCGTACTTTGCTCTAAGGTAACATAGCATTTGGCGTAATTAATAACCCTTACGTTATGCCCACGGGCTTTAGCTTCCTCAACTAAGCGTGAGGTTGAGTAGTTCTTTGTACTTTGAGACAGGATTGCTATATTCATAATCTTTACCTATAAATCTAAATTTAGTGAATTTACTAAATAGTATTTAAGTTAGCAGCTTTTTGTTTAAGTAGTTG
>JAJYFN010000031.1 GCA_021790875.1 bacterium | reverse complement strand
TAAAGTTGCCAACTGCAGGCATAAAGAAGGGCAAGAGTGGCCTGAGTACTGCGGCTAGTGAACTAGAAAAATTAAGAGAAGCCCACCCCATAATTGATCAAATTAGTCGCTACCGCGAGATTGCTAAACTTAAGAATACTTACGTAGATACTTTGCCCAAACAGGTTGACTCATCTGGACGTTTACATACCACATTTAACCTCACTATTGCTCAAACCGGACGGTTAAGCAGTACTGACCCAAACTTGCAAAATATACCGATTAGAACTGATCTAGGGCGCAAAATTCGCACGGCCTTTGTCGCCGGCAAAGGTAAAAAATTAATTAGTTTGGATTACTCGCAGTTTGAATTAAGGCTCGCGGCAGTCTTATCTAAAGACCAAGATTTAATTGAGATGTTTAATCGTGGTGCTGACATTCACCTCATGACAGCGGCAGAAGTCTACGGCCGGAAGCCTGAAGATGTGACAACGCAAATGCGTTCAGATGCCAAGGCAATCAACTTTGGTATTCTCTACGGCATGAGCCCACATGGGTTAAGTATTGCCACTGGCATGACTCGTGAGCAATCCGTTAATTTTATCGATAAGTACAAGGCTTTGCGTCAGCCACTTTTTGCTTACATGGATCAGTTAACTATTCAGGCTAGAGAACAGGGCTATGTTGAAAACCTTTTTGGGCGACGCCGGCCGATGCCAGATATTTATTCGTCAAACTTTGTCGTGCGCAGTGCGGCAGAGCGTGCAGCCATTAACATGCCAATTCAGGGTACCGAAGCCGATCTGATGAAGCTAGCCATGATTAAGTGCGAAGAGCATTTACTTGCGCAGCATAATAACTGTCGCCAACTGCTACAAATTCATGACTCGATCTTAGTTGAGTGCCCAAGTGAAGTTGCTGAACAGCTAGCCAAAGAACTGCAGGATATTATGCAAAACGTTTACGACTTACCAGTACGGCTTGATGTAGCGATTAAGATTGGTGATAACTGGGGTCAGCTCTAAGCGTCAGGATGAGTTCTGCGCACTCGGACCTTGCGCACTCTACCACCTCGGGCCAGAATCAATCTGAAAGCCAAGTAAGATACCCATAGAGAAGTAATAATTTCACCCAGGCTTATTAACGTACCAATAATCGATTGACGATGTTTAGTAAAATCGTACAAACCAACTAAAAAGACCAACCCTTCCGCTAGGATTAACATTTGTGCAATGCGCCGACTGCGTCGATCTTGGGTCGCGAAACCAGCCAGCCACAAGAACCCAAACCAGATTGTAATGGCTAAAAAATAACCGGTATCGAGGGCAATAGTACTAACACAGCTACCATTAGTGCTAAAGCACTGATTAAGCGATCCAGATACGCCATTGATAAGATTGAGGAGGGTGAGCGATATAAACTGGATTGTGGCCGCGACGCCGGTTTCGTACTTAAGTTTAAGTGCCATAGACTTAGTTGGTTTTCGCCTGTATTAGGTTGAATCTAACCCAGTCTATTATGCTACCAAAGCCGAAGCCAAACACTATTGCAAATATATGAGGATATGGTAAAATATACTTTATGTTTAGGAGTCGACAGACACGTTTCTTTATGGGCGTTGGCCTAGCAATTGCTTTGCTGGTCATCCTCTTAGTGGTTATTTTTTCGCAGTCTAGTGGCCCTCAACTAGCAACACCTAAGCCAATGGCAGCCTATGCCGCTGACCCAACGGCACAGGTGTCAATGCTCATAGATGGACCAGTTAACGCCGTGTCTGAACACAATCAGGTGCAGATAATTATTAATAACAGTCTTACAACAATCAACATCCTAACTGGTTATGACGGAGCGGTAAAAAGTAGTTCAAGTTTCCCAATGAGTGTCTCAGCTTTTCACGTCTTCTTGCGCTCGCTGGAATATGCCGGCTACAACAATGGCTCTAATGATCCTAAGTTAAGTCAAGCTAGTGGTTATTGTCCTACTGGTGACCGCTATATATTCAGCTTTGACGATAACAACCACCAAATTTCGCGCTACTGGTCTACTAGCTGTTCAGGTGCGCATACATATAATGGTGACAGCGGTCTAACGCTTCAGCTATTTGAAGCACAAGTGCCCGATTACGCTACCCTGACCAGTAACCTTAATCTTTAACCAATCCGAAACCGGATTTGTTTGGTTGTGCCAACAGCTCGTGTGAGGGCGGGCGCATTGAGGCGCAGACTACTAATTAAGCCCGCGCTGCGGCTCATAATTATAATTTCTTGGCCCGATAGTTTAACTGTGACATCGCGGTTATCATAATGCTCGGCAACAAAGGCCTTAATGGCCTTTACCTCCGGCGGTAACGAGAAATCTTTGCCGGCTAAGATATCTGCAATTGTATCCAAATTAGTCTGCACCCTTTCTGTTCCTACTTAAGTATACTTAAAAACGGAGAACACATGCCTGAATTACCCGAGGTTGAAACAATTAAGCGTGGCTTAGAACGTTTAGTGCGTACTAAACAGGTTGTAAGTGTCGATTTCGATAGTCCTAAAAGCTTTCCAAACAGCCCAGCCGACGTTTTGCAATTTTTAATTAATAGTCAGATTATTCATGTTGAGCGCAAAGGTAAGGCTCTACTACTTAACTTAAATACTGGCTACAGTTTAATTGTGCATTTAAGGATGACTGGCCAACTGGTATATGACAGCGGGAAAGAACATTTCGGCGCCGGGCATCCGAACGATTCGTTAATTAACCGCTTGCCGGATAAATCAACTCGCGTCAGCTTAACTTTTAGTGACGCTAGCCGACTCTATTTCAACGATCAACGTAAATTTGGCTGGATGTTATTACATCCTACTAATGCTGTTGAAGAGATAACTTTTTTCCGCCGACTTGGTCCAGAACCGCTTGACCCTAATTTCAAATGGCAGGATTTACGCTTGCGTCTGGCGCGGCGTAGCCGGACTTCAATTAAAGCCGCGCTGCTCGACCAGAGCGTTATTGCAGGGGTTGGTAATATTTATGCTGACGAAAGTCTATGGGGAGCTAAAATCCACCCCGCGACTTTAGTCAGTGCATTAAGCGCCACGGATTATAAGCGTCTCCATAGTTCACTGATAGATATTTTAAACTTAAGTATTAAGAGTGGCGGATCGACCGACCGTAATTATGTCGATGCTGAAGGCAAAAAGGGGAGTTATTTAAAATTCGCACGTGTTTTTCGACGCCAAAATCTGCCTTGTCCACGCTGCAATACAATCATTCTAAAGACGAGAGTGGCTGGACGTGGAACCCATTACTGCCCACATTGCCAAGTAGTCAAGCAGTCAAAATAACACTCTATCATATAAAATAGTAGTCAGATGAGCGTTACGACACTGTGCGGCAGCAATAGCTATGAAATTAGCCTGAGTTTAAATCAGCGTCTAGAGCAGTTTTTAAATCACTCCGGAAACGACGATGCTGGCATAGAACGTATTGATGCGTCCACAATAGATGACGCAATTGGTGGTGAGATTATTAATCGCTTAATGTCCCCATCTTTGTTTGCGAGCCATAAGCTGGTTGTAATCCGTGATTTAAGCAAGAATACGCAGCTTAGCGAACAATTCATTGAATGGCTGGATGGCAATATGGCCTCTGATCAATCTTCAGACGTGATTATCTTAGATCCGACACTTGATGGTCGCAGCAAGCTCTAT
>JAJYFN010000030.1 GCA_021790875.1 bacterium | reverse complement strand
ACAAAGGCTATGCTACTGAAGCTTACTCACTGCTATTTGGAGAAATACTTGGCATTAGCACCACCAATGTTTTCTTAACAATTGCCGCCGCCATATTAATTCTACTTGCGGTCATTGTCCTTTACCGCCGTCTGCTGTTTACCTCATTAGATGAAGATGTAGCCGAAGCGAAGGGTATCTCAATGCTTGGCATGAACATCGCTTTTATGCTCTTAGTTGCAGTTGCTGTTTCTGTATCTGTTGAAGTAGTCGGGGTCTTACTAATTTTCGCCTTACTAGTGACACCGGCAGCCATTGCTCAACAAGTCACTAAAAACCCCAGGCATGGCTTAATTGTGTCGGCACTAGTAGCTTTAGTTGCTACATGGTTTGGTCTTTTTATCTCTTATTACGCTCCGTATCCGGTAAGTTTCTTCATCGTTAGCCTAGTCTTTGCAACCTATCTAATTGTGCGTCTCATCAAGCATCTAACAACGCAGTAAAGTATTGGTACTATTCAGCCTGTATATCGCGGTTCTCAAAACCAATGATACCAACGCAAATTCCGCCGATACCAAGTAGTGTCAGAATAGTAAAAGTACGCCAATTGGCAGTCACCGCTGGCACTAGTGAAACGTAGTGCAGTAGGGAGGTCTGGGTTAAGGTTTTGCTTAGCTTCAGGGCAGCCGCAATAATATCCACTGTAAATGACCAGGCGATAAGAGCATACATCACAATAACGCTCAGTCGAGGTTTAAAGCCATAGATCATTACGCCCAGTCCGAGCATCAACATAACCGGCCCGAGGATATTTAAGCCACCCAGGACTAAGGTTGCAAAACTAACGCTCACCCCTTGGGCTGACGCAATCGCCCAGACCACAAAATTAGCAACTAAACTAATCACTACTGCCGCGCTGATAATTAAAATCAGGCGCTCCAACAACCAGCGACCACGGCTTCTGTTGCTGGCAATCATATTATCCAAACGTCCGCTTGCTTCTTCGTCACGCACCGCCCCGACATAATTAGTCACCATAACTAGCAGCAACGTCACAATTAAGAAACCGGCTGCACTTAAATAGGCTATCTCCATCTGCGCGCTATAGTTACCAGTTAGATTAGAAAAAGTCTGCGCAATTTTACCTTTAGTTGCACCACTACTAGTTAAGGTTTTAGCAACCGTTTTATCGATTGACGCAATGAGAGCCGCAAAACCAACGCTTCCTAATAGCCAGCCAAATAGGACGTTCCGCGACAGTCGAAAATCTAATCCAATTTGTGAAGCAAGCAATTTAAAGTGCGGTTTAGCACTTTCGTTATCGGCAATTAAGCTCGCCCCTAAATCGCGCCGACCGGCTAGCCAAAGCGCAAGCCCAATCGTAATCACCGTAAAAGCACCCAGTGGCAGCAACCATACGGCTTGAGGGTGATAAAACGGTCGCAACTTATCGATCCAACCAAATGGTGTTAAATTCTTAATCCAGGCTAAACTATCGACGGTATTGCCAAGCGAACGCAGCATAAAGAAAAGGATAATGACACTGGCGCCATAAAGCATCGCGTAGCGCCGTGTTGCTGCTAATTGCGAGGTTAAGGCGCCAATAGCAACTGCTAAGACGGCGCCAAAAATTAAAGCTAGGGCATAGTAAAAACTGCCGCCCAGTGTAAGTGTAAACTTGCCGCTATGTCCAGCCGCAGCGAGCAACAAAGCAATTAAAAGTAGTGCTACGCTGATTGCGCCAGCTATACCAAGTAGTGTTTTGAGTGTTGCTGAACGAGCTGCCGACTGTCCGCTAAGCAATAGCTCCCAGCGGCCGCTATCTTCCTGGCCGCGCAGCATTTTAGTGGTAACTCCTAACATCCAAATTGCGCCAACTAAAACTAAGATCGGCATAATGCGATAAACCATATAGCCGTCAGGGCTTATGATGTTGGCGCTCTTGTCCCCGTAGAATAAACTTAGCGCCGCATTGTTAGCTAAGCCATGAATTATTTTGGCTCTCTCGGCAACATTTGGAAAAGCCGCCACAATACCGCGGCCCTGGGCATAACTCTCGATACTTGCGAAGACGCCAAATAATAGCGCGCCAATTACACTCCGCCGAAAAGTAAACTGCGTAATAACGCGCTGGCTAGCACTTAGTATTTTGGCTCGTCTTAGCGCTATGGCTTGGCTCATATTTTATAGACACTTAACTCTTAGTCTTTGCCTGACTTTTCACCATACAAAGCGAGGAACAATTCCTCAAGAGATGGTTCACGACTAAGCAGAGTCAGTGGTTTAGCTTGCGCTAATACAGCTAGCAATTCATCAATTGGTCCGTTAACTTGACACGTCAAAAATTTATCACGGATAACTACATTACTGACGCCTTTAATATGGCTAATAAGTGGTGGCTTGCTGCTAAAGCTGGCTTCAATAGTGACTGCCGATAAATGGCGCATTTGCTCAAGCGTTCCTAGCTCGACTAATTTACCAGATCTTAAGACAGCAATCCGGTTACACAAGGCTTCGACTTCTTCTAAAATATGCGATGACAAAAAGATAGTTTGACCACGGTCTCTGGCTTCAGCTGCCGTTTCGCGAAAGACTTGCTCCATTAATGGATCAAGGCCACTAGTTGGTTCGTCTAAAATAAGTAGCTCGGCGCGTGAAGCCAGCGCGGCAATTAAGGTTATCTTTTGTTTATTACCTTTAGAATAAGTGCGAACTTTCTTGTTGGGCTCAAGTTCAAAGCGTTTGATTAATTGCTTACGATAGGTTTCATCGACACTGCCGTGCACTTTAGCGAGTAGATGCAAAGTCTCAATACCGGTTAGCGCCGGCCAAAGATTGGCTTCACCAGGGACATAAGCAAGGGAAGCATGCACGGCCGCTTTTTCAATTAAGGCATCACGTCCAAAAATATGAACTGACCCACTGGTTGGTTTAATTAAGCCTAACATCAGCCGAATGGTGGTAGTTTTGCCTGATCCGTTCGGTCCGAGATAACCTAGTATTTCGCCCTTAATAACGTCAAGGTTGAGACTGTCCAAGGCGACCATTGCGCCATACTGTTTAGTTAAACCCTTCAGCTCAACTACAAAATTTGGGTCTTCACTCATATGTTAGTTTTACTATTCACCTATTTAAAGTAGCCCAAAACGCTGTTGGTTACAACTAGCGAGCAGGAATCAATCTAGTGGTGAAGCAATAAAACGGCTGGGGCTAATCTAGGCAACGTCAAGCAAGTGCTTAATGGCTAGCATGAAGGCGGCTTCAGTCAGGCTAGTCTGTTTTGACTTCGAAAGTTGCAGTATGTCGTGCATTGCTCGGGCCATATAGCGTTTAAGTTCACTGTTAACTCTTGCTTCACTCCAACGTTCGTTTTTGGTGTTCTGGACCCACTCCAAATAGCTGACGACTACGCCACCTGCGTTAGCGATGATATCAGGCAAGATAATTACGCCTCGTTTATTTAAAGTCGTAAACGCTGCGTCATTAACTGGCCCATTGGCTAGTTCAATAATGTACTTGGCACGCACTTGGTCGGCATTACGCTCTGTCACGGCATCACCAAGAGCGGCAAGGACAAGCACGTCAACATCTAGACCAATCAAATCATCATTACTGATTTGTTGCTCCTTCTGATCAAAGTCGACAAAACGGCCACCGCCATTTTTAAAGTCAGCTAAGGTCTTGGCGTCTAGTCCTTTCGGGTTATATACGGCAGTAGCCGAATCACT
>JAJYFN010000029.1 GCA_021790875.1 bacterium | reverse complement strand
GCTTAGCGAACTGAAATACGAAGCGGCTCGACTGCAGGTTCGACTGATAGAGGATTACGTTAAACAACAAAAAATAAACTTAGCTAAACAAATGTCCGACTCGGACGCTAACCAGACCGATAAATTACTAGCGGAAGCCCGTCAGTTGGATGAATTACTTAGAATAAATTTGGGAGATAGTGTTCATGCCTAAGAAGAAACAAGTAGCGCAAGCGGTGGGCGATGCCTTAATAGTGCGCAAAGACGAATTAGTCGCCAAAGCTAAAAAAGAAGGTCATATCTCACAGCGTGAGATTTTTGAGGAAATTGCCGATGAACCGGCCAATACTGAAATCCTTGATGCCCTATATACCGAATTAGCTGATGCCAACATTGAGATTACAGCCAGCGATCCAAATGAGGCCGGCTTTAGTGAAGGTTGGGATGAAGAAGAGGCTGAAGAAGAGGCTGAAGTCAGCACTGTTTACCTTGATGATGATGTGGCTGATGACTCAGTCCGTCTGTATCTTCGCGAAATTGGTAAAATACCGCTTTTAACTGCTGAAGAAGAACTGGCCTTAGCCCAAAAAGTCGTGGCAGGGGATAAGCAAGCTAAAGATAAAATGGCTGAAGCCAACATGCGTTTGGTGGTTTCGATTGCGAAGCGTTACGTTGGACGTGGTCTCGACCTGCTTGATTTAATTCAAGAAGGCAATACCGGCTTACTAAGGGCTGTCGAAAAGTTTGATCCAGACAAAGGTTTTAAGTTCTCGACTTACGCCACTTGGTGGATTCGGCAAGCAATTACGCGGGCTATCGCCGATCAAGCGCGTACAATCCGGATTCCAGTGCACATGGTTGAAACAATCAATAAGTTGCTACGTACCCAAAGACGCCTTACGCAGGAACTTAACCGTGAACCGACCAATGATGAGATCGCTCAAGCTATGGAGATTGATGTCGACAAGGTTGAGCACATCATGAAGATTAAGCAGGATATCTCCAGTCTTGATGCTTCAATCCGTGACGACGAAGAGGATTCGGTTCTGGCAGATTTCATTGAGGATGAAGATACCATTAGCCCTGAAGAATCTGCTACCAGCCAACTGCTAAAAGAACAAGTTAAAGATATGCTGGGTGCATTAACCGAGCGCGAACAAAAGATCCTTAAACTGCGTTTTGGCCTAGAAGATGGCAGAAGCCATACACTTGAAGAAGTTGGTCAGGAATTTAGTGTCACTCGTGAACGGATTCGACAAATTGAAGCTAAGGCCTTAGCTAAACTACGTAAACACCGTGATGCTAAAAAGCTCCACGATTACATTAAATAGAGCTATTAATTAATATGCCGACGCAAATAATCGGAATTTCCGGCACTAACGGGTCAGGTAAAGATACAGTCGGTCATATGCTAGCCCAAGAGCATAATTTTTTGTTTGTATCTGGCTCAGATATGTTGCGCGCCGAGCTTAAAGCCCGGGGCTTACCGCTAACGCGTGAGCAAACAAGAAGCTTTAGTTCAGCCTGGCGACGCAAGTCAGGTCTTGGCGTCATTATTGACAAAGCGGTAGAAGTTTATGAGCAAGCCGGCGGCGATAGTAAATATAGTGGTTTGGCTATAGCTAGCTTACGTAACCCGGGCGAAGCAGATAGTGTTCATGAGCGCGGCGGTAAGGTGATTTGGGTTGATGCTGATCCAAAGATTCGCTATGAGCGCATTAGAGCTAATGCTCATCTCCGAGGCGGCGATCGGGCTGCTACTGACGATTTGTCATTTACAAAGTTCCTGTCTGAGGAAGCGGCCGAAATGAACCCAGCTACGCAGGATGATCCAACACTACTCTCGATGAGTGGCGTTAAGGCTAAGAGTGATTTATTTCTACAAAACAACGGCCACGATTTAGGGCTCTTAAGCAACGAACTGAACCGACTGCTGGGCTTTAGTCAGTCTTAAAGGCTATACTTATTTTAGCTATGGCGGCAAAGAAACTGGCAATAATTGACGGGAAAAGTGTCTTTTATAGAGGTTATTATGCCATGCCGAATTTAAGTACTGGCGACGGTATACCAACTGGCGGGGTCTTTGGTTTTGCAACCATGGCGCTGGAAGTCATCAAGCGACTTAAACCGGACTATGTGGCAGTTGCATGGGACAAACCAAAAACCAATATCCGCAAGCGTCTTGAGCTATATCCCAAATACAAAGCTGGACGTAAACCTGCACCAGCCGATTTTTATGAACAAATTCCAATTCTGCACGAACTATTAAGTGCCTTTGGTTGGCCACTCTATGAACTCGACGATTATGAGGCCGACGACATCATGGGGGCCTTAGCAACTCAGGCAACCGAGCAGGGAATTGAAACCATGCTCGTTACTTCAGACTTAGATATGCTCCAGTTAGTGAACGACCATGTTCATGTCTACGCTCTTAAAAAAGGACTGAGTGACATTGCGCTTTACTCGCCACAATCCTTTGAAGCTAAATATGGGCTAAGTGTCGATCAATTTCTAGATTTTAAATCACTTAGAGGAGACCCTTCGGACAATATTCCAGGCGTTCCTGGCGTGGGCGAGAAAACTGCCATTGAGCTACTTAAACAGTACGGCACGCTGGATAAGATTTATACCGAAGTTGAACTTATTTCACCGGCCACACTACGCAACAAACTAGTTGCTGGAAAAGACTCGGCCTATTTAAGTAAACAGCTTTCAGCAATTTGGATTGATGCGCCACTAAAACTTGATCTAGCGGCAATGGATGGTAGCCGGGCTGACGTTAATGAACTAGCACGGATACTTACTAAACTGCAGTTTCGAAGCCTGCTTCGCCAACTACCAGAAGTTCTCTCTACCAAAATGGCAGAAAGCCAAAACGCATTCGTTAAGTCGCACCATCTGCCCGGTAATTACATACATCTCTCAAAAGCCGATCAGTTAGCCGAAATTAAGCTTAAGGGCGCCAAGCAGGTGTTTATTGCAAGTCGTTCCGCTAAGGCGCATGGTGTTGAGCCAGAGCTACTTATTTTGAGTCTCGATGGCAAAATGGCGTATGCACTTGATCTAGCGCACATCAATAAGGAAGCTCTCAAAAACTTTTTAGCTGATTTACCGCCTCTAGTTGGACACAACCTTAAAGCGACCCTTGAAGTATTAATGGCCATTGGCTTAGATAAGTTGCCACCCGTAAAACACGACACCCTAATCGCAGCCTTTGTGCTCAACAGTTTGCGCCGTGAACAAACTTTAACAGAATTAGCACGAGCAGATTTGGACTATCAAGGCAGTAGCTTAGACGACCTTGACGTTGCGGAGTTAAGTGCCAGTAGTGCCTCGGTCGTGGCGGTGATTTCAGATCTGTTTGAACTGCAAAAACAGCAACTTAATGAAGTTGCGTCTTTTCCAAAGTTGGTGCAAGAGCTGGAATGGCCGATTATACCGATCTTAGCGCGCATGGAAGTCGCTGGGATTGAGCTCGACAGCCATTATTTAAAACGTTTCAGTGTCCAAATTGATGACATGCTATCTGACGTAGAGCAGCAAATCTATGGTTATGCGGATATGGAGTTTAATATTGCCAGCCCTAGCCAACTTGCCAGTGTCTTGTTTGAGCGCTTAAAGTTGCCAACTGCAGGCATAAAGAAGGGCAAGAGTGGCCTGAGTACTGCGGCTAGTGAACTAGAAAAATTAAGAGAAGCCCACCCCATAATTGATCAAATTAGTCGCTACCGCGAGATTGCTAA
>JAJYFN010000028.1 GCA_021790875.1 bacterium | reverse complement strand
GCTACTGCACCACCTAGAGTTGAGTATTCAAAACTAGTAGGGGCAGCTGGAACAAAGCGCTCATAAGATTGCAGTAGTTGCTGCAACTTACCAAAATTAATCCCGGCATCAACCGTAATCTCGGACGATTTTGCATCATAGTTTTTAACTTGGTTAAGGTGCGCCGGGTAAACCAACATAATACCGCTGCCCAATGCTGCACCAGTTAAATCAGTACCGTTGCCACGGGCTGTGATTGGCACTACTCGACCGCGCTCGGCTAGTTGCCAAGTAAAACGAGCGGTTTTACGAATGTCATTTTCGTTTTTGGGGTAAACAATAATACTTGGGATTTGCGTAAAGATGCTGTTGTCGGTAGCAAAGTATTTCCTGGCATCATGGCTCGTCATGACCTCGCCGGCCACGTGCTCTTGCAAATAATGTGCAACCCTATTCATAACAGTTTAAGCTCACGTCAAGTTTTACCTAATTCTTGTCTTAGATAATACCATAGCTAAGGTTAAAGTGCTTGCGGCTATTGTATCTTTGGTTTACTTTTTGGTGCGGATAAGAGGATTTGAACCTCCACGAGCATTAAGCTCACTAGCTCCTGAAGCTAGCGCGTCTACCATTCCGCCACATCCGCGTGATTATAGCTCTTAAGTGCTTGGATATATTAGTGAATTTTAGGGCAAAACTCAAGCTTAATGGCGGTTTGTTACACCTGTAGATAAGATTTCCCAATTAGCAACGTTATTAAAGCGGTTTTGCTGAGCGTTAATTTCACTGTTGCTAAGACCAAAGACAGGACCATTCGTGATATATATCTCCCGTGGCTGGTAAAGACCTAGCGCGGGGGCGTCCTTCTGCCAGGCAGCTAAGAACGGCTGGTACTTAATTGTCCTTAGGGCTGGATCAAGCCTGGTCCGGCCTTCCTCAAGAGAAGAGCTAGCGCTTGAGCTGTTATATTCAGACAGATTGAGGCCACTCGAGCGGGGATCGTATTGAGAGCTGTCCCAGTAGACGAAAACGTCTGGGTCATTGCCAATCGATATTCCATCTAGCGTGGCATCATAATTGTGATCGGCCAAGGTGGTAGAGAAAGTTGCGGCTGGCTCAAAGGAGGGCACTACGTTAGCTCCAATTTGGCGCCACTGCTTAACTAATAGCCCGACTACTAAGCGATTTTCAGGCGTATCGGTGGTAACTAGGCTAAAGCTAAGTTGCTGCGAGCCTTTATAGGCATAACCATCCTTACCGACTACCCAACCGTCTGCATTTAGTAACGCTTTGGCCTGCAATAGGTCATTTGTCACTTGGGCATATTTAGGATTAAAGGCTAGCTGACCATACAGCAACGGCTCGTTGACAGGGATAGTCGCATAGCCCAGTTTATTCATAATGGCGTTTGGGTTAGCCGCTGCGACTAAGGCTTTCCTAATTGTGGCGTCGGCTAGCAGACTATTTTGGGTCTTAAAGAAGACGTAGGTCCCAGCCGTTAGGATTAGACTATGGACTTGAGCCGAGGGGATTTTAGTGATTATTTTCGGCACCCGCTCTAGCCCAGCTAGGCCACTGAGTTGACCGCTACTAAAAGCCGCTAGCAATTGGTTTTGGTCAGCATAGGCGTGGACAATAAATTCGGTTAGTTTAGGTTTACCAAGTACGTAGTCCTTAAAAGGTAGGAGTGAGATCTGTTCGGCGGCGTTTTGGGGTGTATTGCCACTGACCTCAATTGCATGCCAGCTAAAGGGACCGGCACCGATTGGATTATAGGTGTTAAAAGTAGCCGCACGCATGTCGGTGGGCTGGAGATTGCCGAGAATATGCTTCGGGATAATGCCTACGGTCAAGTTGTAGGGGAATGAAGCGAGCGGATTGGGTAGCTTAAATTGAATCGTTAAAGGCGAGGGCGAACTGACTACTATATCCTGCCAGCTCGAGTAAAACGGTGATTCTGCTTCGGGATTCTGCAATGTCTTAAAAGTAAAGACAACATCAGCTGCGGTTAGTGGTTGGCCATCTTGCCAGCGTAAGTTTGGTCGCAACTTAACGGTGTATAAGGTGCCACTGGAATCTACGCTATAGCCAGATGCCAAAACCCCTATTAACTGGTTATTTGAGTCATAGCCCATTAGACCAGCAAAGAGTAGTTGTGACAGGCTAGTATCGACCTCACCGGTGGCATATATCGGGTTAACGTTAGATAGCGTACCTAAAATACCCTCGTTATATATCCCCCCAGGAACTGGCTGAACAGTTTGGAAATAGTGCGTTAGAGATACTAGCTGCCAGACCGTAATTAATCCAAGCATTGTCCAAAACAAGACCCAAACACTTAAAAAGCGGCGCACCGCCAATAGATGCTCAAAACGGTTAAAGAAGTTCTTCTCAATTGACTGAGTGGCTAACTCAGACAGCTTAAGAGCCCGCACTCGCCGGCGGAGGAATACTCTGCGTATATTTTGGTAACGCATCTTTTATGTTTTCGCGCTTAGCCGATAGCGCTAGCGAGTAACGACAAGGCAAAGATTACAGCGCACACAATGGTCAGCTGGTAAATAGTCTTCTCTGTCCCGCGGCGTGTCGTGTTGACGTCACCGGCTCCGCCAAGACCTGCTCCTAAAGAAGCTCCTCTGGTCTGTAATAAAATAAGAAGGACCATCAAAAGCATGGCGCCGAAAGCAATGTAGTCATACACGTTCATATCTTTATATCTCTTAAGCCAATGAGCTCTCTTAGATTAAACCAATCTTACTAACCTCTAGTTTAACAGGACGGTTACATGCACCGCAACTTAGGCTTTGCAAAGACTAGAGTTTGGCGGCTAATTTAGCACTTAGAACTTCAACGCCCGACTCAGTAATTAGGACATCATCTTCAATCCTAACACCTATGCCCTCCTCTGGAATGTATATTCCTGGCTCGACAGTAATAACGCTACCGACTTGCAGTGCTTTAGTGTAGTCGCCGACGTCATGGACGTTTAGACCTAAGAAATGTGACGTGGCATGTGGAAAATAGCGGCGTATTGTATCAGGCTTTAGGTTACTAGTAACTCCTAATTGCTTAAGGCGAGCGCCGACAAAATTAGCGACCTTAGCCTCGTAGACACGTAAATTTACGCCTGGCTTAAGTAAGCTTATAGCATAGGCTTGGGTTTCCTTAACTGCCGCATGCACTGCTTTTTGGCGGGCGGTTGGCTTAGCGGTAGCAAGAACTCGAGTTATATCTGCCGCATAACCGTTGATACTCGCACCGACATCAATAATTACTAACTCGCCAGGCTCAATTCGGGCAGAATTACTGAGGTAGTGCATTGTACAAGCACGGATACCACCAGCCACAATTGGCTCGAAAGCGTGACCCAATGCGCCGCGCGCCCGAAAGCCGTGACTAATATCTGCTTCAATCTGGTACTCGTAAGCGTATGTGCCGTAAGGTTTAGCTAAAACATCTTTCAGCGTTTGGTTAGTAATATTAATGGCTTCTTTTAGGGCTTGGATCTCAACTGGTTGTTTAACAATGCGCATTGCCGCAAGTTCAGATCGAATGTCGATTAGCTTTAATTCTTCGCCAACATGTTGCTTAAGGCGATCAGCAAAACGAGAACGTGCTGGATTGGCATAGAGGCCGTACTGTTCAATAAAGGGTGGCGCTGAAGCTAGAGTTGCAACCTGTTTATTATGAGCCAGGAGACCATCCAAACGCTTCCAGCCGCTTGCCTCGTTTAAGATGTCTGTAATACCGGAGATTTGGGCGAGCTTAAGTGTATCAATCTGGCCGTCAAAGGTAACTCGTGATCCCTCTCTGATTGGAACAATTAGAAATTCGCGCTGGTGATCGATCACTAATGTAATATCTGGGTCATTAA
>JAJYFN010000027.1 GCA_021790875.1 bacterium | reverse complement strand
TAGCCAGTAATTAACCCGACACCGGAAAGAATTAAAATAACAAGCGTCACCGCCGCTACTAGTCCAGAGGCGCGTGTGATGTACCAGGGCCAAGAAGATCGAGCACGACTGGATAGCCGGGTAGCAACACCCGGTCCTTGCAGGGGTGGAACTAACAAGTCTACTGAGTCGCCACTTTTAGTGGTCACAACTTGAGCCGGGTTATTAACAACTGCGGCTTTAACTGGGGTATTGAAGACGCCAAAAATAGACAACACGAAAAGCAAAGCAAAGCCGTAGCTAATGAAGCGATGTCTATTAATATGCATAAACAGTTTTATTATATTTTGTTTCATGCACTCTCGTCTATATGTATTATGTTACCGTAGCTGACATTATAGTCCCCTCGCCCGATTGAACGGCATTGTAGCAAGGCAGAAGTTATCTTTTGATGCTTCAGAAACGGTATTGCCTGTTCTGACCCTAGGATAACAGCACAAGACGCTAGGACATCTGCTTTTAGGGCAGAAGGCGCAGCCACGGTTGCTGTTAAAACATCTGTTTGCGATGGCTGAAGCGTACGTGGATCAATTAAGTGGTGCCAGAGCTTGCCCTGCGCTACTCCGTAGCGGGCTGTAGTGCCTGAAGTAGCTAAGGCGTAACGCTCTTGGGTCTCTAGCTCCGCCCAGCCGATATCTGTTGAGCTAGATTCGGACTTAGCTTTTTGGATACCAATTCGCCAAGCTTGATGCAGATCGTTTTCCCCTCCAAATACCACGTCGCCACCTAAAGAGATCCAGTAGCCACTTACTTTATGTTTTATCTGATCGGCTAGTTGGTCCGCTAGGTAACCTTTGCCACAGCCACCAAGATCAATTGCCGTGTCTTTAGGTATCTTAGCCCAGCCCTCGCCAATTATTAGGTTGTCCAGAGCGACAACCTTTCGAGTTGAATGATCGTCATAAGAGTCAGTCTCATGTCCCTTAACGATTGAGGCACCATAACCGACGGCTTGTAGTGCTGGCAGAATGAAGGGGTTGTAGAGACCATCAACTGCTAGGCCAATCTCTTTGGCAGCTTTTAAAAGGCGCTTGAACTGTGGACTAATTTGCTGCTTCGAGCCAGCATTACGGTTAAAAGTAGATAACTCACTTTGGGGTAGAAAGCGGCTAAACTGAAGTTCAAACATGAATATTTGTTTCCAGAGATAATCAAACATAGACTTAACTGCAAGTGGCTGGTCAAGTGTAATTAAGCTTATTTGAGCGATACTGCCTAAGGCTTGTTGTTCTTGATGGAACTGCATTATTTCTTTACGGTCGTGGTACCGATACGGTAGTACGAGGCGGGGGTGCGAGATAGATTGGTGCAGGTGCGGTTACTGGCGCAGTGGAAGTTGGAGCAGTTGAGGACTGGGTCGTCGGCAAACTAATTAGGCTGGCTGAAGGCGGGATCGAGTTAACGAGCTGATCAAGCTGTTTTTGGCGGGCGTTAGTAACAAAGAATGGTGTCGTTTTTGTTGGTTGATCAGCGCTTAACGGAGGTAATGTTTTAAGCAGGTCGCTGACCATAACCGCTAGACTACCAAGCGCAAAGCTGATTGCACCGAGCGCATAAACGTTGGCTGGCCAGCTTCGCAAAATACTTGTTTGTTTGGGTGAGGATTGCGTAAACGCTTCAGTTAAGATGCGCCTCTTTGGAACATGCTTTTGCATAACGAGTGCTGACATGGCTTTCATGAATACTGGTGGACCGCAGATGAAGAAACGCTGCTCATCATATTTAGCATTTGTAACTTTGTCTAATAACTCCGGCGTAATGTAGCCGCTAGCGACTGAATGTTGAGGTAATTTGTCGGTACTATCTTTACCAACCACGAAGATAGTCTTTAAATTTGGATGGCGACGTTCAATTGCGATTAACTCATCGCTAAATGGCACGTCTTCTTGGTTCTGGACGCTATAGAGTAGTACGACATTGTTTTCGGCGTTTAGTTTATCTAAGTAGCGCATCATGCTCATAAAAGGTGTGATACCAATGCCACCGGCCATTAAGACTGCAGTTTTGTCTTTATCGACATCAAACACAAAGCCACCAAATGGGCCGGCTACATAAACAATGTCACCAGGCTCAAGCTTACTCAGCGCTGTCGTAAAGCGCCCGCGTTGGCGCATACTAAACTGTAATCTATCCTGATCCGTAGGAGAGCTAACAATTGAGAAGCAACGTACGGCAGACTTTTTGTTATTGCGTGCAAATCCAATTGAGGCGTACTGACCAGGCTCAAAAGCTAAGTGACGCTCACTTTCGTCGCGTTTTAAACTTAGCAATATGGTTGATGCTGTTATCTTTTGGTTTTCTTGTACTAGATAAGTACGCATATGCTTATCCGTTAGTATAGCATTGCTGAGGTGAGCTTGTTAAGTTTTCTCAGCTATTTAAATCTTATAAATATTAGAACGGTTCAAAGTTGGTGACATCAGATATATAATGCTAAACTTACAGGGTGATTAGAGCCGTAATTCTTGATTATTTTTCTGTAATATCGCCGGATATATATGAAATTTTTGAAAACGAAATGTCTAAGCAGTCTACAGAAGTCGGGACTCAGATTAAAGACAGTCTTAATCAGTACTATTCCGGCATCATTAATTTTGATAGTTTCGTACTGAATCTTGAGGGTATATTTAGAACAAAGACGATAGCAACATTTTTTTTGAAGTTATACGATTCTAACATCCCTCCGCATGTTCTCTATTTCGCCAAGAATATGCACGCTCACTTTTTAAAAGTCGCGATTGTAGGTAATATTGGCGAGAAAGAAATCGACCTGCTGACTAAATTTGACGAGTACACAAAGGAAGTTGACCTTATTGCTGGGCCATTAACCTACGGCTTCCCCTTAATGAGTGAGGAGTTTTTTAAACAGGCCTTAAACGATATCGGCGAGCCACCTGAAAAATGTTTATTGATCAGTAAACATTTAGACTATCTATCTTTTGGTAAGAAGATTGGCCTTAAAACCTATCAATTCGATAACTTTAACAATCTAACAAAATACATCCAAGAAGAAATAGAAGCGAATTAAGTCCTATCTTTCGCTGCTTTAATGCGCTTGAGGTGGTGCCTTTTTAATTACGTAGTCTCTTAACGTAATAACGCGTATCGCTAAATATTCTCGATTGATTTACTCTCAGTGGTTTCGCCTATGACTGATTGAGCAATGAGGGCGAAGTCTGATTTTGCTAGATTCATGCCATCACTAAAGTGAATATTATAGATTTTGCGTTCTCTACCTTGCATCATTGCTACACCCGGCAAATCCGGCGATTGCATAATGGTATTTTGAAAAATTAGTTCTCGGTTTGGTGTAATCAGGGACAGTTCAGATAGCTCTGAAACCGTTTGGCAAATATCTTCGACACAGGTAACTTTAGCTAAAACTTTCGGTGCCCAATCGGGTCGGTAATAGAATTCGCAAAAGCGGTCGTTGTCGAAGCATCTGATTTGTTCACCTTTGTCGACGGCTTCGAACGCCAGTCGACCCAGGGTGTGAGCTCGAATTTTATTATTTGATTCAAGCGTGAATTCGCCACTTAAAGACTCATAGAATAAAGGCCCCACCAATATGCGCACAGGAAGAGCAGACATAAATATATCTAAACAGTAACTATCAAAAAGCGCAAGCTAGTGAGTCGGGGCGAGTTATTTTTCGCCTAAGATGATGTTGTCTGGGATATCTAACTCGATATCCTCGAGTGCGGTTTGCCCAATTTGCTGTGTTAGTTCAACTTCGTTTAGTTTTTCTGTTTCCTGGGGTAATGATTCGTTATTCATAGGTCTATTATTATTCCACTATCCCCATTTTTTTCCAAGAGTGTTGCACAGACAAAAAGTATTAGTTTTGTTACTTATTCTTTTCGAGGAATGAAAGAATTTTAGTCTGG
>JAJYFN010000026.1 GCA_021790875.1 bacterium | reverse complement strand
GTAAATACCGCTGGCAAATAGTAGTCCGGGCAGATAAACGCAGTAAATTAATTGAAATTATTCATCATCTGCCAAGTGGCTGGAGCTGGGATATCGACCCTAATGATCTCATCTAAAGCTGTTTAACTTTAAAGATATAGCTGTACAATAACCTACATTAAACTATGGCCCTAACTAAAGAAGACATTATTACTCTACCGAACGCCCACTTGCGTCAACGCTCAACGCGAGTCGCTTTAATCAGTTCTGAGATTAGACAGGTAGTTGAGGATATGGAAAGCGCCACCCTTAGTTGGGATGCTTCACGCAAACACGAAGTAGGGGTGGCCTTAGCAGCAATTCAAATTGATCGCCCTTACCGAATAATCGTGGTTAGGAATGACTTTGAAAATAAGGAAGATCAGACCTTTCAGGTCTTTATTAACCCCGAAATTACTAAAGCAGAAGGCAGTCTAACCGAAGACTACGAAGGCTGCTTAAGCGTGCCTGACATATACGGCAAAGTGAAACGCTACTCTAAGGTGCGCATTAAAGCGTTGTCGCTTGACGGGGAGCCATTTCGAGTCACCGCAGAGGGGTTTTTAGCACGCATTTTTCAACACGAAATTGATCACTTAAACGGATTGGTTTTTATTGATCACATTAAAAACAATCCGGAGGCCTTCTATCTACTAGAGGCTGACGGTAAATTAAAGGCGATTGATTATGACACCATCAAAGACGATCCTGTTCTTTGGCAATGAGCGCTTAGCCACAGGAGTAACAACAGATACTCCTATCATTAAAGCGCTAGTATCAAACGGCTATAAGGTAGCAGCAATTGTTAATCCGCCTTTGCGCTCTAATAACCCTTCACGCAAAGTGCGCAAGTCAGAGATTGCAGAGCAAGCCACTAAATTTAGCATTCCCCTGCTTGAATTTGAACAATTAAGCTCTGCTCTGCCGCAGCTAAAGTCGCTCAACGCTCAAGCTGGCATACTCGCTGCCTATGGCAAGATTGTGCCGCAAGCTGTAATTGATCTGTTTGAGTTTGGCATTATTAACGTCCACCCTTCCCTTCTGCCTTTGCACCGCGGTCCAATACCTATCGAATCCGTTATGCTAGCTGGCGAGAGCCAAACTGGTGTTAGCTTGATGCAATTAGTTAGCGCAATGGATGCCGGCCCAATCTACGATCAAGTAAGTATTAAACTTACGGGTAAAGAGGAGAAGCAACAGTTAGCCGACCACCTAGGTAAGCTTGGTGCCGAACGTCTAATAACCGTCTTGCCGCAAATATTCGCAGGAACACTTAAACCATTAGCACAAAGTGGCTCTGTAAGCTACGATAAGCGCCTAGAAGCGGCTCTTGGCCATCTAGACCTAAATATGCCCGCAATTGCCTTAGAGCGAGCGATACGCGCTTTTAAAGGCTGGCCACGCAGTCGGATTAATATTAACTCTCAGCCAGTAATAGTCACTGCAGCACACGTAATAAGTGGTGAGCAAGAAGCCCCAGGACAAATTAAACTAGTTGCTGGTTCCCTCGCCTTTACTACAGCTCAAGATTGGCTGGTGATCGACCGCCTGATCCCAGCAGGCGGCAAAGAGATGAGTAGCAAGGCTTATCTGCAGGGTCGACCACTTTAGGGACAGCTCCTTAAAGTGCTGCTGGCGGGGTCATAGAACCCTGATTGGCTGGTGGATTATTAGGTAAAGAGTTGTTTCCTGAATTTGCCATTTGCAGAATTTGCGGAGCGGATAGTCTAATCTCTTCTTTTAGTTTGGTGTATTCTTCTTCAACGATTTGTTTATAATTTGGAAAATTTGTCTCTAACCACTGGAAGGCGCCAGCATCGTCTTTGGCCTCGAAATACTTTTCAAATTCATCGAGTTGCTCATTACTCATCTGATCCGCTAAACGCATACCGACCCGCATTTCTAAGGTTTCGTAGATATGGCTTAGTAGGGCGCGTTTTTCTTCATCAGGCAGTGCACCTAGTCCGAGTTCAATTAATAAGTTATGGTCTAGTTTGATGGCCATTTGGCTTACTCCGACTTTAATTCTTAAATTGTAGCAGAAGTGGCAATGCGCCCCTATAAGTGACGCTGTTTGACTTCTCGTCTGAAAACTTCGAGCCGATCACCCAACTCTAAATCTAAGCGCGAGGCAGTCTTAAGGCTCAGACCGCACATTTCGCCTGCATTAATTTCTTTAACATCGGTCGGGCCACGCTTTAAGTTGGTTAGCTCGGCCTCCATTATTAACTCTTTGCCCCGTTTTACTCTAGCTAGTGCCGGCAAGCTCAGCTTACCAGTTGTCACTTCGCCACCACAGATAACATTAGCCTTGGTGGTATTAAATATGCCCCGAATAATTAAGTTGCCCAAATCCGTCTCCACTACCTGAGGCAGCAACAGTTTTTCAAGCTCTGCCTTAACATCGTCAATCAGCTCGTAAATTACGTTATAGAGGTGCAGTTCAATCCGATCGCGTACGGCTTGTTGTCGAATGGTACTTGGCGCAATCACATTAAAGCCGTAAATCTTGGCCCCGGTGGTCATTGATAGTCTAAGATTATTATCTGTAATAGCGCCAATCCCGGAACTAACAATGCGCACGGCAACTTCTTCGGTATTCAGCGCACTGAGGCTGTCTATAACGGAGGTTAGTGAGCCTTGCACGTCAGCTTTAACGATTAGATTTAATTCGCTTAATTCGTGCGAGCGATTTATTAGCTTTAGTAGCTCACCACTAGTTATCTCCCGATTCGATGTCGTATGGCGTTCACTAGCAGCAGTTTCGGCTTGCGCGCGAGCTAAGCGTTCGCTACTGACCGCTATAAATTCATCGCCAAACTCTGGCAGGGTCTTAAAGCCAGTAATGCTGACAGGTGTCGAAGGACCAGCTTGCTTTAGCGGTTTACCATCTGGCGTCTCGAGATTACGTACTTTTGCGTATGTCGCGCCTGCAACTACAAATTGTCCCGGTTTTAGAATTCCGGATTCAACTAGAGCCGTTGCTACTGGACCACGGCCGACTTCAACGTGCGCTTCAATGACTAAACCGCGGGCTGGAACATCGACATCAGCTTTTAGATCTTCAACATCGGCTACTAAAAGCACCATGTCGAGCAGTTCATTTACTCCCTGCCCAGTCTTAGCGGACAGAGTTAGCACAACTGTATCGCCACCCCATTCCTCTACTAGTAGATTGTGTTCAGATAACTGTTGCTTAATGCGGTTTGGATCGGCACCTTCTTTATCGATCTTGTTGATGGCAACGATGATTTTCACGCCAGCATTGATGGCATAGCGAATCGCTTCAATGGTTTGCGGTTTAACACCGTCATCAGCCGCCACAACTAAAATGACAATATCTGTTAGTTGTGCACCGTGCTCACGAATTGACGCAAAAGCCTCATGTCCGGGCGTATCTAAAAAAGTAATGGGACGGCCGTTATGCTCAATTTGGTAGGCGGAAATATGCTGAGTGATGCCGCCGGCTTCTTTGGCTGCTACGCTTGAACCCCTAATTGCATCAAGCAATGAGGTTTTACCATGATCAACGTGCCCCATCACCGCCACCACTGGTGGACGAATTGTGGCTTTAGCACTGGCCTTTGGTTTCTCGCGGCGCAGGGGCAGTGTTTTGTCAGCGCCGGCCTTAAGCTCAACATCTAGACCTAACTCCTGCGTAATTATCTGAGCCGTATCGAAATCGATCCGTTCGTTAACCGTCGCCATAACGCCGTTCTTCATCAGCTCGGTAATTAACCTGGTGACTGGAATCATTAACCGTTCGGCGAGAGCGCCGACGGTGATTGTATCTTCAACTTCTATCGTGGTGACCACTTTAGCGACGCTCCTTTCCGCCTGATTGGCTAAAACATCTTCGTTAAGCTTTACTACTTGGCTGCTTTAGATTTCTTAGCAACAGTTTGCTTTAGAGACAGCGCAATCTTACGGTTCTCAGTGTCAACATCAAGCACCTTAAACTGCTTCTTTTCAT
>JAJYFN010000025.1 GCA_021790875.1 bacterium | reverse complement strand
ATGATTGCAGTGCTTTTAGCAGCTGGTGTGTCACCGAATATTAGTGTGCCAGTAATCATAATGTATCGGGTGCTAAATACGCTGCTTCAGCTGCCCGCGGGCTATTACTATTATCAGAAAGAAATATCTAAACACGGTAAACCGCCACGTAGCGCTGAGATCTTATGACCCAAGCAGTTGAGTTTAGTGTTAGTGAATTCGTTGCAGTGCTCAACCAGACTTTAGAGTATAGCTTTGGTGGTGTTGTGATCTACGGCGAGCTAACCAATTTCCGCGTTGCTAAAGACAAGTGGCTTTACTTTGATCTTAAGGACGAAACGGCTTCCGTGCATTTTTTCGGGACGATTTACAATCTCCCCGGTCCACTTGAGGACGGAATGATGCTGAAGGTGAGGGGTTTGCCGAAATTACATCCGCGCTATGGTTTTAGCGTTTCGGTGTCAACAATCGCTCCTGCCGGCAGTGGCACCATTAAACGTTTGAGTGAATTACTTAAAGCACAGTTAGAACAGGAAGGTTTGTTTGATGTTGCGCGTAAACGCTTATTGCCGTATCCGCCACAAAGAATTGGCTTAATTACTGCCCAGTCTTCGGCTGCTTATGCTGACTTTACTCGCATCATAGATAATCGCTGGGCTGGTTTAGAAATTGAAGTCTACAACGTGAGCGTTCAGGGTGATCAGGCAGTCGAGGAGATCACACAAGCCATTAAGCACTTTTCAGATATGCCAAAGCTGCCAGAGGTGCTTGTTATTATCCGTGGTGGTGGCAGCCCTGAAGATCTAGCGGCCTTTAACGCTGAAGCGGTTGTTAGAGCCGTAGCCGGGAGCCGCGTACCAACGCTTGTTGCAATTGGGCATGAGAGCGATATCTCGCTTGCGGAGTTGGCGGCGGACCGCCGTGCCTCAACGCCTTCTAACGCTGCTGAATTTTTAGTTCCGGATAAAAAAGTTGAGCTTGAACGTCTTAAGGCGCTACCAGCGCAACTAAACTCGATGCTGCTAAACCGTCTGAAATCCTTAAGTGACGGCCTGGTCCAAACTGAGCGACTTCTGATGGCCTATTTGGAACATAAAATTGAGCGTGAGCAATCAAGAGTCAATGAACTATCCAGATTAATTGCCGCGCTCAGCCCAAAAGATATTCTCAGGCGCGGGTATGCGATTGTTTATGCAAACGGCAAGGCCAGTGACGGCACTAGTCTTAAAGCGGGTAGTATAGTATCTATTGAACTAGCGCGCGCTACCTTTAGTGCGAAGTTGCTTAAAAAGCTCAAAGGATAACTTTATGGCAAAAGATAAGATTAGCTCCGAAGAAGTAGAATTTAACTATCAGCTTAAAAGCGCTGAGCTCGAAGCAATTATTGCTAAACTGCAGAATGAGCAAACTTCAATTGATGACTCACTTAAGCTCTATAACGATGCCAAACAGCTGATTAAAGAGTTAAGCGAATACTTATTATCGGCCAAGAATCAGCTAAACAGCCTAAACGACACGAGTTCTAGGAAAAAGTAGTGTGGCTCGAGCTGCTATACGCTGCAACGTTGGTTATTGTGCTTTGTTTTGGGCTTGTTTTAGTATTTGGACCACCGTATTTGCCGACGATGCATAGGCAAGTAGAGGCAGCAATTAAACTGGCTAATTTAAAACCAGGGCAGACGCTGCTTGAGCTTGGGTCGGGCGATGGCCGGGTGCTTGTTGCAGCGGCTCAGGCCGGCTTAAATGTCGTTGGCTATGAACTAAACCCGCTGCTATTTATTTTTAGCTGGCTACGCACCAGACGTTATCGGAAGCAGGTGAGGGTTGTATTTGGTAATTTTTGGCAAATGAGTTGGCCAAAGTGCGATGCTATCTATGTATTTTTGTTGCCCCGCTTGATGGCAAAACTGGAGCAAAAAATAAACGCCGAACGTTTAAATCAGGTGCCACTTGTTAGCTTTGCTTTTAAGTTTAAAGACTTAGCTCCAGTTAGCGAAGAAGCAGGCGTCTTCCTTTATAGTCTTAAACACTAGCGCTTCGGCTAAAACTAAGTTACCATAAACATAAAGATGAAGAAGATATCTCAAGATGGCATGATTAGCGGTACAGCAATTGCGTTAATAGGCGTATGCGTGCTATTGGTTGCAGCTATTATTTTTGGTGCAACTTCGTACTCGGGCGAAAAAAAATATAAAAATAACGCCGATCAATTGATTGCAACAGCAGTTACCCTTGCCAACACTAAATTAGCTGCTCAACTAAATGCCAAGTTTCAAGCCGAAAACGATGCAACGGTCACAAGCTATACCGGTCCTTCGCAGTATGGTAGCGTAACTGTTTATTATCCAAAATCATGGAGCGGCTATGTCGATACGGCTGGTGGCAACCCCCTAGAAGCTTATTTCAATCCGGGAGTGGTACCATCTGTTAATGATCAGAGCAGTATTTTCGCCCTAAGAATTGAAGTTGTAGCCACTGCCTACAACATCCAGCTAGCCCAATATACCTCTCAGCAAAATAACCAACAGGGTCCAATCCTTAGCATTACGCCGTATAGTCTTTCAAATGCAACTGATAGCAGTATTGTTGGGGTCATGATTAACGGTCTTGTGCGACCCAATAAGCAGGGTGTGATGGTGATGTTTCCTTTAAGGACTGACACCTTAGAAATTTGGACTGAATCAGCCCAATACACTAAATTGTTTACGAGTCAGATTTTACAGTCTGCTACTTTCCAGCCTTAGAATCTAAAAATTATACGACTTTATTGTATTATTTTAGGTCAATGCTTGGTGGCCTGCGCCTCGAGGGAGTATACTTTTAATCAGTAAAAGCTTTGGCAGAAAGTTAATAAACGTGACGCATAGTGTACTCTTGCCGCCGGGCTCAAAGTTGTCACAACAGCTGTTGTTGTCAGTGGCAGAGCAAATTAAATTACCGCTAATCCAGATTGCACGACAGGCGGAGCTTGGTAGCCTTGGGCTGACCACCGACCTACAACAAATTCGAACTCTCGCCGATAATGGAATTAAATTAATCGATAGTTACGCACTTGGATTGCAATTAGCGAATCAGCATAGCTATGAGTTGGCACCTGAAGCAGTATCGGTTTCCTCAATTCTTTATGAAGCTGATCAACAACTGCGCGAATTAGCACGCCTCTATAACGTGTCATTAGAGCTTAATATTCATGGTCGTTATGAGCCAGTCATGGCGCACCGCCAAGGACTCCAAGCCGCTATTATTGGCTTAGCCAGTGCTTTAATAGAGGCTTTGCCAGCTCAAAATAAGGGCCAGCAAACTACCTTGCAGCTTGCAACTCATCGCTGTCGTTACGGCATCGTGGCTGGCGTCTACGCTAATATCCCGACCTTAAGTAGTGATACCTTAAAGCGTGGCCGTAAATTATACGGCATGTCGCGTCAGCCACTTGTTGAAGTTAGTCATACATCGGCGGCCGGTATCTTTGTGGCCGATGCTATCTTTAGGGCCATGAAACTTAAACTGCACGTGTCGCGTCACCACCGGTTGTATGGCCTAGGTGTTGTTCTGCAACCTTCATCACAACTGGCGTTAGTGTAAGCCTGAACTTACGTAAAGCAACGACATGACTAAACAAAGAAAGATCTTGCTAGTTGAGCCGGATAGTATTTTAGGCACTGCTCTAAAAACTGCGCTAGAAGGGGCGGGCTTTAAGGTCAGTCATGTCTTAACCGCCCAGGAAGCGGTTATTGAAGCTGATGCTAAGACGCCCGATTTAGTTATTTTAGAGCTGCAACTAGTTAGTCATAGTGGCATTGAATTCTTGTGCGAATTTCGGTCTTACTCTGACTGGGACCAGATACCTGTCGTTATATATTCCAGTGTGCCACCAACGGAGTTTGCCGCTAGTCGGGAGGGCATCGCTATGGAGCTAGGGGTAGTTAAATATCTCTATAAAGCTGTTGCTTCGCTGTCTGATCTCATAGGAGTGGTTAAGGAGCAGTTTAGCAACGCTACAAAGTTAGACACCCATGCAGCAGCTAAAAAGTAAGGCAATCGTCCTAAGTCGTACCAATTTCGGTGAAGCCGATCGCATCATAACGGTGATTACGCCAAGTGCCGGG
>JAJYFN010000024.1 GCA_021790875.1 bacterium | reverse complement strand
TTGGTTTCTTTAACCAGATCATTATTGCGCCGTTCATCCAACCCAGCCGACACGAAACAGCGACACCGATCATCTTAAGTAATCAGGCTGTTAGTACTTCCGCTACACCGGAAATCGTGATTCCGAAGATTAACGTTGAGATTCCGGTGGTCTACTCTGTAAACACGACGAACGAAAGTGTAATTGAAAATAACCTGGAAGACGGCGTAGTGCATTACCCAACCACCTCTCTACCAGGACAAACTGGTAATACAGCCTACTTTGGTCACTCCTCGAATAATATCTTAAATCCAGGCAAGTATAAGTTCGCCTTCGTGCTACTGCATGACTTAGTGAATGGAGACGTTTTCTACCTGACTTATCAGGGGCAAGTTTACGCTTATAAAGTCTTTTCAACTGCTATCGTCAGCCCGAATGACGTCGGCGTACTGGGGCCAATTAGCGGTCATAGCGCCACCGCCACCTTAATAACCTGCGACCCACCCGGAACTAGTATTAACCGTCTTGTAGTAGTAGGCGATCAAATATCCCCAGCCCCCACAACTGACACGACGCCAGCGCCAGTAAATGTAACTGCCAGCGCCATTGTGCAATTGCCCGGCGACGGACCGACTTTGTGGCATCGGTTCATCTCAACTACTTGGAGTAAGTTTGCGATTGCGACCGGTGTGCTTATTATCGTCATTAGCGTCAGACGCTGGTATGTTAAGGAGTTTAGGGCTTAAGACTAGTGCGCAATGAGTGACACCTGGCTTAATTCAACTGTGCCAGGCGTAGTGCTATCAATCGTAAAGTAAGAGCGGTAATCAAGCGCAAAAAAGATCTGGTACTGAGGCAGGGCAGGACTTAGAGTCTGGCGGTTGGTGTTGTCATAATCCGCGACTGTTATTTTGCCACCACTGACATAAACTATACGATCACCGTCCATCCACTGAGCATGTACTTGTGGAGCATCGAGCGGCAGTGGTGCTACGTAGTGATAAATTTCGTCGTTAAAGATGTCATAGACTGCAAAAGAAGTACCGTTCTCAACCATTAAAAGCTGAGCCGTCGGCGAAAATGATTCATAGTTTGGCTGCGTAAGCCGTATGGCTCTAAAGGGCAAGATCTTGGCGTTTGTAGTTGCTGCGGCCTGTGTTAAGGGGTTCTTATAGATATCGACAAAGTTATAGGCATTATCACCAATAACGGCATAGTCATCACCGTTATAGCCTGCAATATCGAGCAGGTAAGTTGATGCGATTGGTAAGTCGCGCATTAAGTAGCTAGTATTATTATTGAGCAGTTCGACTGCCACCTGTCCGGATAACGCGCCGTTAGCTGTAACATAAAGCACCTCACTATTTTTGTAGCTCTTGAAAGCGAGCACGCCACTTGCAACTGCGGTTAGAGTATTGTTATTAGAATTAAGTGTGGCACTAGACAGATTTTGGGTCGCGGCATCATAAAAGTAATACTGATTGTACTTTAGATTATTGAGCGCAACCTCAGTTGGGGTAATTTTAAAAGTCTTATTTAGATTTAGGCTTTGTGTTGGGTCGCTAGTATCAAGCTCAATGAACTCACTACTTGATCCGTAAAGATGCTTCAAGAGCAGATGCTGGTTATCGTCGGCCCAGCCAATTACTTGCCAGCTTTGAGCGCCTATATAGGGGGTAACTAAGCCGACTGGTAAGGTGAGGGTAGTTGGGGGTGTCGTCGGGCTCGTTAAATCAAAGAGTAAAAAGGAATCGAAACTATCAGGCGAGGCAACAACTAGGTACTGCTGGGATAAGCTCTGGCTAGCAAAAGCCGGAGCAGCGCTAAACGCACTGATCTTAGTTTGGCTCAGCTGGTTTGGAAATAAGAACGGGTAATCATAATGCACCACTTGACCACCTAAGTTAACTATCACATGCTGCCATGGTCGGTAGCCAGCCAAGGTTAATTTAAAATTGTAAGCACCGGCTGGAATCGTGAGCCTAGTGTTGGTGGTTGCGGCGTTCAAAACACCATTTATGTAAATCGACGCCGGGTTAGGCTGTGACGAAATAAAGATCATGCCGTCCTGGATAACCTTGCCGTTCTTAACGCTATAGCCGTATGCTTGCCATAGCAAAATAACGCAGCCGATAGCAATGCCAACCGCCGTGAGGGCATAACCAAAGCGCAGCAGTATAAGATGCCTTTTAAGTCGCTTCGGATCGAGGAAATCCATATATCTTGTCCCACACCTTAATGGTTGCAGTACTACATGCCGGCAGATAACCTATCCGGTTTAGCGTTGCCGCGTTAATGGCCTTGTTGGTATTCATATACTACAGCGCTCTTGCAGGCAAGTTCAAGTAGGTTTAAGATGAAGTCAACGCTTTGAAAGCGGTTATGTTAAATATATCAGGGCAATTTAAGCAGTTATAAAAGTGCAGCAAGCAAAACACGCCAGTATTAAACTTAACGGGCAGGACTATGACGGCAGTCAACCGGCACCTGTTCCGACTCAGGCTAACATTGACGGCGTAATGCCAAAGCCTCGACCAAATACCCCCCATAGCGTTAAACACGCCCATCAGCAACCGCTACCTTCACGCACCCTGATGCGTCATGCTGTAGTTAAGCCAGCTAAAACTGCCAAATTAATTGAAAGTGTCAGTTTGCCACTAAAAAGCCCTCTCATTACCGCGCCACCAATGGTTGGTCGAGTTGATCCAAAGATTGCTAAAAGAGCGCAGACCTTTCGCCCCAGTCAGGCAATATCTCGTTTCGGTGCCACTCTTAGAAGTGTCACAACTCCAACCTATCTAACAGATCCAGCACCTCAGACTGAAATTGCTCAACGCGCCACTGACTTGGCACAAACCGCCGGCGCAACGCTACTCGAACGGGCAGTGGATAACGCCACCAGCCATGAGCAACCTAAGCTAAGTCGCAAGGAATTAAAAGCAGTACACGGTAAAAGAAAGGCGCATGGGCGAAGCTCCGCCATCATCCTTGTTTCAATTATGGGAGTTCTAACTTTAGCTTATGGCATCTACGCCAACATGCCGAACGTGATGGTTAAAGTTGCGTCCGTGCGAGCCGGTTTCTCGGCCGTAATGCCAAGCTATAGACCTAGCGGCTACAGCTTAAATTCGGTCAATTACCAGCCGAGTACCGTCAGCTTTAACTTTACTAGCAACGTAGATAATCGTAAGTTCACCTTAACCGAACACAGCTCCAACTGGGACAGCGCTACATTACTAGCTAGTGCAATTGTGCCGGCCGAAGGTAGCAATTACCAAGAATTAACACTTAGCGGACAGAGCATATACCTCTACGGCAACGATCAGGCGAGCTGGGTATCTAACGGCATCCTTTATCAAGTGAACGGAAACAATAGCTTAAGCACCAACCAGTTGCTTAAAATGGCAACCACTCTTTAAGTTGCGCTAAAGGGACTGTTTGGTATTAACTTAAGGTAGTTTATGAGACCAGTTCGGACCAGATTTGCACCCAGCCCAACCGGCTTTATCCATGTCGGCAATATCCGCACGGCTTTATTTGCGTGGCTACTAGCTAGAAAAAACGATGGTCAATTCATTCTACGCATCGAGGACACCGACCAGAATAGGCAAGTGGAAGGAAGCATTGAACATATTATTAAATGTCTTAGAGCGCTTGGACTTAACTACAACGCTGGCCCTGATCAACCCGGCCCAGACGGTCCTTACCGTCAAAGTGAACGCCTAGAGCTTTATCGTAGCTATGCCGATCAGCTCGTCGCGAAAGGCCGCGCCTACGCCGATCCTTACTCTAAAGCAGAGCTCGATGAATTCCGCAAAGCTGCCGCTAGCAACCATCAACCATTCCTCTTCCGTAATCATCGCCCAGCCAATCCACCGGTCTGGGAATACGGCGTGACTCCACTGCGCTTTAAATCTGAGCCAAAAGCCTATCACTGGCAAGACCAAGTAATGGGCCAGTTATCGGCTGGGGAGGAGGCTGTAGACGACTTTATCTTAATAAAATCAGACGGCTACCCGACCTATAACTTTGCCCATATTATTGACGACTTTGAAATGAAGATTAGTCACATTATCCGTGGTCAGGAATTTATCGCTTCAACTCCTAACTATCTTAATC
>JAJYFN010000023.1 GCA_021790875.1 bacterium | reverse complement strand
GCCCTATGAGCTACATGGGGCCTGGATTATTGATGATACCTATAACGGCAATGTTGATGGCATTAAGGCGGGCACAGAGCTACTAAACGAGCTTCCAGCTAAACGTAAAATTTATGTAACACCAGGGTTGGTTGATCAGGGCAAAGAAACTAAGGGAGTGCATTTAAGAGTCGGCCAACTAATTGCTGCCGCTCAGCCTGACGTGGTAGTTCTAATGCAAAACTCAGTTACGGGCTTTATTCAAGAAGGACTAAAAGAAGGCAACTTTAAAGGTGAGCTTAAACTTGTAAGTGACCCGTTAGACTTTTATCGCAACTTGGAAAGCTTTGTCGCCGCCGGTGATTTAGTGCTAATGCAAAACGACTGGACAGATAATTATGCATAAAAGCAATTAAGAGATAGGTATACTAAAAAGAATAACTATGTCTAAACTAACCGTTGCAGTCATCTTTGGTTCTCGCTCAACCGAGCACGATATCTCAATTGTTACAGCCATAGGTAGTGTTATTAAGCCACTTATCCTGTCCGCTAAATATAACGTGGTGCCGGTATATATCGACAAGCAGGGCAGGTGGTATACGCACCCCAAACTAGCCGACATTGCACTTTATTCCAGTGGCCAAGTTGAACCCTTTATCACTAAACTGCGCCCACTGGCGCTACGGATGGGTGGTCAGCTTGAGTTAATTAGTGGCAGCGGACCTAAGCCTAAGAAAATAATTAAGGTTGACGTCGCCTTTCCGGCAACCCATGGTACGCATGGGGAAGATGGCGAGTTAATGGGCTTACTTGAAATGGCTAACGTCCCCTACGTTGGCTGTTCCCTGCCCGCAGCCGCCATTGCAATGGACAAGGCGCTAGCAAAAACCCTGGCGATTGCAGAGGGAATACTAACCCCAAAGTATGTTTGGTTTTACGCCCGCGATTTTCGCTCTGATCAAGCAGCCATCCTAGAGCGCATAAAAGATCTTAACTATCCGTTATTTGTTAAACCAGTGCATTTAGGATCAAGCATTGCTATTAGTAAAGTTGGTACGGCTAAAGAACTCGTTCAAGCCATTGAAGTAGCTGCTCACTATGACGATAAAGTGTTAGTTGAAGAAGCGGTTAATAATTTAGTTGAAGTCACAGTACCAATCATTGGTAACGAAACGCCACGCGCGGCACTGGTTGAGCAACCACTGCTTAATAGTTCAAACGTCTTCGATTTTGAGACCAAATATATGAGTGGCGGCAAAAAGGGTAAAACGAGTGCTAGCGGTGCGCAAGGATACAGCAAGTTGCCTGCCGATTTGCCACCTAAAATTTTACAACTTGCAGAGGCAACAGCCATTAAGGTCTATAAGACGCTTGGTTGCGCTGGAATTGCCCGTGTCGATTTGTTAATTGATACCAAAACGAAGCTGGTCTATTTCAATGAAGTTAACCCACTGCCCGGCAGTCTTTATGCCCATAACTGGCGTCAAGCAGGCGTTTCAAACGTCCAGCTGGTTGAAGAGTTAGTTGACCTAGCGCTGCTGCGCGCAAAAGCCAAAGAGCAGCTAACCACCGCTTTTTCAAGCAGTTATCTTAAACAGTACTAATTATCTCTTTCTCTTCTTTGGTATACTTTTCTTAAGTATATGAGTAGATATAACCCGAAAGAGATTGAGCCGAAGTGGCAGGCGGTCTGGGCCGAACTGGGTCTGAACCGCGCTGTTGACTTTGATCCGAAGCGCGAAAAGTATGTCATGTTAACGGAGTTCCCATACCCCTCAGGCTCTGGCATGCACATTGGTCACATGCGTGAATATAGCTTAGGTGACATCATGGCCAGGCATAAACGCATGCAAGGCTATAACGTACTCTTCCCGATGGGCTACGATGCCTTCGGCCTACCGACTGAAAACTACGCCATTAAAAACCATATCTCACCGCAGCAAGCCACTAAAGAAGCCGTTGCTAATTTTCAGACACAGCTAGAGGCCATGGGCTTTAGCTTCGATTGGAGCCGCAGCATTAACACTAGCGATCCGGACTATTACCGCTGGACTCAGTGGCTCTTTTTAGAGTTATTTAAAGCTGGCTTAGCCTACCAGGCGGAGATAGCTGTTAACTGGTGCCCGTTTTGTAAGACTGGCTTATCGAACGAAGAAGTAGTTAATGGTCGCCATGAACGTTGCGACACCCCCGTTACGAAGAAGCAATTAAAGCAGTGGGTGCTGAGAATTACGGATTACGCCGATCGCCTGATTCAAGGATTAGATAGTATCGACTACCCATCCCGAATTGCCGACCAGCAAATCAACTGGATTGGCAAAAGTCAGGGGCTGGAAATAGATTTCCCGCTGAGTAGCGAACCAGCTAAAAGCGTGAAAGTCTTTACGACACGTGCTGACACGATTTATGGTGCGACTTTTTTGGTCTTAGCCCCTGAGCATCCCTTAGTAAGCGCCATCACTACGCCCGAGCAGAGAGCAGAAGTTAACAACTACATTGCCGCTATTAGCGCTAAAACGGAGCTAGAGCGTCAGTCTGAAGATAAAGCTAAAAGTGGCGTCTTTAGCGGGGCTTATGCCATTAATCCAATGAGTAAAGAGCAAATACCAATTTGGATTGCTGAGTATATCTTAATGGGCTACGGCAGCGGTGCCATTATGGCCGTTCCAGCGCATGACGAGCGCGACTTTGCTTTTGCCACAACGCACAATTTGCCAATTAAGTATGTTATTGAGTCGCCGCAACCAGACGCGCCAAAAGACGTGCCCTATAGCGGTGAAGGTCAGGTGATTAACTCAGGTAAGTATGACGGCTTAAACAGTTTTGCAGTTCGGGAGCAAATTAGCGCTGACTTAGTTAATCAAGGCCTCGGCACGGAGCGGACTAATTACCGCATGCGTGACTGGATCTTTAGCCGCCAACGCTATTGGGGTGAGCCAATTCCCCTCATCCACTGCCCCAAACACGGCGCTGTAGCAGTCAATGAGGCGGATTTACCAGTGCTTTTGCCAACAGTTGAGCACTATGAACCAAGCGCCAATGGCGATAGTCCCCTAGCCGCCATTAGTGAATGGGTTAATACAACCTGTCCAAAGTGTGGTGAACCAGCCAAGCGTGAAACTGACACAATGCCAAACTGGGCTGGTAGTTGCTGGTACTATTTGCGCTACTACGACGCAAGTAACGCTGAAGCTTTTGCGGCCCGAGATAAATTAGACTATTGGGGTAGTGTCGATCTGTACTTAGGTGGCATGGAGCACACCACTCTGCATCTGCTTTACTCCCGTTTTTGGCACCAGTTTTTGTACGACCAGGGACTAGTACCAACACCTGAACCATACCTAGCCCGCCGTGGACAAGGAATTATCCTTGCTGCAGACAACAGCAAGATGAGCAAGAGCAAGGGTAACGTAGTTGATCCTAAAGAGATTATAGATAGTGGCTATGGTGCCGATGCGCTACGGCTTGCAATTACTTTTCTAGCGCCCTATGACCAAACTACGCCCTGGAGCCCAGAAGCCTTAGGTGGAACCTATCGCTTTTTACAAAGAATCTGGACGCTGGTTGATGAGTACTTAGCGAGTGCGCGTGGCAAAGATCAAAGCGATGCCCTCAAGCGAATCGTTAACCTGGCCGTTAAACAAGTTAGTGAAGATTTAGAGCATATGAGCTTTAACACGGCTATCGCCTCTCTCATGGAGTGCGTCAATAGTCTTTACAAGCAAAAAGCCAAGGATCACTATGCAGCCTCTGACTGGCAATGGGCCCTTGAAACAATTGTTAAATTGCTTGCTCCCTTCGCCCCGCACTTAAGTGATGAGCTTTACTCAAGGCTTGGCAATCAGGAATCAGTTCACCAGCAAAAATGGCCCGGCTTTGAAGCTAAATGGCTAAAGCAGGAGAGCGTGACGCTTGCCGTTCAGATTAACGGTAAGCTTAAAGGTGAAATAACGCTGCCGGCCGGTTCAAGCCAGGAAGCAGCTCTGCAAGCCGTAAAAGCCGATCCCAAACTCAAGACATATCTTGCCGATCAGCCAATTTCGCGTGTCATATATGTTGACAACAAGCTACTTAGCCTAGTGCTTGAGAGCCCAAAGCGTTGATAAGACTTCACTTCATCTGCTAAAGTAGGGTAAGACGA
>JAJYFN010000022.1 GCA_021790875.1 bacterium | reverse complement strand
TAACTTCCGATCGACCAAAGTCTGGCCGCGTTCTGCCCCACGGAGTTTCAGCGTGCCAATCGTTATAGAAATAAATGCCACCATAGCCTTCTTCATGCCAGCCATCAAAATTCCATATATCAAGAGCATTGTCTGGTCCGAAATGATTAAACACGACATCGAGAATTACGCCCATACCTTTAGCGTGTGCACTCTTTACGAACTGCATGAAACCGTGCCGACCACCATATAGACTCTCGACTGCAAAAATGTAATCAATGGCATAACCCCAACCGCGATCCATTAACATGCTATTAATTGGCATCAACTCGATCATATTCACGCCTAGCTCTTTTAAGTAGTCGAGTTTATCCATCAAGTTATAGAAAGTTCCGTTTATAGCCGGATCTGGACGATTAAAGGTGCCGATGTGGACCTCATAAATTACTTGCTCTTCAATTGGTGGCGGTACAAACGAGTCAGACTCCCAGTCAAATAAGTTATTGGTAATTACAGCAGTACCGGCAGAGGTAGTTAAGTGTCTGGCGCGTGGGTCATTGCGCACCAAAGTTTCCTCGCCGTGTCTAATGATGTATTTGTATTCTTGTCCTGGGAAAGCTTTGCGTACTTTATCGGACCAATAGCCATCACCTTCGTTATGGAGCAATTGTTCGCTCCAGCCATTAAACGATCCCACTAAAGCTACGCTATCTGCAAAAGGCGCCCAGACCCGAAAAGTCACTCCGCTGTTGCCGAGTATCGCACCAACCTGTTTTTTTGTTTTATTGCCCATCCTTAACGAACATTATGCTTAAGCTTGCTCTTTAAAGCAAACCGCTACTAGTGTTTAATTGCCATAGAGTATCTGTTGAATGTCAGCTTGAATGACACTGAAGTCATTAAATCCCGCCGCCGGAATCAGTGCCAACTGACCATCGCTAGATGTGTAATTAGCAAGTAAATCTTGCCCATTATAGTTATTGAGTGTAATTTGCTTGATGCTGCTATTAGATATTCCATTCGCATCTTTATAGAGCGCTTCCATCTGCCCAAGCTTAAGATTGGTCACAACGTTATTGCCTACTGCCTGCTCCAGTCGCACAACAGTTAGGGGGTTAAAGATGTTGGATAGTTTAGCAGCCTTATCTTTAAGCGCAATGAGCTCTTTTTGCTGGTATTGGGTACGCGTAAAGTCTGAATTTGGAATACCATATGTACCAGGACCATCACCGCGAGTACGCGCTAAATTAAGCGCCATTTGTCCGTTTAGAGTAACGTTTCCATTTGGTAGTTTAATATTAGTGTTGGGATCATATATGCCTCTTGGGTCAGAGCTATTAATGTTCAGCGTAATCCCGCCAACGGCATTTACGCCGTCGCGAATTGCGGCATAATTCACAAGGGCATAATAGTTAAACTTAACCCCTAAATCTTGAGTAATAACCTCTTCAAGTAGGCCCATGCCGCCAGGGAAATACCCTGCTCGTTTAAATCCTTCACTATTACCGTATTCATAAGCAGCGTTTATCTTGCTGTAGCCAAAGCCCGGAACATTAACCCACAAGTCACGCGGCACACTGATTAAACTTCCGGTCTTTGTTTTAGGATTAACAGATACAATCATGATCGAATCGGTTAATTGTGCCCCTTGATGGTTAGGATCATCCGCTGAGTATCCGACCAATAGAATATTTACCCTACCGTTTGTTTCGGCTGGAGCTTGAGGCCAAAGTGATGTTAATAACGAAAGTGGGTTATGTTCGTTAGTTAGCTTGGAGGCCGTTCTGTAAAACTCCCATCCAAATACCATCAAGCTAATAAATAGCAAAGCGATGATTAAAATTAGAGTACGCTTTAGTCGACGGCGAAACTTTGGCTTTTTTACAACTTCGTCTTTAGAAGGCAATGGCTGTTTCGGTTTGCGTTCTAGATCAGTGCCGAAAGCTGGACTTGCGAACGTAGATTGTTGATCCTCAAAGTCACGTTTAGACTTCATAGATTAGAATCCTAGTAAACATATTTGAGATTTCACTGGTTTCATTATCATATAATCTAGCGCCCATGGCTAGCCCGTTTTAGGTAAAGCCTGTTCTACTTGTTAAGATTAGTAAGGTTATTATTACGCCCTCTTAGCTCAGCGGATTAGAGCGCCTGTCTTCGGAACAGGAGGCCGCAGGTTCGAATCCTGCAGGGGGCACCATTTAAGCAATACTTTATAAACTAAGTTGGCGACTATATAATTTCTTTCAATGATAAATTGTACTTTTGAAGACGGTAATCAAGGCAGCCTCAGACATGTTACTGCTGGCTGTTTGATTGTTAAGGATGGCAAAATCTTACTGGCCCAACGCAATGCTGGGCTACTCGAAGCTGGGAAGTGGTGCATACCGGCCGGCTTCGCTAATCGAGATGAAACAATTGCCGAAACAGGCAGACGCGAAACTTTGGAAGAAACAGGCTGGGAAGTAGCCAATCTGCGCTTACTACGCATAAACGATAGTCCCAATCGACCCCATGAAAAAGGCCGGCAGAATGTCGATTTCATCTATCTCGCTGATGCCTTGCGCAAGGTAGGTAAAAAGGACCGGGAAAGTGCTGCTATTGAATGGTTTAAGCTAGACGAGCTACCACCAGACGATTTAATCGCCTTTGATCATATAGATAGCATTAATCTCTATAAGAGATACTTAAAATCTGCTTTTCAGATACCTGTTATAGGTAAAATTCCTGATGTGCTAGATTAAGCAGACCGAGAGTTGTTTTGGCGTTTACGCATAATTGGGTCAAGTGCGCGCTTGCGTAGGCGAAGAGATTTTGGAGTAACTTCTAGTAGTTCGTCGTTTTCAATAAAGTCCATGCATTGCTCAAGATTGAAAATAGTTGGAGGCTTTAGTTGTACCACGCCATCACTTGATGAGGAACGCATATTCGTGAGCTGTTTAGCTTTGCAGACGTTAATTTCCATATCTTCTTGTCTAGTATTGAGCCCAATGATTTGTCCGGCATAGACTTTTACAGCTGGCCCGACAAAAGTAGTGCCCCGCGCTTCCGCGTTTTGGAGCGCGTAAGGGGTTGTTACTCCTGTTTCAAAAGAAATAAGCACCCCGTTACGGAGTTGTTGTGAAGCTGGTTCTTGTTCTTCATAGCCAATCGTCAGGGAATTCATAATAATAGTGCCCTTAGTATTAGTTATGAGGATGTTGCGTAGTCCAAGCAGGGAGCGAGTCGGAATCTTGTAGATTAGCTTTGTGACACCCTTAGGACTAGCAAATTGTTCCATCAGCATAGCGTGACGTTGCCCAAGCTCCATTTGAATAGTGCCGACGTGCTCCGGTGGTACTTCAATCTGTAGCTCTTCAATTGGCTCCATTATCTTGCCGTCTTTTTCATGTGTTACGACTTGCGGACGACCAACTTCGAACTCATAACCCTCTCGGCGCATCGATTCTAGTAGTACGCCTAAGTGCAACTCACCACGTCCGGATACGGTATAGCCAATGCCATTCTCGACAACCTGAAGACCAATATTTGTTTCAAGTTCCCTCTTTAAGCGTTCACCTATTTGGCGGGAGGTTGTAAACTCACCCTCCTGGCCCTTAAAAGGTGAAGTATTAGGTCCTAGAAAGATACTTAAAGTCGGGGATTCAATTTCAATTTGCGGTAACGCATCAGGGTGCTCCACATCAGTTATGGTCTCACCAATGCTGGCGTCCGCAACTCCAGTAAGCTGCACGATGTCTCCGGCAATTCCCTCACCTACTTCGAATTTCGCAAGACCTTGGCTCATGAAAACGCTATCAATACGCGTCTTTACGACCGTACCATCTTTTTTACAAAGCGCTACTGGATCACCAGCTTTAATATGACCGCGCTTAATCCGGCCAATCGCATACTTACCCTTATAGGTATCACTCGCTAGAGCAGTAACAAGCATTTGAAATGGTTTATCTTGCTCAACATTTGGTGCTGGAACAGTAGAAACAATGGCCTCAAATATAACGCCTAGGTCGGCTGCATCTTCAATGTTTGCTGGTGGTGAAGACCAGGCTTTACCTTCTCGGCTAATCGAGTAGTAGACGGGGTAGTGTAGTTGGTCTTCATGAATTGCAAGTTCAAGGAACAAATCGGCCAGTTCATCCTCTA
>JAJYFN010000021.1 GCA_021790875.1 bacterium | reverse complement strand
ATCCGGATGAGGTAACGGTAGCTGACCATGAGTTGGTAATAGCCGCACCTTGAGGCAAGGTAAAGCTTGTTGACCAACTAGATGTTCCGGCAGAACCTGCCGTAACGGTAACGCTGGCTGTAAAGCCGCCGGTCCACTGACTGATAGTCATCGTGGCCGAGCATGCCCCTGAGGTGGTGGTACCTGAGTTAGAAGATGTTGTGGTTGTAGGAGTGGTACCTGAGTTAGAAGGGGCAGCCGTGGTTGTGGTGGTAGTTGTCATGGTTGTGGTGGCAGGTGCCATGGTGGTGGTCGAGGTGGTTGTCGGTGCCATGGTGGTGGTAGGTGTTGAAGAGGAAGAGGAAGTTCCACAAGGCTGACCGTTTAGGGTAAAGCTTGTGGGAACGTTGTTAGATCCGCTCCAAGTTCCTTCCAAACCAAATACTTCCGGTGATCCGGGACTGATTGGCAAACCAACTTCTATGGGTGCAGAACCTGTTACGTCAATGATTGCATTCTTGGCTGTAACAGAGCTTCCATTTTGTGAAATTTCAGCATTCCATGAATTCAAGATGGTCTGTCCTGCAGGCCATGTCCAACCTATCGACCAGTTGTTCAAAACAGATGAGGTGTTGTTGGTAACGGTTACGTTAGCCGTGAATCCACCTGATCCGTTTGAAATCTCCCACTGACTTGTTACCTTCAACGTTACGCTACAGGTAGCTGATGTTGTACCTGAGGAAGAAGAAGATGTTGTGGTAGCAGGTGCTGTTGTAGTTGAGGTCGTTGTCGGGGCAACGGTTGTTGTGGTTGTGGGGGCTATAGTCGTTGTGGTGGAGGTCGTAGTTGTTGTAGGGGCAACAGTCGTTGTGGTAGATGCAGCTACAGATATGGATAAATTCTCCGTCTGCTGCTCTCCACCTAAGTCTTGTACGGTAACGCTAAAAGATGAATTACCGGATGTAACCGGTGTACCTGTGATATGACCGGTATGGGTGTTTAGGCTTAGACCGGACGGTAATGTTCCGCTGGAGAGATACCAAGTGTATCCAAAAATACCTCCCGAGGCTGACAGGTTGGCGCTATATGGGGAATTAGCCGTGGCGGACGGCAGAGTCGTCTGCGCAAGGGCAAGTGGGCTTTTTGCTAGGAAAGACACAGAAGCACTACCCTCATTTGCCATATATAAATTGCCATCTGCACCTAAAGCGATACCCAATGGGTAATCTAATCCTGTGACGGCATTTAGTGTGGTGGATTTATCTGACTGTAGCGCTTGGCCAAAGATAGTGCCAGAGTTTTTAGCCACGACGCTTAGATAGCCGGGACCGCTTGATCTGTAGTCGGATCCATTGTCGATATATAGATTACCCGAAGAATCGAAGGCAATACCTCCCGGGTAATAAAGCCCACTGGCGGCATTTAGAAATGTGGGTTTATTAGCTGGGAATTGTTGTCCAAAGATGATACCTGAGTTCTTGGCTACGACGGTAATCTTGCCGCTATAGCAATCTACTACATACATATTGCCCAAGGAATCAAATGCAATGTCGGTTGGAAATTCAAGTCCGGTAGAGGCATTTAATGTTGTTGTTGTATTTGCTTGTACGGCTTGCCCAAAGACCACCCCGGAGTTCTTAGCTACGACAACAACGTTGCCCGTACCGCTACTACTAGCATTGAAGCCATCCCCGTTGGCAATATACATATTACCCGAAGAGTCAAATGCAATAGCATCTGGGTAATCAAGTCCTTTAGCCGCAGTTAGTGTTGTGGCCGTGTTTGCTTTTACGGCTTGACCAAAGACTGTTCCAGAGTTTTTGGCTATAACGGCGACGGTACCGGTACCGATAGCGCTCGGTCCATATCCATTGGATATATACATATTACCCGAAGAGTCAAATGCAATAGCATCTGGGTAATCAAGCCCAGTAGCTGCATTTAGAATTGTTGGTTTATCTGCTTGTACAGTTTGGCCAAAGATCACCCCGGAGTTTTTGGCGATAACTGTAATATAGCCCGCACCACTGGAATTGGAGCCGTAATAATTGGCAATATACATATTGCCGGCGGAGTCAAAGGCAATGGCGCTCGGATAGTTAAGCCCTGCAGCAGCGTTTAGAATGGTTGACGTATCTGCCCCTACTGTCTGTCCGAAGAGTGTGCCGGAAGTCTTTGCTAAGACAGTAATATTGTTGCTGTAATAATCGGCGATATACATATTGCCAGCAGGGTCAAAGGAAATACTATATGGGCCAGCCAAGCCTGTTATATTGCTCAGCTTTGTCGGCTTATCTGCCGGAACGGCTTGGCCAAAGATCGTTCCAGAATTAACGGCCATAGCCGTAACAGAATCTCCTGTATGGTTCGCGATATACATATTGCCCGCAGCGTCAAAGGATATAGAGTCTGGTTGAGCAAGGCCAGTTATGTTACTCAACGCTACAGGAGTATCCTTCCCTACTTTATTGCCGAAGATCGTGCCAGAGTTCACAGCTACTGCTGTAATATAACCGGCACCACTCGAAGTAGGGCCAGCGGTGTTTGCGATATACATATTGCCCGCAGAGTCAAATGAAACGGCATCAGGCTGATTTAGACCTGTGATATTGCTAAGTATTGTGGCAGTGTCTGCCGGAACGGCTTGGCCGAAGATCGTGCCAGAGTTCACAGCTACTGCTGTAATATAACCGGCACCACTTGAAGTAGAGGCAGCTGTGTTTACTATATACATATTGCCCGCAGAGTCAAAGGCAACACCTGCTGGATGATTCAAACCTGTCACTGTGGTCAGTATCGTAGAAGTATTCGCTTTGACATCTTGTCCAAAGATGGTCCCTGAGTTCTTGGCCACTACCGTAACATAGCCGGTGCCGCCTGTACCAGAGCCAAGGTCGTTTACTATATACATATTGCCGGCGGAGTCAAAGGCGATAGCATCAGGACTATCAAGACCTTTAATAGCTTTTAACGGTGTTGCTGTATCGGCCTGTATATATTGGCCAAAGATCACCCCTGAGTTCTTGGCGACGACGGAAATACTCTGAGTTGCTGTATTTACTATGTACATATTGCCTGAAGAATCAAACACAATGCCTTTGGGGCCGTTCAGCCCCACATAGGATAATTGACCGGACGCCGTACTTGTCGTGGTGGTTGTCCCAGATGATGCACCTGCGATGCTAACAGTAAGTACTATGCTTGATAGTAGTGTCAGTAAAACAACGGCTATAGGAAGTATCAGTTTTGATTTTAGAGCAAAGCCTAGATGAGAGTCTTTTATGTGGTGATCCATTTTAAAATGATAGAGTATATTTCTTTAATTTTTAGTTTGTTTCAGTAATTTTCAGTAAAACTAATCAGAACATAAGATATTTTCCTTTTTCGACTGAAGTTAAGATATAGGTCTGGGATCAAGTGGCTTAATATTAAAAGATACGTTAGGAGTCGTCTATATTTTTTAATCCATAAGTGCTTGGCCTCAAGGGGTGAACGCAACGGTGACAAGATAACTCTATTGGGATTTAAGCAATTAAAGGAGTAGAATATGACTGCTCATCTCACCGTTCAACAACGGGCACTTGCTCGCAGACTTAGATCCAAGTAACATGAGTCTAAGAGATATTGCAAAAGAAGTTGGCTGTAGTCACTCTGGAATTGATGTCATACTAAAGGGCCAAGCCCGTGACTAAGACCAGTCCCATGGACTCCACAAATTGGTCATCTCACAATTGATGATCGAGAACAGATTTTATTTAGTCTAAATCAAGGCGAATCAATGAGTTCAGTTGCCAGAAGACTCAAGTTTTCACCATCGACTATTACTAGAGAAGTAAAGGCTAATGGTGGCCCTAAAAGATATAGTATCTGGCCTTATACCAACGAGCCTTACAAGCCACAAAGCGGCCCAAGGCCAAAAAGCTAGATAGTCCTCTTTTGTGCTCAAAGGTGACAAAGCAGCTAGAACAATGATGGTCACCGGAGGAAATATCTAGTCGCCTAAAGCTAGACTTTGCAGGTGATGAAAGTATCAAGGTAAGTCATGAGACCATCTATCAATCTCTATTTGTCCAGGCGAGGGTGAACTACGTAGGGAACTTGCTCGTTGTTTACGTTCTGGTAGAACAAAGCGAATCCCTAAGGGACAAATCTGGTCCAATTGCTAATATGGTCATGATCAAAGACCGCCCACCAAAAGTAAATGACCGAAACGTTCCTAGACATTGCAAGGGAGATCTAATAATCGGGAAAGGCTAAAAAAAGTGCTGCTAAC
>JAJYFN010000020.1 GCA_021790875.1 bacterium | reverse complement strand
GCTCGGCCGGCTTTGGCTTGGGTTAGAGCCTGCGCCAGGATCTCTACCTTAAGTCCATGCACTTTCATGTCCATTTGTAGAGCGGTAATACCTTTTGTAGTACCAGCCACCTTAAAGTCCATGTCACCAGCAAAGTCTTCCGCATCAGCGATATCGCTTAAAATATATGGTTTATCTCCCTCGAGCATTAAGCCCATTGCAATACCACTAACAGGAGCGGTGATTGGCACCCCAGCGTCCATTAGCGCTAAACAGCTTGAACAGGTTGCTGCCATTGAGGTAGAACCGTTCTGGCTCATAATCTCTGTAACGGAGCGGATGGCATACGGGAAGCTATTAACATCTGGTAAAACCGGCATAATTGCCCGCTCAGCTAGGTAACCATGGCCAATTTCACGCCGACCTGGACTGCCCAATCGTCTCACTTCGCCAACTGTCCATCCTGGTGCATTGTAGTGGTGCATATAACGACGTTCACCGCTTGCTTCCATAGTGTCAATTGACTGTGAGTAACTTAGTGGCGCTAACGTCACAATATTCATGGCCTGAGTTAAACCACGTGTAAACAAACTTGAACCGTGCGCCCGGGGTAGAAACCCAACTTCACTACTTAAGGGTCGGATTTCAGTTAACTTTCTGCCATCTGGGCGGGTGTTGTCGCTTAAAATTCCAGCACGGACGTCTTTATGTACGGCGAGCGTAAAGGCTTCGTCATACTCATTACGCTTTTGCTCGTAGTCTTCTACTTTAGAAGTTAGTTCGGCATGCATGGCATCACGTAAACTCTTTAGTAGATCATTGCGCTCAGGATAAGGCAGGCGCAGGTTGGCACCTAATTTACCCTTTACCCATGTATCTACCATCTGTGTAATGTTTTCATCTGGTAAAACAAGCGTGTATTCCTGTTTGGCTGGTTTAAGCTTAGCTAGCAGTTCATTCTGTAGGTCAATTGCCGGTTGAATTGCTTTTTGAGCGTAACCAATTGCTTCAGCGACTTGTTCCTCGCTAACTTCGCTCGCCCCGGCTTCAACCATCATGACACCGTCTTTAGTGCCAGCAACGACTAGATCAAGTCCGCCTGCTTGCAATTGTTCTTGGCTTAGAAAAGCCGCAAGTTTAGCGTTTTGGTCGAGACCAACACGCAAACCAGCAACTGGTCCTTCAAAAGGAGCACCCGTTAGCATGAGCGCCATACTGGTGGCAATTAAAGCCACCATATCGGGGCGAAAGTCTGGATCCATTGATAGAACCGTGGCAATGCCCTGCACTTCATGACGGTAGCCTTTAGGCCAGAGCGGACGAATCGGTCGATCAATTAATCGTCCAATTAAAACTGCATCATCGCTTGGTCGGCCTTCACGCTTAATATAGCGAGAACCACTGATCTTGCCAGCGGCGTAAAACTTCTCTTCATAATCGATACTTAGGGGAAAGTAATCCAGTCCCTGAATAACGCTACTTGATAGCATTGCAGTGCCGAGCACAACTGTATCGCCATAACGCGCTAGTACTGAGGCGGATGAGCGAAATCCGACCCGGTTTACCTCCAAACTTAAGGTACGACCGCAGAATTCGGTCTCAACAGTTATGATTGGTTGACCGTAGGGGTTAATTATTTCGTTCAATTTAGTCCTTTCTTGGGCTGACCGGAAAATTTATGATTTGCCGGCTTCTCTTAAGGCAGGGTGCAAATATATTGGAGCTTGTGCGTAAACCAAGTTTTCATGGTTCCTTAACGCAATATATCTGTTGCTCTACCTTAAGATGTCTCTAATTCTTTTAAAGTTAATGTGCACAAGCTTTTCCTCTTAAGATTTAGTTCTTAGGAAGAATGGTTCAAGCACATGAAAAGATGCTTACCTACGGATACCGAGCTTTTGAATCAGGTCTAGATAGCCATTGCTATCCTTGCGAGCAATATATTGCAGCAAACGGCGACGTTTACCAACTAGTTGGAGCAATCCCCGCCTAGCCATAAAATCATGCTGGTTTACTTTTAAATGCTCAGTTAACTGCTTAATGCGCTCGCTTAAAATAGCTACTTGGGCGCTCGATCCGCCAGTATCTTTACTATTAGTAGTAGCCCGCTTAATCGCGGTAACTTTCTCTTCAGAGGTTATCATCTGATGTTAATCTATCAAATCTAAGCCGTTTTTGCAATAGATGTTTATTCAATTACTAAGTTTGTTCTCAAGCATGGAAGCAATTGTTTGTTCAGTGATGTCTTCAATTGTCTTAGCTTGATCAATTGAATAACTATCAATCGATAGGCGCCTGAGCTTCTTAGTATAAGCGCCGGTTTTAAGAGCTGATCCAATATCTTCAACGAGAGTCCGGATATATGTACCGGATGAAACATGCGTGACAAATTCAACCAATGGGTAGTCATAGCTAATTAGTTCAATGGACCGAATATTTATTTCTCGAGGGTTAAGTTTAACGGGTAAGTTTTGTCTAGCTAACTTGTAGGCTCTTACGCCATCGACTTTTATGGCCGAGAATGCAGGAGGGGTTTGTTTGCTTGGCCCCTCAAACGTTTTTAAGACAGCTTCTACTTCTGATCTTGTGGGGTGCAGTCCGTTTACATTTGACTCTGTCAGCTCCCCTTCTGGGTCACCAGTGCTACTGACTTTCCCTAGCTCCATTGTCGCTTTGTAACTTTTATCTAGCTTAAGGAAGTGTTCAGCTTGTGAAGTGTAGTTTTTGCCAACCATTAAGATGATAAGCCCAGTTGCAAACGGATCAAGAGTGCCACTATGACCAACTTTCACTCGCTTGTTTGGTATCCCACTAGCTCGACTAACTACGCCGCGCACATACTTAACGACATCAAAACTAGTCCAGTTAACTGGCTTATCGACAAGTAACAGACCTTCCATAATAAATAACTAGCTTGTTGGGGGTGGTTCGGGTGGCATGAAATCTGGTGAAACAATTGGTGGTGGCACTTCGGGCGGATCTTGTTCATTGTCTTCTTGATCAAGTCCAAAAGCTGCTGGATTAAATTTTAAAGAGTTATTCTCGGGATCATTTAAGTCCTGCTGATCTTTCTTTAAATCATCAATGATCTGATCTTGAGCACTTTTTAGGTGGGGGCTATCTACTGCCTGCTCAATTTCAGATAATGTCTGCTTATTTTCTGGTTCAGTATTACCTGGTCCAGGAGCTGGCTGGGAAGCCGGTATATCGTTCGGCTGTGGCTCACTAGTTATAGGGGTTAGGGGTCCACGATTTAATAATTGGGCAGTGTCCATTGGTGGCATGCTCATAGGGTCAGTTGATGGCTCCAAGACATCTTGGGATAATGAATTAGCTGTCAGCTGCCCGCCCAGAGATGGCGGTTCGGTAATCATTCTGCTGTTAATTGCTGCACCCTCTTCTGGTGTCGCTTCCGGTTCGGTCGTTTCCTGTGGTTTTGGCAATTGGTCAGGTACGGCTTCCTCGCTTGATTCTTCGGGGTGATTAATTTGTAAAGTGCCGTCCTCTGGTTTTGAATCAGTCGGTGCTCCAGTTGTGGCATTAGATGGCGCACCAGGAAGTAACGATCCACTAGCGTTTGTGCTATCTTCTAGCTTATTGGCCACTAGTTGTTGATTGGCGCCAGCCGCCATCAGTGCCGCAGCGGCACTCATCGTATTAGGTGAAGTCTTATCGTTGCTAAAACGATTAGTCTCGGCCACTATACCAGTTAAGAGCGCCGTAGCAATCTGGGCATCAATTTGGTTGGCATCAATTAATATGCCGAGATCATAAACTAATTCACATAAACTACTCGCCGTTGTATCGCGCCAGTTAATTGAGCCAATATCTCCGGATTGAGTAATGTTAATAGTAGCAACAACAGCATCATGTAAGATACGGCCGTGCATTACGATAGCTTGATCTAAATCTTCCTGTTTAGTTACCCCAATTGCCACGATGGCGTCAACGTTAAAATCGCCTTGTGAGAACTCTAAATCGGCGGCACTTAAACTAGTCCGATATGGCGTAATAAAAATCTTTACGACACGATCTTCAACCTTGTAGCGTAATTTATCGGCCTTCTTTTTATCTAGCGCAATGATGAAGTCACGTAAAGAATCAGTATTTTTTTCGAGCGTTTCTTCTGGTTGTAGAAATTCAAGCGTGTTTGGGATATCACCGCTAAATACAGCTGTAGCATGCTTGCCTAACTTATTTAGCCAGAGCGTTATACCAATACAAGCCGCTAATTGGTCGACGCTGGGACTATTACTAACGGTCACTAAAACGTTGTTCGCCGTCTTAAGTTTTTCAGCTAACTGTGTTTTATTGTCGTCCATTTTTAAAGCTGTTTGTTTTTAGGGTTATTTAATGATAACGATAGCATAATCTAACCT
>JAJYFN010000019.1 GCA_021790875.1 bacterium | reverse complement strand
TGAATCTGCGTTAGCGGAAAACAACCTCACCTAAGAGCTGTACCTGCTACAATTAGAGCAACATATGGCGTCACATAGAAATAAGCCCTACGAGGTGGGCCAAACTGAACCGTTTAAGGTATCACGCAGCAAGATAGAGCTGTTTATGCAGTGCCCGCGTTGCTTTTGGCTTGACGCCAAACTAAAAATTACTCGACCATCGTCACCACCTTTTAACATTAATAAGGCGATTGACGAGCTATTTAAAAGAGAATTTGATACATACCGCGCCAAAGCTGAACCACATCCCTTAATGAAGGAATTCTCAATTGATGCTGTGCCCATGCAGCACGACATGCTTAATGTCTGGCGCCAAAATTTCACAGGTGTCACTGCGCTACATGAGCCGACCAATTTATGGGTCTTTGGGGCAATTGATGACCTATGGGTAGATTCAAGTGGACAAGCTATTGTAGTCGACTATAAGGCGACCGCTAAAGAGCAGGGCGTTTCAATTGATAGTGACTGGCAGATTAGCTATAAGCGCCAGCTGGAAGTTTACCAGTGGTTACTAAGACGTAATAATCTTAAAGTCTCGGACGTCGGCTACTTTGTTTATACCAATGCAGTCGTTAAGGCGGATGGCTTTTTCGATAAGGTAGATTTTGTAACAAAAGTTATCCCATATAAAGGCGACGATACTTGGGTTGAACCGACCTTAATCCGAATGAAAGCAACGCTAGATGATGATAAGATGCCTCCAGTTGGTACGGCAGCCATGGGTGGTATTTGCGAGTTTTGTGCCTATGCTCGGGCGCGCACCGAACTGACGCTTTCGGCAATTGAACCGAAAACTAAATTAGCATCAACTAAGAAGAGGTCAAAACCGGCATGATCGACATTAATGTTATCCGCACTAACCCAGAATTAGTTGCTCAAAAAGCAGCTTCTAAGGGTGCAAAGGTAGATATTAATAAGTTGCTCGAGTTAGATACGCAGCGGCGCGAATTACAGGCACAAATTGATGGCATTAGGAGTGAACGCAACCAAATTGCTGACAAAGCCGCCGGTCAGCGTCCAGCAGCTGAACAGCTAGTTAAAGGTCAGGAACTTAAAACTAAGCTTGGGCAGCTCGAGTCTGAACTAAAAGCGATTGATAAAGATTATTGGGAGTTGTTAAGGCTGGTGCCGAACATGCCACTTGCTGACGTGCCGATTGGTGCTACAGAAGATGAAAACGTGGTCGTTAAGTCGGTTGGTGAGGTACCAAAATTTGCATTTGAACCTTTACCGCATCATGTAATTGGCGAGAATTTGGGCTTAATCGATAAAGCGCGTGCCGCCAAAATTGCCGGTAGTCGCTTTGTTTATTTAAAGGGTGATTTAGTCCGGTTGCAGTTCGCTATTATTACTTTTGTCTTAGGTGAGCTAGGTAACAGAGAGGTGATCGCTAAGCTTATTAAGGAGAACCAGCTGAATCTAGCAGACACTCCTTTTACACCGGTTTTGCCACCAGCGCTACTTAAAACAGCACCCTATGAAGCAAGTGCACGCTTAAATGCCGAAGAGATGACGTACAAAGTAGCACAGGATGATTTATGGCTTAACGCTAGTGCCGAGCACACGCTGTGCACAATGTTAATGGATGAAATCTTACCTGCTGAAGAGCTACCACTGCGTTATATCGGTTATTCGACCAGTTTTAGGCGTGAAGCTGGAAGTTATGGCCGGGACATTGAGGGTATTTTACGTTTGCATCAGTTCGATAAGATGGAGATGGAAGTATTCTCGAGTGCAGAGAGCGGCTTAGATGAGCATAAGCTTTTAGTGGCGATTCAGGAGCACCTTGTTAGTAGTTTGGGGCTACCATATCAGTTGATTAATAAATGCACCGCGGATATTGGCAAGCCAAATGCGCACGGCATGGATATTAACACCTGGTTCCCATCGCAGCAGACTTACCGCGAAACACATACAGCTGACTATTTAACAGATTACCAGGCGCGTGATTTAAAAATTCGGACTAAAGATAACACCGATAAACCTGAACTAGTACACACTAATGATGCTACGGCGTTGGCGCTTGGCCGGATACTCGCGGCAATTATTGAAAACAACCAAGAAAGCGACGGACATTTTAGAGTTCCTACGGTGTTAGTACCCTTTATGGGCGGCCAAACCAAGATTTAGTTTGTTAGGATATAGTTGGTGCGCGCAAGTTGTTAGAGGCGTGTAAAATAGAGAGTAGCAAGGTTAGCACCTGCATTTAAAAAGCAAAGAGGAGGCGCAGCTAAGTAAATGATTCAGAATCTCGAGTTCCACGCTGTACATACCGAACTTAATGCCGATTTAAAAGATTATATTAAACAAAAGATTGGCAATCTTGATAAATACGTTCCAGCGTCCGCCCGGCGCAGTTTGCACCTTGAAGTGTATGCCAAAGAAAATAAGAAACACGCCCCGAAACAGTTTGAATTTGAAGTCGTTGCGCATTTACCAAAAGAGACAATCCGGATCCGTGAGAGTACCATTAACATGCATGCAGCGGTCGATATTGTCGAGCCCAAGCTAAAGCAAGCGCTAATCCGCTACAAGGATACTCACGCCAACCCAAAGCGCTGGCGCCATTTGTTAAAAAGGGCGCGCCGGCAAGATCGCAACAAAGAGTAAAAAGAGACAAAAAATTTAGAGGGTATTACTTGGGATTGGATAGGGTATAATTGTGAAGAGAAATTTACCAGATTAAGGTGCTGGAGTTAAATGCACGTTGTTTTTAAAAAAATACTAGGGGATCCACAGAATAAAACACTTAAACGCTTAAAAAAGCGGGTAGGTGAAATTAATGCATTGGCCGATAAATATGCCAAGCTAAGCGATGCCGATTTACGTAAACAAACCGCTAAGTTAAAAGCCCGCTTAGCCAAGGAAACTCTTGATGATATCTTGCCGGATGCTTTTGCGGTCGTAAGGGAAGCCTCAACGCGCACCCTAAAGCAGCGACACTTCGATGTTCAGCTAATTGGTGGCATGGTGTTGCATGAAGGGCGGGTGGCCGAAATGCGCACCGGAGAAGGCAAAACCTTAGTTGCAACCTTACCAGTGTATCTAAATGCCTTGAGCGGCAAAGGCGTGCACGTTGTGACCGTTAACGACTATCTAGCGCAACGTGATGCCGGCTGGATGGGTCAAATCTATGATTTTCTAGGTATGAAAGTCGGCGTTATTATGCCCGATCATTCATATGTCTATGATTCCAAGTATGAGAATAAGGACCACGAAGACCCGCGGATGCGTCATTTATTGGAAACGTCGCGTCAGGAAGCTTACGCTGCGGATATTACCTATGGCACCAATAATGAATACGGCTTTGACTACCTAAGAGACAACATGGTGCGTGAGGTAGATCAGTTACGCCAGCGTGATCTTAATTTCGCCATCGTTGACGAGGTTGACTCAATCCTAATCGATGAAGCCAGAACACCTTTAATTATTAGTGCTCCAAGTGTAACCAGTGGTACAGCATACGCACAGTTTGCTAAAATCGTCCGCCCCCTAAAGATAGATGTCGATTTCGAGACTGACGAAAAGCGCAAACAAGTAATCTTGACTGATAAGGGAGTGGATCGTCTTGAAAAAGTACTGGGCATTTCAAACCTCTATGCGAGCGAAAACATCCGCACCATTTATCACCTGCAGCAGGCTCTCAAAGCTCACGCGCTGTTTAAGCGCGACAAAGACTATGTCGTAACTAAAGATGGTGAAGTGGTTATTGTCGACGAGTTTACTGGTCGTTTACTAAATGGTAGGCGATATAACGAAGGTCTACACCAGGCGATTGAAGCTAAAGAAGGGGTAGAAGTTCAGGAAGAGTCATCAACGCTTGCGACCATTTCTTTCCAGAATTACTTCCGTCTTTACGACAAGCTTTCCGGTATGACCGGTACGGCTTTAACCGAAGCTGAAGAATTCCACCAGATTTACAAACTCGAGGTAGTTACGATTCCAACCAACCAACCGATGGTGCGTGACGATCGCACTGACCGAATTTACCAGACTGAAGTAGCTAAATTTAAAGCAATTGTGCGTGAAGTTGAAATGCTTCATACCAAGGGTCAACCTGTCTTACTGGGCACAGCTTCAATTGAGAAGAATGAAGTCTTAAGTACACTTTTGCGAAAAGCCAATATTCCACACCAAATGCTCAACGCTAAGAATAACGAGCGCGAAGCTGGGATTGTAGCTAAAGCTGGCGAAAAAGGTGCTGTAACGCTCGCCACTAACATTGCTGGACGTGGTACGGACATTGTATTAGGCAAGGGGATTAAGGAGCTTGGCGGACTATTCGTGCTTGGTTCGGAACGCCATGAATCGCGTCGGATTGACAATCAGCTACGTGGTCGCGCCGGACGACAGGGTGACCCGGGTGTAACGCAGTTCTTTGTTAG
>JAJYFN010000018.1 GCA_021790875.1 bacterium | reverse complement strand
AGCGATCCGTTAATTACCGCTGTCTTGATCTCTTTTTGTAATTGTTCAATAAAATAATCTCTTAGCTTAGCTGTTTCTGCATTCTGCTGGTCACGTTGGCTTTGAGCTAACTTAAGGGCGTGCGCAAAGCCAATATCTGCTGCTACGTTCTCAGTACCAGAACGAATGCCTAACTCTTGCCCGCCACCATCAATTAATGGCTGAAGGAAGGTTCCACGCTTCACAAATAGCATGGCGCTTTGTTTCGGACCGTAGATTTTACCACCGTTTAAGGTCATTAAATCAACGCCTAAACGGCTGACGTGCAAATCTAGGTAGTTGGCTGCCTGGCAGGCATCAGTATGAAAGAGTAACGGCAGTTTATTTTTAGCCTCTTTTCGCTCAGCTCTGACTTTAGCTATAATTGCGCCAATTTGCTTCAGCGGTTGAATGGTACCGACTTCGTTATTGGCATACATAACGCTAACTAGTACTACCGAATCATCAATTGAAGCGGTTAGGTGCTCAAGATCAATTCGACCCTTAGGATCAACATTAATTAACGTCCTTCTGTAGCGCTTGGCCGGCGCTAAAACTGATTCATGTTCAATGGCCGATGTTAACACCTTCGCTTCTGGGTACAGATCCATCACGCCTTTAATCGCTAAGTTGTTGGCCTCTGTGCCTCCGGCGCAGAAGAATAGCTCCCCCGGCTTGGCGCCAAGGTAAGAAGCTACACTAGCACGCGCTTCATTGAGTGTGCGCTTAATGCTTCTAGCCGCCTGGTAATCTGCTGATGGGTTATAGAATTGCTGCGTCAAGAACGGCTGCATCGCTTGGAGTACCGTCTCATCCACTGGTGTGGCGGCTGCGAAATCTAAGTAGATCCCTCCTCCTTGTTTCATGAGTTTTAGGACTGATTGGAGAGACGCTGTAGCTCTGGGATTAACTTCTTAGCATAAAGCTGGCTAGCTTGGTAGAGATTATCCAGCTCCGCACTATCAATTTCGCGGTAGGGAGCGTTGCCTTGAGTTTTAAATACACCGTTCGGGCGCACATCATAACGAGTTGTGAGAGTATGGCGGCGACCCATTTTGTCCGGCCATTCCTCGTGCCAAACCCAAGTTTGTTCGTCTAGGCAAAAGAATTCCCGACGGTGTTTATCTGGAATTGGACCAAATAATTGCCCGCCAGCCTTAGCTTCATAGCGAATAATGTCATCAATGGTGCGTAGTGGTGTCCCTAAAACCTTTTTAATAGAGTCAATCATTTTAGGCACTCACATCCTCTATGGTTTCAATGTGTTCACGCAAAGCCTGCTCCACGCTAAATCTAATCGCGGCAATATTCAGGTCGTTATTAGTTTCAGGTTGTGGCGCTTGAGCTTCTTGGCTAATGGGTGGGGTGTAAGTAAAGTTCGTTATTACTGGCTCTGGTTGAATTGCTATAACAGGTGATTTGGCTGACTCAAGGTTTAATTTATGCGCAATTACTGCTTCAAGCCGACTTTTGGCGCGCGTCAGCGTATGAATACGAACCTCAGCGGCTGACTGAGGATTTTTTAGTATCTCCCTGGAATTATCATCTGAAATCATAAACACGAAGCTTAATTATAAACCAAAAAGCTGAATTGCGTTCGCACTTGTTATGTCTGCTAATTTATCAAGGGTGGTTTGTCTTAGCCCGACTAAATATTCCGCGATCCGCACTATCTGTTTTGGCTCATTTATAGTACCACGATAAGGTGCTGGTGTCAAGTAAGGTGAGTCCGTTTCAAGGAGTAATTGTTCGTCCGGAACGGAAACTAACGTTTGACTTAGTGCAGTGGCACTCGGAAAAGTTGCAATGCCGTTGACGCCAATATATAAGCCTTTCTCTAAAGCAGTTTTAAGAGTTTGGGGAGTGTCCGTAAAACTATGTAGCACACCTCTTAAATTAGGACTGTAAGCATTAAAAATTGGCCAGAAAGCAGCAAAAGCATCTCTAACATGAAAGATGACGGGTAAATTATGCTCCCTGGCTAAATCAAGTTGGAATCTTAAAATTGCTTCTTGATCGCTTGATTCAGAGTGGTTGTAGTAATAATCCAAGCCACATTCGCCAATTGCCACAACTTTTGGCTGACTAAGTAACTCCTTAAAACGCTTAAGGGCGGCTTGATCGTTCACATAACGCTTTGCCTCGTGTGGATGAATACCGACTGCAGCGTAGCAATTGTCGTTACTCTGGGCAAACTCAACTGCTTTTAGGCTATCAGGGAGATCCGTACCGACACAGACTAGTTTAGTGACGCCGGCAGCCACGGCTCGCTCAACGATTGTTTGAGGGCTCAGACCGAGCTCTTCCCATTTGGCCCTAGAAAGCACTTCACTGTCTGTACCAACAGAGTGAACGTGGCAATGACTGTCGATAAACGTCTGACTCATGAGCTAGTAGAAGTAATGTGCCGTGGGAACAAGGCGGCATTTGAAGCAGCTATCTTACCGTCCTTAAATGCTGCACTGATTTTAGTAGCGCTAAGGGGCATAAACGGCATTAGTAAATCGGCAATTTCACGAATGCTACTAATTAAATAAGCGATGATTTCATTAAGATGCTCCTGATCGCCAGTTTTTGCGACTTCCCAAGGTTTTTCCTCATCAATATATTGATTAAGTCCCCTGACCTGCTCCCACACTGTTTCAAGCGCGCGGTCAAAACGACACTCCGCTAAAGCGGCAACGTATTGACTGCTATCGTGTTCTGCTGGTGGTATATCTTTTATCTCGCCACCAATAAACTTTGTGGCCATGACTAGAATACGCTGCACTAAATTACCAAGTTCGTTTGCAAGTTCATTATTGTAGGCGTGTTCAAATCGCTCCCAGCTAAAGTCGCCATCTTCATAGCTCGGAATGTATTTAAGAATGTAGTAGCGGAAAGCGTCCACCCCATATGGCTTAATTGCATCAAATGGATTCACGACATTACCGATACTTTTACTCATTTTCTTACCTTCGGCGGTCACGAAACCGTGCACGTAAAGCTGTTTAGGTAAGGGCAGCTTAAGTGACATCAGCATTGCCGGCCAGATAGCAGCATGAAACCTTAAGATATCTTTACCGATCACCTGTACATTGGCCGGCCAATAAAGCTTAAAGTCTTCATGTTCCGGATATCCGAGTACCGTAATGTAGTTCATTAGCGCCTCAAACCAGACGTACATTACCTGGCTTGAGCTCCCTGGGACAGGAATTCCCCAGTTAATTTTTTCTTTAGGACGACTAATTGAAATATCTTCTAGGCCCTGTTCAAGTAACGAGAGAATTTCATTGCGTCGGCTTTGAGGTACAACTTTAAAGCTACCCTCTTCGATCTGCTTCTTAATCTGGTCGCCGTACTTACTAAGGCTAAAGAAGTAGTTCTCTTCTACCAGTTTTTCATATGGTCGATTATGTGCCGGGCAAATACCGTGATTAGCTTTAACTTCGGTCTCCGTAAAAAAGGCTTCGTCGCCAACACAGTACCAGCCTTCATATTTGCCTTTATAGATATCGTCCTTTAGGCGCTTCCAAATTTCTGTGGCGCGTTGTTCATGTGCTTCGTCGGTAGTCCGAATGAAGCGGTTGTTGCTGATTGCGAGCGCTTTAGTTAAATCGCGGAAGTGTTCAGATATCTCATCAGTATGCTGTTTGAGGCTTAGGCCACGCGTTTTAGCTTGTTCGGCAATTTTTCCGCCGTGCTCATCGGTTCCAGTAGCGAAAATAACATCTTCGCCACGGGCTCGAGCGTAACGCGCTAGAACATCGGCGTAGAGCAGTTCAAGTGCAAAGCCGATATGTGGTTCGGCGTTCACGTAAGGGATAGAAGTGGTGACGTAGTATTTTCCCATATAGATAACAATATGTATTTTAACTTATGTAGCTGTTTTAACGTTTAATAAACGCTGATTGTTTTTAAAGCAGAATTTAGTTCTGCTTAAAATTAGGGAACAATTTGGCAGATCGCAGGCAGATATATATCACATCAGCAATTTAGCGAATTCAGCTTGCTCCCCTTCATCTAGATCAGTAAAGAGATCAGCTTCAAACTGCTCAGACACCTGGTAGAGAAAGTCTTGGTTATACCTAGGATAAACATGGAAGTGAACGTGATCTTGCTTGAGCCGGCCGGCTTTTAAGAACGGGCGGTAATTTTGGCGAATGTCGGCACCTTGTCCGAGCTTGCTCACTAACTTTTGCTCGATAAAAAAGATTAGCTCAAAGATATCTTGGAGCTCAGCATTAGTAAGTTCCCACGGTTTTTCAATATGACGTTTTGGTGTAACTAAGAAATGTCCAGGCACTTTACGTGGATTACTTAGAAACGCCTGGGCGTGAGTGTTACTTTTTAGCACCCGCTCGTTAATGTTGCAAAACGGGCACTTGCTAGCGGACTGGTTCATTGTTTACCTCTTAGTGTTTTCTGGTGGGGCTACATGGACTCGAACCATGGGCCTCAGCAATGTGAATGCTGCGCTCTAGCCAACTGAGCTATAACCCCATAATTAGCATTTACAGCCATTATATCT
>JAJYFN010000017.1 GCA_021790875.1 bacterium | reverse complement strand
ATAGTTTCATAAATCTCTTCCCTCCTTAGACTTAGCCAAGCTTCAATTATAGCTTACTCAATCGATATTTAACTGTTTTACTCTAGCGTTTGTGCTTGGCGCGCCACTCTGCAATTTGACGGTGATTACCACTAAGTAGTACAGGCGGCACCGGCAGGCCACGGAACTCATCTGGACGGGTATACTGCGGGTATTCGGCTTCGTCGCCACCCTGAAATGATTCGTCACTAGCGGAATTTGCACCGCCTAAGACACCGGGTAGCAACCTGACAATTGCATCAATCATTACCATGGCGGGCAATTCGCCACCAGTTAGAACGTATGGACCAATGCAGTACTGATAATCCACCCAATTAGTAACCCGCTCGTCATAGCCTTCATAGCGTGGCGAGAGCAGGATTAGACCATGGTCCGCTTGTGCAAGGGCATTGGCGGCGGCTTGCTTAAAATCTTCGCCTCTAGGGGTTGGCAAAATGACGACGGCCGATGGATCGTTGGCTTTAGCAAGCTCAATTGCTTTAACTAGTGGTTCAACCATGAGTAACATGCCGTCCCCACCGCCATAAGGGGTATCGTCTACCCGTTTACGTAATCCCTTGCCAAATTTACGCAGGTTAATAATCTCATAACTCACGATCTCGTTTTTAGCTGCCTTAAAGAGCATTGACGATTCTAGCACGCCTTTAAACATCTCTGGAAAGAGAGTAACGATTTGAATTTTGCGCATATCTAAATTAGACGGGTTACGCCTTAAAGGTCAAGGTCGTCTAGCTCTTCAAGTTCACGGCGAGTTTTACTAAAGCGATCACTTTCGCTTGGACTCTCTTCAACTTCTTTGCTATCTAATAATGTAGTTTCTAGTTCCGGCTCAGCAGTTGGTTCCGCTTTAACGGCCTCAGGTTCAGTTTGATCGTTAGTTGCTGCTGGACGCTCTTCGCTAACGCGTTCACGGCGCTCTTGAGGAAAGCCGTTGTCGACAATCTTCAAGTTGTAGCGGGCGTCGTTTTTCGTTCCGAGGGCTCTTAGTAGGGTTCTTAAGCTTTGTGCTGTCGCGCCACGCTTGCCAATTACCCGACCGAGATCTTCTGGGTCAACGGTTAGTTCAAGTAATACACCCTTTTCATCAATGCGACGCTCAATAGATACGGCATCTGGTTTAGCGACTAGTGATTTTACGACGTATTCAACGAATTGTTGGTCAATGCTGCTGCTCATGAGTAGTTGTGTCTCCCTCTAGGTTTAAAGATAATAACAGTATAGCATTATTGCTTTTAGGCACTGTTGTTTCTAGATTTTAGGATTATCTTTTTGTGATTCGTTAGACAGATTCGGGTGTAACGGCGTCAGTTGGCGTTTCGGCCTCATTGGCGGCTTCAGGTTCAGCAACCACTGGCTCGTTTTCAGCAGCGGCTACTGGCGTTTCGGCTGCCTCAAGCTTAACTTCTTCGACTGGGGCAACTTCCTTAGCTGGCGCGCTAGAGCGACGTTTTTCGGGATTACGGACACTGCGTTTCATTTGCTTTGGTTCTTCAACCCACTTAGGCATTTTTACTTTTTCAGCTTTTAAGATTGAAGCGGCCCGGGGTGAAGGCTGAGCACCGTGCTCAAGGTAAAAACTAGCTTTGGTCTTATCTACGGTAGCGAGTTTGTTATGTGGGTCATATGAGCCAAGATAGGTCACAATCTTACCACTGGTTGGTGTACGCCGGGCATCTTGAACTACCATGCGGTACATGGCGTGTCCTTTGCGACCGGTCCGTTGCATACGGATAGCTAACATCTAAATCCTTGTCTTTATAAAACGTGGGCAATGGCTTTCTATTTTACAGATTAGCTACGCTGTAGTCAACAGGAGCCTGTTTTAGTTTAGCTTTTTTGGTCTAAATAATGCTTTAGGGCTTCTTCGGCGGCTTGCTGTTGCCCAGCTTGTTTACTGGGTCCGCGGCCCTGGCCCTTGAGCTGATTATCGACGTAGACTCCAACTGTAAATAGCTTGTCGTGATCCGGGCCTTCTTCAACAATTACTTTATAGACTGGGGTCAGACCAACTCGGCTTTGGACAACTTCTTGGAGTTGAGACTTTGGATCAATCCAAGTGCCCTTACTTAGTATCTCTGAGAAGGTTGAGAGAATTGTCTTATCAATATAGGCTTTGGCCTGGTCATAGCCCTGATCGACGTAGATTGCACCAATCAAAGCCTCAAACGCATTCGCTAGGATTTGATCCCTAGCGCGCCGTGTCCCGCGGCGCTCACCACGGCTTAGCCTAAGCAGAGTCTCTAAGCCACCTTTTTGGGCGGCGGCGCCTATACTCTCAGTGCGCACTAAGGCACTGCGCCAGTTAGTTAAGATGCCCTCTTGTTCATCGTAGTTACTAAATAGATACTCGGTAACTACTAATTCAAGGACAGCGTCACCGAGGAATTCAAGTCGCTCGTTATGCTCAAAAACTGTTTTACGGTGCTCGTTTAAGTAGGAGCGGTGGGTAAAAGCGGTAATTAAGAGCCCGATGTTATTAAAACTAAAACCAAGTTCATTTTCAGAAAATTTCTGGTAGGCGTTTGAGTCGTTCATTAAAAGTCTTAAATTTATTAATGCTTAGCTAGGCGGATTTTCTTTAAGCCAAGCAGGATTAGCTTGCCAATATCTTCATAAGCGATCTTGTCGATGGCCTCATTAGCGCTCATCCACTTCAGATCCTTGAGCCAATCCTCACCTTTCAAATCATCAGTATTGCCTATTCCCTTGACTAAGTAAATATGCATCGTCATCAGCACTAAGGTATGGTTACGCCGATAGCGAAAGTTGACCTTACCTAACCAGGACATCACTTGCATTTGCTTGAGTCCAGTTTCTTCCCGGATTTCGCGTTCAGCGGTTAGTTTAGGGTCTTCACCTGGCTCGACGTGCCCTTTAGGGATAGTCCAGCGGTGCTTGGCGTCCTGGATTAGTAACAGCTCAACACCATCGTTTTTAGGGTTACGGCGCCAGATTACACCGCCGGCTGTAGTCTCATGTACCGCTTCGGCAATTTCCGGACGCCTGGTCACTAGCCGCTTAATGCCCCGAATCGGATTTGGGCGGTGCATTACTTCTTGTCTCCGCGCGGTTTCTTCTTGCTAGCAGCTGTTTTCGGTTTGGCTGGTTTTAACTGCGGCGGCTCTTTCTGTCTTAAGAGCGTCCCAAGAACGCCGTTAACAAAACGTGACGAGTTTTCGCCGCCAAAAGCTTTAGCTAGCTCAACAGCTTCATTAATGACGACTTTAGGTGGCACATCAGCCTCATGCTGAAGCTCCCAGAGTCCAATCCTGAGTACGATACGGTCCATGCGGGCGATTTGATCAATTGGCCATTCTGGGGCAACTGGCTGTAGCTCGCTGTCTAATTGCTGAGCTGCTTTAACTACGCCGTTAACCAAAGTTTTGATGAAAGCGGTGTCTTCAAGCGTTTTATCGTAGCGCTCAATGTTGCGTGTTAGAACTTCATCGAGATCAAAACGCTGATCACCGGCTTCAATACGGAAGTCGTATTCATATAGCGTCTGCAGAGCCACAATACGTCCTAAATGTCGGTTGGAGGCCATATGTTCTATCTCTAAACGTTAGACTTACTGCTTTGTCTTAAATAAGGCTAGCTTAAGCCGCATAGCTTAGACAACGCTTGTAAGCTTTAATATTCTAAACTTTAGCGGCTTGCTTGCCACTCTCGCGCTTAGTCGTTCTAATCTTAACTGGCGATTTAGCGTTAACACTGCGGGCTAGTTTAAGGACCAGATGACTGCGTCTGGCTCCGGTTGCTCTAGGACTGGTGCGTTTTTTTGGTTTACCCATATAGATGTATCTCTTTTCAACTCCCTCTACTGTGAGGCTTAATAATGTCGTCTTACCCTACTTTAGCAGATGAAGTGAAGTCTTATCAACGCTTTGGGCTCTCAAGCACTAGGCTAAGTAGCTTGTTGTCAACATATATGACACGCGAAATAGACTGATCGGCAAGATATGTCTTGAGCTTGGGATCGGCTTTTACAGCTTGCAGAGCTGCTTCCTGAGTTGATCCGGCCGGCAGCGTTATTTCACCTTTAAGCTTACCGTTAATCTGAACGGCAAGCGTCACGTTCTCCTGCTTCAGCCACTTAGCTTCAAAGCCAGGCCATTTTTGCTGGTGAACTGATTCCTGATTGCCAAGTCTTGAGTAAAGCTCATCACTTAAGTGCGGGGCGAAAGGAGCCAGCAACTTCACAATGGTTTCAAGGGCCCATTGCCAGTCAGAGGCTGCATAGTGATCCTTGGCTTTTTGCTTGTAGAGACTATTGACGCACTCCATGAGAGAGGCGATAGCCGTGTTAAAGCTCATATGCTCTAAGTCTTCACTAACTTGTTTAACCGCCAGGTTGACGATTCGCTTGAGGGCATCGCTTTGCTCTTTGCCACGCGCACTCGCTAAGTACTCATCAACCAGCGTCCAGATTCTTTGTAAAAAGCGATAGGTTCCACCTAAGGCTTCTGGGCTCCAGGGCGTAGTTTGGTCATAGG
>JAJYFN010000016.1 GCA_021790875.1 bacterium | reverse complement strand
CCGACCAACGGCGTGTGTGTAGGCTCGACCACCAATACCAAACATTTGGGTGCCTTGAACGCCACCATTATCTACTACTGCGATATCGGTTGTGCCACCACCAACGTCCATTAATATGGCGCTTAAATTCTGGTTCTGTTTATCGCCAATGACAGCCCGGGCCACGGCAAACGGTTCGGCAGCTACAGCAATCAAATCGAGGTCTAATTCTTCAGCGGTTTTCTCAAGTGCACCAATGTGAATCATGGGTGCGAAAGCGGTATAGAGCTGTATGACGACATCTTTACCCTGAAAACCAATTGGGTTAGTAACAGGGTAGCCATCAATTTCAATACTAACTAAAGCGCTGTTTACTAAGCGGATTGCCACCTCTTTACCGCCCATTTCCCATGTCAGTTGCGCCTTGGCGCGCATCTCGGCCCGCTGTTGGACTAAACGGATGATCTGCTCCATTTCCACAAGATCAATTGTTTTGTCGGCGGTCTTACGAGCGACACGGATCGTCATTGTCGTACCCTTAACTAGCTCACCAGCTATCCCGATGATTGCTGGGCGCACACTTACGCCGGCTTGCTTCTCAGCTTCGTTAAGTGCTACATCACAGTTCTCGACAACCCCAGCTATATCGGCAATGGCGCCAGCTTGCATGTCAGACAGGTTTTGATGCTTGCGTCCTACGCCAACGACATCAATGCTGCCATCAGGGTTAATTTTCCCAATTAGGGCCTTAATATATTCCGTACCAATATCTAAAGCGACAAGATGGTCATCCCCGCTTGGGCCTTTAGCGGTCCGTTCGCGAATAGACAGTAACTTGTCTTTAGAAGTGGAAACAAATTTAGCGGCCGTTTCCTTTCCGACCGATTTGAGTTTACTAAGCATAATAACTTCTACAGTATAGCACCGAGACAGCTTAGGATAGGCTGAAGAAAACGCCCCCTTAGACTAAGACTGCTTTAATCCGTCTGATGCCAGCTGAAGATGATTCCTCTTTAATTATTTTAAAGTGTTTGCCGCCTTCGCCAAGTTGCGCTGTATGCTCCACATGTGGACCACCGCAGACCTCTAGACTGTACGGTTGATCGCTATCTTTTGGTGTCATTGAGTAAACCTTAACCTTCTCACCGTAACGATCACCAAAAGCACCCAAGGCTTTCATTTCGTTTAAGGCTTGCTTAGTTGGATACTCTGCCCAGGCTACCACTAGATCACGCTCTATCTGGGTATTAACTTCTTTTTCGAGTGCGCTTATTTGTTCTAAGCTAAGCTTGTTTGGGTAGCTGAAGTCAAAGCGCAGACGTTCTTCGGTAATGTTGCTGCCGTGCTGCATGACTGCATCACCCAACTGATCACGTAAAGCCTTATACAGCAGGTGCGTGGCAGTATGGTACTGCTTATGGATATCTCCATGTCCGCCCAAACCACCTTTAAAAGTACCCTTAGTGGCGGTGTGTGATCTCTCTCTTTGGCGTTGCATACTCTGCGTAAAAGCCTCACGCCACAAGGGATCAAGCTCAATGCCCTGGGTTGCTGCTTCCTCTACACTTAGCTCGATTGGAAAACCAAAGGTGTCATAGAGGGTAAATAAATCGGCACCGCTTAGCTTCCCGGCACGACCGAGCTTAGCTAGTTGCTTTAGACCCTTGCGTAATGTTTGGCGGAATAGTTTTTCCTCCTTAGCTAAGATATCAATAACGGCCGTACGGCGTTCAGCCATTTCCGGATAATCCTTTTCATAAAGATCAACGACAACACTAGTCGCCTCTTCGATAAAGTTCTGCTCAATCCCAAGTTCAAAGGCAAACCGAATGGCGCGACGAATCAGACGGCGCATAACGTAACCTTGTTCTTTGTTGCTCGGAATAACGCCGTCCACTGCCAGAAAAGCAGCTGCCCTTAAGTGATCAGTAATCACGCGCATCGGGGTGGTGTGGCTATCATAAGTTTTAGTGGATAGCCGTTCTAGGGTGTCAATAATTGGGCGCATCACACTAATTGAGTAGACGTCAGGGTCATCGAGTGCGGCCGCGGCAATTCGCTCTAGTCCGCCACCGTAATCAACGTTGCGTTTAGGCAGCTTAGCAAAACCATCCTTTGTCTTTTGGTATTCCATGAACACACAGTTACCTAGCTCGATGTAGCGACCACAGTCACAATTAACATGACAGTGTTCACCGTACTTGGGGTTGTGTTTAACCTGCGGGTAAAGATAGAAGAGTTCAGTGTCTGGTCCACCCGGTTCACCTTCTGGCATCAGCTCTGGCCCGCCACTGCGCGACCACCAGTTTTTGTCCTCGTAAAAGAAGATGCGTCCGCCCTGCTCGCCACTTTTTGCGCCGTTTTCAACATTACCAATATCTACTTGCTTAGTATCTAGTCCGGCCTTAGCTAATGTCTCACTCCAGATAGTCGCACTTTCTTCATCCTTTGCGATGCCTTGAGCCGGATTGCCGCTATAGCAGGTAACAAAGATACGGTTTTTATCCAAACCGACTGTCTCAGTTAAAAACTCAAAGACCCAGTTAATTTGCTCGCGCTTAAAGTAATCGCCCAGGCTCCAGTTGCCAAGCATTTCAAAGAAAGTAGTGTGTCTGTTGTCGCCAACTTCTTCAATATCTTGTGCCCTTAAGCAGGTTTGACTATCTACTAAGCGCACGCCTGCTGGGTGTTCCTGCCCCAATAGATAAGGTAACAGCGGCTGCATCCCACTACCGGTAAAAAGCGTCGTCGGATCTTCTTGCGGCACAAGTAGTGAACGCGGGATAATTTGGTGTCCCCGCTCTTTAAAAAAGTTTAAATAGGCTTGGCGTATTTCTTGGGTTGTCATAGTTAACTTAGTTATTCTAGCAAGTTTAGTGTCCAGCACTAATAATGCCACCTCCAATTACAACCTCACCGCTATAGATAACAGCTGACTGACCGGGGCTGGCGGCCCTAATTGCATCATCGAGTTTCAGTGTCACTACGCCGTCCTTGATTGCGAGATGAGCCGGCTGCGCGGGTGTCCGGTAGCGACACTTAACTTCATAGCTCTTACTCATGTCTTTTGGTACGCCATTAATCCACCAGGGGTTGGTTAGAGTAATTTCTGAACTCCAAAGCCGGCTATCTGTTAATTCGCTACTGACATAAATGATGTTTTTTGCCATATCCTTACTCATCACGTAATAAGGTAACCCGCCACCAACATTAAGACCATGCCGTTGGCCAATTGTGTAGTAGATTGCCCCGTCGTGCCGGCCGACAACCTTACCGTTCTGGTCAATAATGTCGCCACTTGGCTGTTCACCTAGCTCACTAAGGAGAAACTGCTTAATGCTGACCTCTCCAATGAAGCAAATACCGACACTGTCTGGCTTCGCGGCAGTGAGTAGTCCGCGTTTAGCCGCTTCACGCCGCACTGCGCTTTTACGCATTTCACCAAGTGGGAAAAGAGTGTGTTTAAGCGCCTCTTCACTGACACGGTAGAGAAAGTAGCTTTGATCCTTGCTCTCATCAATTGCGCTCAGTAATTTAGCGTCTTGAGTCCTAGCGTAGTGTCCAGTCGCGATATAGTCGGCACCAAGTTTCATTGCCTTATCTAAAAAGAGCTTAAACTTAATCTCTTGGTTGCACATAATATCTGGGTTAGGTGTTAAGCCTGCTTGGTAGGCTTGAATCATATAGTCAACGACCAGCGAACGGTATTCAGATTCAAAGTCAAATACCATAAAAGGGATTTTAAGCTGAACCGCAACGGCTTTTGCGTCTTTAAAGTCTTCTTCCCAGCCACAGGCAAAGCCGGGTAGATCTCGGGTCCAGTTCTTCATAAAAACACCAGTAACAGCATAGCCCTGCTCACTGAGTAAGGCGGCTGCTAGTGAACTATCTACACCGCCGGACATGCCGACAAACACTCGCTTAGACATATTAGCTATCTATTTTAACGTAGTGAGGCCTAAAGCTAGTGCAATTTTAGATATCTAGAAAGACGGTAGCTGTATCTGCTTTTACGTGCATGAGGCCTCCGTTAATACGGATCCGGCGTTCGTCGTTCTTCAATCTAATTAGTAACTCGCAAGGTTCAAGCAGGGTAATGAATTTATGGTGACCAGCTAAAACATCAAATGGCCCCGTCTTATTAACACCTGAGATTGACAACGCCGGTTCATCAAAATAGACCTGATAAGGAGAGGCTACTTTAACTTTGAGTGTCGTTTCGGCGCTTTTAGTATCTACCATTAGACAATAATCTCCTCGACGCCTTTTAAGGTATCCTCACGGCTAAAATACTCACCTGGGGCGGCATTCTGCTGTTCCATCACAAACATGTGTTGCGAGAAGAACTGAATCAGTTTCTTAGCCTTAGCGTAATCGGCACGATCGGCGGTTGAGAGCTCACTCTCACCAATAATGGCTATGATGCCTTTTAGCGACTCATACTTTTGAATCAAGGCCTGCACTTGAAGGCTCAAGACATAGTGTCGCTCACCGACAATATCTGGCGACAGCAGTGAAGAATTGGTGCGCAGCAAATCTACTGCTGGTCGGATCCCTTGTT
>JAJYFN010000015.1 GCA_021790875.1 bacterium | reverse complement strand
GCCTCAACGAAGAGGCTACTCTACCCTTAGTCCTTAAATCGATCCCTAAACGCATTAAAGGAATCGATAAAATTGAAACCTTAATTATTGATGATGGATCAAGTGATAAAACAAGGGCTGTCGCAAAAGCGTTAGGAGTTAAGCATTTCTTAATCCATACCACAAACCAAGGTCTGAGCCGCTCCTTCCGGCACGGACTAAATCGTGCACTTGAGATGGGGGCCGACATCATTGTGCTCACTGAGGGAGATAATCAGTATCCGCAGTCTAAGATCCCAGATTTAATTAAACCGATTTTAAATGGTACGGCCGATACAGTCATCGCCGATCGCCAAACGCAAACCATTGCGCATTTCTCGCGCCGTAAAAAGTTCTTTCAAAAGTTAGGAACTGGAGTCTTGAACCTGGCGGCTGGGACAAATGTGCCGGATGCCATTAGCGGTTTTAGAGCTTACTCACGGGCCGCCGCGATGCAACTTAACCCAATTGCCGATTACAGCTGGGCAACTGAAACCACTATTCAAGCAGCTCATAAGGGCCATAAGATTGCTATTTTGCCGATTAAAACTAACCCGATGTTGCGTGAATCGCGTCAGTTTAAAAATTCCTGGCAACACATTCGGCGCAGTAGCATCACAATTGTGCGCGCCTTTATTATGTATCGCCCTTACGCACTCTTCTTTTCAGTTAGCGCCTTGTTGCTCGTTATCGGTCTAATACCTTTAATTAATTTTTTGGTGACGGATCTTACGGCTAGGCATCCGCTGGGGCCACATCACCTGCAAAGCTTAATTATTGGTTCAATGCTAGTAGTGGGAGCCTTTGTTAGCTTTACCCTAGGAGTAATTGCCGACTTAATCCGCATTAACCGGATGCTTCTAGAGGATCTACTCGAGATCAGTAAAAAACAAAGTTACGCTTCTAAACTAGCTCGCTTAGTTAAAAAACCATAGGTGCGTCGTGTAGCTCGAGCGCCCGTGCACGATAACTTTTTTAACGACTTTACGGGCGGCATTATTCACTTTCACAATGGCTTTGTTGTTGACGTCCCAGGATGGATTACTGCGCGCAATAAAGGTAATTACGCCACCGCCTTCTAAGAAGAACAAAAGAGCAACGGCTGCTAAAACTACTTTGCGCCGATTGGCTTTAAACAACGCGAGGCTTAAGGCTTGACCAAAGATGACTGCGGCCAGCAAAAGGATTGGGATTAAATAGCGCCCGTTCATATTCTCAAGCACCCTAGTGTAGTGATAGGTATAGAATCCCTGACCCATCAGCACAACGCTATAGGTGGCAGCAATAACAAAAATTAACAGTAGCCTTAGGTTATTGTGAAACAGTTTGCGCCACCACTTAACTAAGGCAGCGACACCGGCGATAAACAGAATTAGGGCAGCGGCGCTCGGTAATGGCAGGGGCGGATAATTTGAAAAGTGGGTGTTTGGTCCATTAACGGCGAAAAAGAGGCGATACCACATCCAGTAGAGCCACTGGAAGGGATAAGTCAGTACACTCGTAAAGCTAATTGGTTTGCCTGATGCAATCAGGTCCGCATGGTTTTTATAGTTATAGGCCCAGGGTGCATAATTCAAACACTCTTTAACTGACAATACCTTGGCGCAGTCTGGCTCAATCGCGTGATAACTTACTAAATTAACTAGGTCTCTTTGGGCGAACATGCCAAGTGCTAAAACAATTAAAACTGTAGTTAATAACTTAACGTGAGTTCTGGCGGCCTGCCAGCTATGACCTAGTTGGCTTAGGAAGGCTTTAAGATGATGGCGGTTGGTGCGAAACGCGAGCACGGCTAGAAAGAGTAACATGGCGGCGAAGATTGGCAGGAAAGCATACTTTACTAAACTAGTTAAAAGCCCCAGCCCAATAAATAAACATAAATCGATTAGCGAGGCAGCCCGCGTCCGAATGGCGTCAGTTAGCTTAAAGGCAAAGAGGATCATCAGCGCGGTTAGTGGAAACAGCAGGTTGTCGTAATTAACTTGTGCTGCTAGTTGCGGTACAACTGGTATTAAGATAAACAGCATTAAAATTAAGTTAATTAAGGCCTTTGAGGACCCCACCTTCTGCATCACTTTCCGAAACAGTATTAAACCCCAGCTAAAGAGCGCGACGTTAATTAGTCTTAAGATAATAACTTGCACCATCTGACTTTTAGCGAACAGCTCAATTAGACGATACGGGAAGCTCATTAAGTAGTGGTAAAGATAAGATGGGTCCCGCGCGACTGCACCAAAGGCATCTGCGTGCGGTGGCTGATGCGAGAGAAACGGTAAATAGTAGTGTGAATAAAGCTTAATTAAGCCAAAGTGGAAATTCTCATCAAAGGCTTGAGGATAGGCGGCCGAGATAGCAATCCAGAGCGCCTCAAGTACGAATACTATTAAAACTAAGCGGTAAAATTTTTGGGAACGCAGAAAGTTCAGGAAGCGGCTTAGTGGTTTGGGCATAACTAAAAGGCTATTATACAGTTCACCCTGATTATCTCCTTAATGAGTAGATAATCCTGCTTAGGCTGAAGTGGCTTTGCTCAGTTTTTCCGGTGCCGCGCCAGCTTTGTTGCTCCGGATAATAAATACTGCTAAGAGTGAAGCTAAAATTGCAAATAAGGAGCCGAGTAAATAGCCGTTATGAAAACCGTGTACGGTAGCTTTAGCAATTTGCAAGGCAGTTGGTTGTGCGTGCAAATGCAGTGCGTGCAAATAGTTAGTGGTGCTGCTTGAAAGAATACCAGCGAGTATGGCTAGACCCAGTGCTCCACCAATTTGCTGAGAGGTGTTTAAGAGCCCTGATGCCAAACCGGCTTCATGATGGCGCACCCCTGAGGTTGCAGCAATTGTAACGGCTACGAATAAAGCGCCCATACCAATGCCCATTAAGACTAGGCCAGGTGCAATGTTGCCCCAAAAAGTACCGTTCACCGGAATATGCGAGATCCAGAACAAACCGCCACCGACAAATAACGGCGCCACAACTAGGATTGGCTTATAGCCAATGCGCTTAACTAGTCTTGGCACATTAGTGGCGACAGCAGCAATCACAAACGGCATCACGAGGAAGTCTAAGCCAGTTCGAATTGGGGTATAGTGCAACACGTTTTGAAGATAAAGCGTGGTGAAGAAAAAGACTGAGAATAGTGCGGCTGCCATTAATAGCATCAGTGAGTTAGCGCCGGCAATGTTACGGATCTTGAAAATGGTTAACGGCATGAGAGGATGCTTGGCGCGCTTTTCGTTAAAGACGAAGAAAATGACTAAGGCTAGGCCGCCGATCAAGGTAGCTAAGATGCGGGTGCTGCCCCAGCCAAAGGTTGGTGCTTCAGTTAAGGCATAAACAATTGCCATTAAACCACCAGTAATTGATGCGGCACCAACTAGATCAAGGCTGACCCTTTCGGTATCGGTTTTATGGTGATGAAGCACCTTAAGCGAGGCGATGATTACGAAAATCCCAACTGGCAAGTTAATAAAGAAGTTCCAGCGCCAGCTAAGATACTGCGTTATGATGCCACCAAGCAAGACGCCCACCGCTGCGCCACCGGAAGCCACTGCTCCCCAGACACTTAGGGCGGTATTACGTTCATGGCCTTCTTTATACGTCACTAAGATAATCGACAAGGCTGCTGGAGACATATAGGCAGCGGCCAGACCCTGTAAGGCTCGGAAGATAATTAGCATCGTGCCGTTTTGACTTAGCCCGGTACCAAGCGAGGCAAGCGTAAAGACCGCGATACCCCAGAGAAAAGTCACTCTGCGTCCAAAATAATCCGCGTTACGGCCACCAAGGAGTAAGAAGCCGCCAAAGGCTAGCGTGTAGGCAGTAATAATCCACTGGAGATCGGCCGTGTTTAGTGCGAAAGCTCGCTGTATGGTCGGTAGGGCGACATTTACAATTGAAATATCGAGCACCACCATAAACTGGGCCAGGGCAAGCAATATCAAAATAAACCAATGGCTGGTGTGCTTAGAAGGTGCGTTAACTTTACTCACTGTTGCTATAACCCTCGTTTTAGGATATTGATAAAATTTTCTTTGGTTTTAAGAGTCACTTATTATATATGGACAATGCTTGACAATGTCAAGTAAAATTATAACTATGGCCTTAAATCCTGCCCCCATCGATAACTCATACATTAGATTGATTGAATTTCTAATGCTCTCTAAGCATCGCATCTACGAGCTAGCTAGTCAGCATGGCCTGACTGGCATGCAGGCAGTAACGCTTTGCTTGCTTGATCAACCTAAACCAATGAACAGTTTCGGCAAGATCTATAACTGCGATCCGGCAAACGTCACTGGCATCATTGACGGGCTGGAGAGTAAGCAATTAGTGACCCGCTTTGAAAGCCCAACCGACCATCGGCTGAAGATGGTACGACTTGAGCCAGCCGGCCGAAAAATTCAGACGCAATTACTGCATGAACTCTGTGACCCAAAGGGTTACATTTTAGGCAAATTAAACTCTCAAGAAGCTATCCAGTTTAGTAAGCTGATAGCAAAACTCTTAACAGAATAGATAAACTTTTTAGCTAATTTGGTGAAAGATAGTAAATTAGTTGTCCGGCACT
>JAJYFN010000014.1 GCA_021790875.1 bacterium | reverse complement strand
AAAGCAATCGCAGCTAAGATACCGATGATGATGATTACAATCAACAACTCGATAAGAGTGAATCCGCTTGAATTAATTTTTTTACGCATTGGTTTGCCCACCTTTCTAATTTTCTTGGTGTATATATTTAAGTTATTTTTATTACGACCTTGATGAGAACATTATTTCTTATGCTTAGTCGAATGTCAATATATCTATAGCCTAAAGGGTGAGTTTATATAGCCGGATACGCTTGTCGAGAGTTGGGTAATTGGGCCAAAGACACTTAAGGCGACGATTCCGACCATGCCACCAAGCAGGACGATCATTACCGGCTCAATAATTGAAGAGATGGCTCCAACTGCTGAATCAACCTCTTCTTCGTAGAAATCTGCGACCTTTAAGATAATGGTGTCGGTTTGTCCAGTTTCTTCACCCACGGCTAACATCTGTACTACGATTGCCGGGAAGTGCTTACTTTTACCGAGTTCAGTCGATAGCTGACTGCCAGCCTGGACTGCCTTCGAGCATGCCAGCAGCTCCTTTTCAATAACTGCATTCCCAATTGCTTCGGCTGTCGTGTTAATGGAGTCGACAATTGACACACCAGCTCCCATTAGAGATGCGAATATACGGGCAAAGCGAGCGATGGCCGTCTTACCAACGATGCCTTTGACTGCCGGCACTTTAAGCAAGAAGGAGTCCCAAACGTAACGGCCACTCTTGGATTTAATGTAACGCCTAAAGAGGGTAATAAATAACGGCAAGAAGACGACCACGACAATTATAAATAAGGGCTTACGCATAGTATGGCTAATGGAAAGCAGAACGCGGGTATAAATTGGTAACTGGGCTTTACCTTGGCTGAGCGAGGTTAAAATTGCCCCAATTTTTGGCACAATAAAGGTCATTAGAACAAAGAAGGCAATCATCGTGACGCTGAAAATAACACCCGGGTAAACCATTGCGCCACGGATTTTGCCACGCAATGCTGAGTCTTTTTCCTGTTGAAAGGCGAGTCGATCTAATACTTTATCTAAAATTCCGCCGGCTTCTCCAGCCCTTACCATGTTGACGTAAATTGGCGAGAAAACTTTAGGGTGTTTCCCTAGGGCAGAGCTTAAATTAGTGCCACCTTGAATATCGCTTGTAATAGTATTTAAGGCTTTCTTTAAAACTAGCGACTCAGTTTGATCACGCAGCAACGATAGTGAACGTAAGATTGGTACGCCGGCATTAACCATAGTTGAAAGTTGGCGCGTAAAGATAACTAAATCTTTTGGTTTAACCTTGTTGCCACCCGGTATTGGAATCTCCATCTTGAGACCCTTGCTCTTACCGGATTGTTTAACGACGATTGGCAGAAGCTGATTTTCTCTTAAAGACGTGAGGGCCGCGCTTTTATCGCGGGCGGTAATTGTGCCCTTTTGTAATTGGCCGTTTTTAAGATGAGCGGTATATTCAAATTCAGGCATTTAACTATTCCTTGCTAGCCGCCGTTACGCGTAAGACTTCTTCTAGGGTCGTCTGGCCGCGTAAGCTCTTTATTAAGCCATCAACATGCATTGTAATCATACCGCCATCAACCGCCAGCGTTTCTAGAGCTTCGCTAGTTGAGTTAGTGACGATGGCTTTTTGAACCGGCTGGTTGTTATCTAGTACTTCGTAAATACCAATACGTCCCTTATATCCAGTGTGGTTGCAGGTTGCGCATCCGTCCTCATGGGCTCGCCAAAGTCTCTCAATTGTTTTATCGGTACTGCTTAAATCACTAATTGCTGCCTTGCCGTCACCAGTTTTATCTAAGCCAATACCGTCTTTGAGGGCTTGGCGCTCTAAATCGTTTATTTCGGCAAAGTCGTGGGCGCTCTGGAGCGCAAAAGCCTCTCTAATGCGATTAATGACACCATCATCAGGTGTGTAAAGCTCACGGCAATCTTGGCATAGTCGGCGCACTAAGCGTTGCCCAATTACTACTCTTACGGTACTAGCAATTAGGAAAGGTTCGACCCCCATATCCATTAAACGGGGTAAACAAGTAGCGGCATCACTTGTGTGCAGGGTAGAGAATACTAAGTGACCAGTCAGGGCTGCTTGAACCGCTAAGTCAGCTGTTTCAGTGTCGCGAATCTCCCCAACCATAATAATGTTTGGATCCTGCCTTAAAAGTGAACGTAAACCATTCGCAAAGGTCATGCCAGCAATTGGGTTAACCTGGGTCTGGTTAACTCCTTGGATTCGGTATTCCACCGGGTCTTCAACTGTCGAGATGTTTACGCTCGGGGTGTTTAGTTGAGAAAGCACGCTAAAGAGGGTAGTCGATTTACCTGACCCAGTTGGGCCAGTGACTAAAATCATACCGTGCGGTTGAACGATGGCTTGCTCAAGTAACTTTAAAGCGTTGCCCCAGAAGCCTAACTCTTCTAGAGTAGCTGCCTTAACGGATTCGTTTAAGATTCTCATGACTACCTTTTCGCCGTCCACGATGGGCAGGGTTGAAACACGCAGAGCAAATACCTGACTCCCAACGGCAATCTTAAAGCGTCCGTCCTGTGGGGCACGGTGTTCATCAATCTTTAAATTAGCTAAGATCTTAATTCGACTAACCAAGGCGTTAAGCACCCGCCGAGGCAGTTTATTAGCTTCCCGCAAAATGCCGTCAATTCTATAACGCACCACAACGTACTTTTCGCGTGGCTCAATATGGATGTCGCTGGCTCCTGCTTTCACGCCGTACTCAATGATAAGATTGACCGTTTGGGCGATCGGCGAGTCTTCTTTAAGGTCATTCTCGTCGACTGTTTCTTCATCTTCTTCCGGACTGAGCTCGTCACTCGATATGACTTTAGTTAGCTCGCCAGCTATGTTGCCACGGTAAGTGTCGAGGGCGGCCTGGATTTGGTTCTCAGGGGCAACGTAAACGCGCAGGTTATTGCCCAACTGTTTCTGTAAGAAGTTAACTGCCTGGATGTCATCTGGGTCAGCCATGGCGACATATTTAATACCGTCTTTATCGACATCAAATACGACAGCATTGTACTGGCGGGCGATGCGCTCTGGTAGCTGCTTAAACAGTTCGCGTTTAATATCTTTTGGGTTTAGATCAACAAACGGAACATCAACCGCGTCGGCATAGAGCTTTGTTAAATCTTTCTCGGTAATAATATTACCGGCTACCGCTAAATCCTGGAGCGGTCTTTTTTCAGATTTCTCTTGCTCGCGGAGTTGTGCCAGCTGCTCAGCAGTTACTTTGCCGCTGTGCTGCAGGAAGTCCTCGACGATTTTATCGGCGATGCGCATGTCTGCTTTTTAGGAGGTATAAGCCCACTTTAACCTTTAGCGATAAGTATACCAATCCAAGTCTAAAAAAGCTAAGTTAAAACGCAGATTAACATATTCTTAAAACTTCAAACGGTTATGCTTTGTTGGTTAAGTTATTAAACGTATAGTAGTAGTTAAACTTTAGGGTATGAATTTGAGTGATATAACGGAAAGGACGATTTGACCATGGCACTAAGTAAATCTACGTCAACTAAGAGCAAGGCCGAGCTTCCTGAAAAGGCAACCAATGCCGACGGACGCGCAAAAGCACTAGGTGTAGCACTAGAGCAAATTGAAAAGCAGTTTGGCAAGGGTGCCATTATGAAACTGGGAGAGAGCCACGTTAGCGATAATATGGAATTTAATTCATCAGGATGCTTGTCATTAGATCTAGCCCTCGGTGGTGGTCTGCCTAAAGGTCGGGTTATTGAGGTCTATGGTCCTGAGTCATCCGGTAAAACGACTTTAACGTTGCATGCTATTGCCGAAGTTCAGAAGCGTGGCGGCACTGCAGCTTTTATTGATGCGGAACACGCCCTTGACCCAAGCTATGCTAAACGTATTGGTGTTGATGTCGCTAACCTGCTTTTGTCTCAGCCAGATAACGGTGAGCAGGCGCTTGAGATTACTGAAACCCTCGTCCGCTCTAATGCGGTTGACTTAATAGTTGTTGACTCGGTTGCTGCCTTAGTCCCACGCGCTGAAATTGAAGGCGATATGGGCGAAAGCCTCCCCGGTCTCCAGGCGCGCCTAATGAGTCAGGCCCTGCGCAAGCTCACAGGTGTTATTTCCCGCTCCAAGACCACAGTCATTTTCATTAACCAAATCAGAATGAAGATTGGTGTGATGTTTGGCAATCCCGAGACCACAACTGGTGGCAATGCCTTGAAATTCTATTCAAGTGTGCGCATGGACATTCGTCGCATCGGTCAAATTAAACAGGGTGACGAAGTGATCGGCAACCGAACCAGAGTAAAAGTTGTTAAAAACAAGATTGCGCCACCATTTAAGGAAGCCGAGTTCGACATTATGTATAACGAAGGCATTTCAAAAACCGGTGACATTATTGACCTAGCTTCCGAGCGGGGAATGGTCGAAAAGGCTGGTGCTTGGTATTCCTACAAAGGTGAAAAAATTGCCCAGGGTCGTGAAGCCGCTAAGGCATACCTAAAGGCCAACCCGAAGGCGCTGGAAGAAATTACGCAAGCCATCATCACTCAAGAAGAAGCCGCCAAAGTTTAGGCGAGCTGCTACAAAAAAGCAGACGATGAAGATTACGGCCATAGAGCAGATGTCGCACAAGCCCGGCATGTATCGA
>JAJYFN010000013.1 GCA_021790875.1 bacterium | reverse complement strand
GCGACTTTAAGTTTTCGCGCTCCATTATCATTACGGCGAATGAGCAGCAACAGTATATGGCGGTAGTACTTAAAGCCTTAGAGCAGTTTGCACCAGAGCTTGCTGAACACACGACGCACTTGACGCATGGAATGGTTCGATTATCCGGGGGCAAGAAAATGAGTAGCCGGCGTGGCAATATCTTAAGGGCGGGGGATGTGCTCGATGCTGCCGCAAGCGCGGCAGCTAAAATCAGCGCTAATAACGACGATCGAGTCGTCTTAGCGGCAGTTAAGTATGCTTTCTTAAAACAGCGCATCGGTAGCGATGTGATCTACGAGCCGGAAGAATCGGTCAACATTTTAGGGAATAGTGGACCATATCTGCAGTACGCCTTCGCACGGGCTAACAGTGTAATTGCTAAGGCTACAGAGTCGACCAAAGCCGTTGAAACACCCGACTGGCAGCCAGGTGAGCGGACCTTGGCTTTGAAACTATCGCGTTTTGCTGCCACTCTAAACAGTGCAACAGCAGAACTAAGCCCGCACTTACTGTGCACCTATCTCTATGAATTGACGCAGGAGTTCAACCGCTTTTATGAGTCTAACCGTGTGGTTGGTGACGAGCGTGAAGCGATTCGACTCTACCTCACTAAGCTTTATACGCAGCGCCTAAAGCAGGGACTTGCTCTACTTGGTATCGAAGCCCCCGAACGCCTTTAGCTTGGATACTTGTTGCCCCAGCTAGCCATTTGAACTAAGGTTGGAATTAAATCATAACCCTTGCTAGTTAGCTCATAACTACCAGCCTCAAGCTTAATTATGTTTTGGCTTTCAAGATCGATTAAGCGCTGTGACAAAACGCGCGGTGTAATATGCTCAATTGAGTGTTCGAGTTCGCAAAAACGCTTTGGACCTCTGTGTAAATCACGCAGGATTAGAGCTGACCACTTGCGCCCCAATACTCTCATTGCACTGGCGATGCAGCCTTCAACCGGTTCGATGTCGATAATCTTTTGAGTAATACTTGCCATCACTATACTTAGTATAGTACTATTAATACTATATAAAGTATAGCAAAAGGAGCAATAGATGAAACTAGCAATAATTATTGGTGCAACAAGGGATGGCCGTCAAACCCTTAAGCAGGCTAAATGGGTTCTAAATGAAGCTAACGCAATGGAAGGCGTCGAGGCTGAACTTGTTGACCTTAAAGACTACCCCCTACCGTTTTTTAACGAACCAATTAGCCCGCGTTATAACCCAAACCGTGTAATTGAACCGGCAGTTAAGAAGTGGCTCGATAGCGTTGCTGAGGCAGACGCTTACGTCTTTGTAACCCCTGAATACAACCACTCCATTCCAGGCGTACTAAAGAACGCTCTAGACTTTGTGACAGGTGAGTTTAACCGCAAACCAGCAACTGTCGTCAGTCACGGCTCAGTAGGTGGTGCCCGTGCAACCATGCACCTAAAAGAAATTCTGTCTGAAAGTCGAGCTATCGTCATTCCGCAACAAGTAGCTTTCCTTGGTCTGCACGAAGGTGTTAACGATGAAGGCCAACTTGACGCTGAGCTACTAGCTAACCCTTACGGACCAGCTGCAGCCTTAAAAACCGCCCTCAGCGAGCTCAAGTGGTTTAGTGACGCTCTAACTCAAGCCCGTAACGCCTAAGTTTCCTCTAGTCATAACGTCCGCCTAGGCTATAATGGCTGGCATGGATAGGGCAGCATACGATTTAATCCCTAGCAAGTTGCTTTGGGTAGACCTTGAGATGACCGGACTTGACGCCGAGCACGACGTTATTTTAGAAGTCGCTGCAGAAGTTACAGACTTTAATTTTAAAACATTAGCTAGCTATGAAGCTTGCATTGCTCATAGTGACGACGAGCTGGGCCGGATGAACGCTTGGTCAATGGCTCAGCACAGTAGCAGCGGTTTAATTGAACGCATTAAATCTCAGGGCAGAGAAGAGAGTGAAATTAAGCACGAATTAGTTGGCTTCATTAACGCTCAATTCAATGATTCTCCTGCCGTACTAGCCGGCAACAGCATCCATAATGACCGCAACTTCATTAAGCGGTGGTGGCCTGAAGTTGATGCCTTGTTACACTACCGGATGGTAGATGTTTCATCTCTAAAAGTCGTCATGCAAGCCAAGTACAATGTCTTTTTCGACAAGAAAGACGTCCACCGCGCCTTCGATGACATCCAAGCTTCAATCGCCGAACTACAGTATTATCTGGAATGGTTTTCATCCCAGAACAAAAGCGATGCTTAAAACGAATGACATTGCGGCAATTAAACTTTACTTAAGCCACTTTGACGGCGTCAGTGTTGATTTTCCATACACTAAGACACTGGCTGTCTACTTGACCGCTAATAAAGTACCGTTTGCATATCTCGAAAAAGGACGTCAGTTACCAGAGATAAGTCTACGCATTGATTCCCAATTAGCTCAATTGCTTCGAGATAAATACGAAGAGGTGGCTCAAGGCCGCAAACTAGACCCCAGGCAGTGGAGCACCATAGTATTGAGCGGTCAGTTAGGCCGTGACGAGATAAACGCTTTAATTGATCACAGCTTTCAGCTAGCTAGTCGTTTAGTTTAATCGTAGCTCGATCTGAGCATGACTAGGAGTAGATTAATATCGCTATAGTCGGTTTTTAAATAGCTCTTTAAGACAGGGGACATATTCAAACTATAGGCGTTTGTTAGAACGTTTTGATAGAGCTTTAGTTGGGTTAGCATGACGGATGCATAAACAGGGTCAAAGTTACTGACCGAAATCGCTTGCGTTAATTGAGCGTCGGCCTGTGGCTGCAGGATATAGCTTTTTTGTGAGACCTTAATGTGGTTGTAGCTTAATAACTGAATTAGTTTATTGTTATCTGTGGTGGCTGCTGCGAGCATTGTTGCTGAAAAGTTTAAGTAACTTGGGCTCGAAATAGTTTGTTGGGTGCCAATTGTACTTAGATTAATTAATTCCTGCTGTTGCCCCAGCACTGCATAGAGCGACGTCATATTAATCCCGCTATTACCGCCAAAAACGCTACTTAAGCCAAAGATCAGAATAATTAAAACTAAGCCGCCTCCCACTAAAGCAATGACGCGGGCCCTAAACGCCAGCCCGTTAAATAGCCCAAGGGGATTAAAGGAACGTTTCTTAGACTCGTTTAAAAAGGCAAATGGGTCAACGACTGGTTGTTGTGGTCCTTGGACTGGTGGCATGCATCTATTTAATCATAAGCTTCATAAAAATAACGCCAGAGATTACAAATGTCGTCAAATGTAGAATAATACTAAGGAACAATACTATGGATGCGGTAGAAGAAGTAAAGAGCAGGCTGTCAATCGAAGACATCGTTGGCGAGTACGTTCAGCTGAAAAGAGCTGGGCGTAACTTCCGTGGGCTCAGTCCGTTTACGAATGAAAAAACGCCAAGTTTCATGATTAGCCCAGAAAAGCAGATATGGCATGATTTCTCCTCTGGCAAAGGCGGTAATATTTTTTCTTTCATTATGGAAATTGAAGGATTGGACTTTAAAGAGGCTCTTGAATTACTTGCTCGCAAAGCGGGTATAGATCTAGAACAGTATGGTAGTAGTAATAGCGGTAAGCAGGGCGGAGTGGACAAGAAACGCCTGCTTGAAGCTAACGCTGCTGCTGCTAAGTTTTATCAGGTACAACTCGGTGCTAACCATGAAGCTCTGGAATACGTACTAACTAACCGTCGTTTCACTAAAGATACAGTTTTAGCTTGGCGTCTGGGCTATTCACCTAACACTGGCAACGCTCTACTTAACTACCTTTTAAAAAAAGGTTTTAGCGAGGCCGAAATTTTAGCTGCTGGGCTGAGTAGCAAGAGAATGGGCAGAACAAGCGATATGTTCCGGGGCCGTTTAATGATTCCACTAATGGATCCGCAAGGGCAGGTGATTGGGTTTACCGCCCGACTCCTTAAGGCTGACGATACAGGGCCAAAATATATAAATACGCCAAGAACTGTGCTTTATGACAAGAGTCGACATATATTTGGCATGCACTTAGCCAAAAAGGCCATTCGCGAGCACAAGTACGCTGTTTTAGTGGAGGGAAACCTAGATGTAATTATGAGTCACCAAGCTAATGTAGCGCAGGTGGTCGCAACTGCCGGTACAGCACTTACAGAAGCTCACTTAAAAAGCCTAGTTGGCTTTGCGCACGATATTCGACTCGCTTTTGACAGCGATAAAGCCGGCTTGTCAGCTACAGAACGTTCAATTAGCTTAGCTAGCCGTCTGCATGTATCGCTTAACATAATTGATCTTAAAGGTGGCAAGGATCCCGATGAGTTAATAAAAAAAGACCCTCAACTATGGTTAAAGGCAATTGATGACTATCACTACGCAATTGATTGGCTGATTGCTTTGCAGCAACGCCGCTTTGATCTCGCAAGCGCCGAAGGTAAACGTGAATTTAGTGACGCCTTGCTACCCTTAATTGCCAACTTAGATGATGCAGTTGAACAGGACCATTACTTAAACCTAATGGCCTTAAAGCTTGGTGTTTCTAAACTGGCCTTAGACAGTAAGCTTAAGCGCTCAGCTGACCCAGTAAGACCACTAAAACGGACCAATCAAGCTAGCGTCGCGCTAAACGATCAGCAAGTTGAAATTACAAAATGTGAAGACCACTTGCTCTGTTTAATGCAAAAGCATGAACAGCTGCGTGAACAGCTTAAGATATTAACTCCAGAGATGTTGAGTCGAGAGCCGGCTAAGGTGCTCTTAAGGCTGTATAAACAACATAAAAACAGTGATGAAGAGCAACTTGGAAAATTGGCGGAAGTGGCAGACTATGTTAAAATAT
>JAJYFN010000002.1 GCA_021790875.1 bacterium | reverse complement strand
TTGGCCTCGGGTTGGTAAGTTTGCACTATGACGTTGGCCACGGTAACTCTTAATGTCTTTAAGACGCTTAATGTTGCCGCTAATGACGCGTTGCAATTCACCTTCTACGGAATAGTTAGTACTTATGACTTCGGAAATACGGGAGATATCGTCATCGGTTAAGTCTTTAGTGCGTAGTGTCGGTTCAACCTTCGCCTTCGCTAGAATGTCATAACTAGACTTTGGGCCAATGCCATAAACATAAGTCAAGGCAACCCAAATCTGTTTTTCGCTCGGAATTGTAACACCAGCAATACGTGCCATAACTAACTAACCCTGCCTTTGCTTATGTTTAGGCTTACGCTTGTTAATTACGTAGACACGGCCTTTACGACGAACAATTAAGTCGTCGGGGCTGATTTTCTTGACGCTGGCACGCACTTTCATGCGGATCAATTCCTCCTTGAATTTGACACACTGCCTAAATAAACAGTAATGATATTAAGATTTGCGATAGGTGATTCTGCCCTTAGTTAGATCGTAAGGGGTCAACTCGACCGTTACGCTGTCACCTGGAACGATGCGGATAAAATGTTTCCTCATCTTACCGGCGACGTGAGCTATAATTTGATGGCCATTCTCAAGCTCTACACGAAATTGCGTCCCTGGTAGGGTCTCAACTATCGTGCCGCCGAGCTCAATTACTTCTTTATTAGCAGCCATACCTATAACTAAGGGGTAATTATAGCAAGAACATAAGGTGATTGTAAAGGGTTTTATATAACCCGAAACATGACGGTTCCGTTTTACTGGCTAACCGTCCGCTCTAGATTCTATTTTAGCATGGAATAAATCAGGTCGATAAACTACCTGCTATCTGTTAGAAAAGAGTTATTTCTTTTTAAAGCGGGTTGGATTAATAAACTTAAGACGCCGTGCGCCGGTAGCGGCCTCAACGGCTACTTCTGGCTCATAGAAGAAGTCTGGTTGTGAATATTGATCATAAGTCACCATTAGAGCGCGTGATTCGACTGATCTTAGGGTTTGCAAGGCAACAGAAACCAAGATTAAGATCGACGTACCACCAATTGTAATGTTCTGGTTAATGAAGATCTGCGCAACGATTGGGATTAAAGCTAGTATGCCTAAGCTCATGGCGCCGAATAGGGTTAAACGGTTAACAATCCTAGATAAGTACTTCTCAGTCTGCAGTCCGCTTCTAATGCCCTCTAAAAACCCGCCCTGTTTTTGGAGGTTTTCAGCTATCTCTTTAGAGTTAAACGTAATTGAAGTGTAGAAGAAGGTAAAGACAAAGACTAAGAGGAAGTAAGTCACCGGGTAAATATAGGCCTTCCAATGTTCAGTAGCAAAAGTCGTAGCCGAAGGTGTTTGGAACCAGCTTACTAAGTCACTGCCAATATGCGCAATTGTATGACTGTGTGAACCAGCCATTAACTGTCCGGCAAATCCAGGGACGCTCAAGAAAGCCACAGCAAAAATGATTGGGATCACGCCAGCCGTAATTAACTTCACAGGCAACTTAGTCGTTACGCCACCATAGGCGCGGTTGCCTTGAACTCGTTTCGCATAGTTAATGGTTAAGTTACGCGCGGCCTCATTTAGCTTCACGACGATCCAAGTTAAGATCAAAATGGAGAGCACAATACCAATGAGATAGAAAGATGCCCTCCGGTCCATTGGCCAAGTGTGACCAAACAGCTTCCAACGATCCTTCGAGCCGAGTTGAGCGTTAACGATGTTATACATGTTCGATGGCAAGCGGCTGACAATACCGACCGTAATAATTAGCGAGATACCATTGCCAATACCTTGTTCAGTAATTAACTCACCAAGCCACATCAGTAGCATTGAGGCGCCTGTTAAGGCTGAAACCATGATTACCCACTGCATTAGGGTGGCGTGAGCTGTAATATCTGCTGTGCCACCTAGACTTTGGGCAGCTTGGCGAATTAAAAAGATTGAGCCAATGGACTGAATGATAGCCAGTGGAAAGGTTAGAATTCGGGTGTATTGATTAATCTTCTTTTGGCCAAACTCACCTTCATTATGTAAAGCCTCAAGTTGCGGAATGGCCTTCGTAAGCATCTGCATAATAATCGAGGCGTTAATGTACGGCCCTAGACCGGCAAGCATGATTGAGAAGTTAGCCAAAGCGCCACCTGAAAGGACGTTTAGGAAGCTTAGAAACTGAGGTGCCGTCTTAGAACTAAATAAGTTCGAGAGGATCTGGTGTAAATTCTGTGAGCTGCCTAGAGGTACCGGAATATTGATCATGATCCGGAAGACAATAATAATACCAATTAAAGCCAGGATACGTTTTTGCATATCCCGATGCTTAAGTGACTGCGCGATTACTTTCCAGTTCATAACTATTTACTGTTTAATACACCCTCTATTTTTTGATCTAGATTTAGTATGCCATAGGTCTATTGTTAATCGCCAATCATTCTTGGTAATCCTAAGAATTAATAAGACTAGCTAGTGCTTTTTAGCAGTAATTTAGTCTTTACTTGGCTTGGCTTTGGCTGGTCTTGCTAAACGCTCAGTCTTAACAAAACTTCCGCCTAAGCTTTCAATAGCCACAACGGCGGATGCCGAAGCTGCTGGCAAATTAACGCTAACTTTGCGCTTTAACTCACCCCTACTAAGCAATTTAATGTTTTGGTAAGGATGCGCAATTAATCCGGAGTTTGCAAGCACTTCTGCCGTAATAGTAGTCTCACTCAGGTTATTTAACTGATTCGTAAAGACCATGGCTGGTTTTGGATGGAATGATCTAAAGCCAGGTAGTTTAGGAAGCTGTTGCATGAGCGGGTTCTGACCACCAGCAAAGCCAGGACGACGTGAATAACCAGTTCGGGACTTTTGACCTTTAGTTCCGCGTCCGGCAGTTTTACCTTGTCCGGCGGCAATGCCACGGCCGACTCGCTTAATGCGGCGGTGCTTCTTAATCGTTAAATCGTGATACTTCATAATTAACCCTACTTAGCTACTTTCTTGGCTTTAGCAACTGGCGTTTTTGCTTTAGTTGCCTTGTCGCTAGTCTTAGCTTCTACAGCTGCTGCAACTATAACTTTATTCGGTCGAATCCAGTCTTTGGCGGGTTTTAGTTGCTCTAAAGCCTTGATGGTTGCATAGGCCGTGTTAGCCTTATTTGAAGAGCCAAGTGATTTACTTAAGACGTTACTGACGCCAGCAACTTCTAGGATACTACGCACCACACCACCAGCAATGAGCCCAGTTCCGGGTGATCCTGGCATCAGTAAAATACGTGCGCCACCAACTTTAGCTTCCACGTCGTGAGGCAAAGTATCTTTGTAAAGGGGCACTTTAATCATGTTCTTTTTGGCAACTTCATTGGCCTTAGCGACAGCTGCCGTAACGTCAGCGCCTTTAGCAATGCCAATACCGACGTTTGCTTTGTGGTCACCAACAACGACTAATGCGCGGAAACGAAAACGACGTCCACCTTTAACGACACGAGCGACACGGTCAATGTGCAACATGCGCTCATCAAAGCGATTGTCTTCCTCGGTTTCATTATTATTGCGTCGCGCTGCGCCAAAACTCATTCCTGAACTACCTCTTTTAGCTGCCATTAGAACTCCAATCCGCCTTCTCGAGCGGCGTCAGCTAGAGCTTTAATGCGGCCGTGGTAGAGTTTGCTGCCACGATCAAAGACAACCTTTGTAACGCCGGCAGTTTTAGCTTTCTTAGCAAGCTCGATACCAATTTGCTTGGCTTTGTCGCTCATCGTGCCTTCAAGCTTACGGCCAACTGAGGATACATAAACCAATGTGGTCTTAGAGTTATCATCAATTAACTGTGCATTAATGTGCTGTAGTGAAATATGCACACTTAGGCGGGGACGCTCTTTAGTGCCGGTAATAGTGGCGCGAACACGCTTTTGACGCATCTGCTGAGTGTTTAATTTATGAGAAAGTCTCGACATATATAAGCCTACTTACTGTCCTTTCCGCTTTTGCCGCTCTTGCGGATAATATACTCATTTTCATACTTAATGCCTTTACCTTTATACGGTTCAGGTTTGCGTAGCTCACGGATATCGCTGGCCACTTGTCCAACGCGTTGTTTGTCGGCGCCGCTTAAGGTGATGACATTCTGTTCAATATTGGCAGCGACACCTTCCGGCAGTTGAAACATAATATCGTGTGAGTAACCAAGTGAGAATTTAAGCATATTGTTACCACTAGCTGCTACACGGTAACCAACACCGTTAATTTCAAGCTTTTTGCTAAAGCCATTGCTGACACCAATCACCATATTATTAATTAAGGTGCGCATTAGACCATGGTTAGCCCGAATCTTGGCGGCTTCGCCTAAAGCGTTAACCTGTAAGACATTATTTTCATTCGTTACTGCTAGGCCTTCAAGCAGTGGCTGAGATAAGTTACCTTTGCTGCCACTGACCTGAATCAAGCCATCATTAATAGTCACATTGACGCCAGAAGGGATAGTAATAGGCTGTTTGCCAACACGACTCATTTAATAGACCTCACAGATTAGTTCACCACCAATTTGATTGGCTCGCGCTTGATCGCCACTCATAATACCTTTAGCGGTAGAGATTATAACCATTCCACGACCGTGTTTAATGCGTGGGATTTCCTTGACGCTAGCGTAGATGCGCCTGCCTGGCTTACTTAAACGCTTAATTGCAGTAATTTTAGGGCTTTGGCTACTGCTTGAGAGGACAAGAGATAAAACCTTGTCTTTACCCTTACCGCTACTTGCGACACTAATAATATAGTTGGACTCAACTAAAACCTTAGCGACGGCTTCTTTAATTGCCGAGTGGGGTAGAGAGATATCGGTAATATTAACCGCGTTGGCGTTCCTAATACGGGCTAACATGTCGGAAATCGGGTCAGTGGATACTTTGCTCATAATATTCTCTCTTTAACTACCAGCTAGATTTAGTTACGCCTGGTATTTCGCCCCGGCTTGCATGTTCTCGAAAACTAATTCGGCTTAAACCAAATTGGCGCATATATCCTCGTGGACGATGGGTTTCAACGCAGCGGTTCTTCCAACGTGTTGGCGAACTGTTGCGGGGAAGCTTTGCAAGACCTTCCCAGTCGCCCAGCTCTTTAAGCTCGGCGCGCTTAGCAGCATAACGACGGATCATTGCTTGTCGTTTTGCGTCTCTGACGATGATTGATGTCTTGGCCATAATATATTCTTACTCTTTCAACTCTTATTTATTCTCTTTTGAGAAGGGCATGCCCAGTTTAGTGAGCAAAGCTTTCGCGTGTTCAGGCTTCTCGGTTTTAATCACAAAAATCACTTGCATTCCGTGGGCTGGAGAAGTCTCTTCAAAGCTCAGTTCCGGAAAGACGGATTGATCTGTTAATCCTAGCGCATAGTTACCTTGCTTGTCAAAGGCCTTAACACTTACGCCATGGAAGTCACGCAGTCTTGGCAGCACAATATTAATTAAGCGATCCAAAAATTCATACATCCGCTCGCCACGTAAAGTAACTTTAAGCCCAATTTTGTTGCCTTCACGTAACTTAAAGGTCGCGATCGACTTCTTAGCTGCAGTTTGGACTGGTTGTTGGCCGCTAATTTTACGTAGGGTATTAGTTGCCACGTCCATTAAACGGGTTTCGTCCTTTGCTTTGCCAAGCCCACTGTTAATGACGATCTTTTCAAGTTTTGGCACTTGGTTAATATTAGCTAGCTTTAGCTCCGTCTTTAGCTCATTCGCGATCTGAGAGCTAAACTGCGCCTGTAAACGGGCAGCGTAGGGTGCGTTTGCTTTAGCTTTCTTAGTTGTTGCCATAATCTTTACTTAATCTCCTTGCCGCTTGAAACATAGGTTCGACTCTTAACACCGTCTTTTACGTTAAAACGGATGCGGCTTGCCTTTTTCAGAGTTGGCTCATAAATGCCGACTTTACTAACTGAAATCGGTTTGGTAATTTCCACGATACCACCCTGAGGGTAGGCTTTATTAGCTTTAGTGTGGCGCTTAACGACGTTAATGCCTTCTACTGTTACGCGATTTAAGGTTGGGTGCGTTGCTGTGATCTTGCCGGTTTTACCCTTGTATTTACCACTACGTACAACTACGGTGTCACCTTTTTTAAGTCGAATTTTAAATAGCTGGTTACTCATAGCTATAGTACCTCCGGGGCAAGACTAATAATGCGGGCATAACCTTTTTCGCGCAGTTCGCGTGGAACTGGACCGAAGATACGGGTAGCGCGAGGTAGTTTGTCATCACCAATAATAACTGCTGAATTATCGTCAAACTTAATTGTTGAGCCATCTTTGCGGCGAATTTGATCGGTCGTTCTAACGACAACGGCCTTAACAACACTTTTCTTCTTCACAGCGCCGTTTGGACTAGCTTCTTTAACGGTAGCAACAATAATATCGCCCACGCGTGCGTAACGGCGTCGGCTACCACCTAAGACGCGGATGCAGAGGATCTCGCGGGCACCGCTGTTATCTGCGACGGATAGTCTAGTTTCTTGTTGAATCATTATTTCTTACCTTTGACTGCAGTTGGTTTAGTCTTCTCGCTCACTTCTACGTTCTCTTTTGAAGGAATTTCAGCATCAGCTTTTAGAACGCTTAAGCTGTCGTCTCTTAGTTTTGGACGCACCAGTATGCTTTCAAGCTTAAAGTGTTTCGAGGCACTGATCGGGCGGGTTTCAACAATTGAAACTTTATCACCAACGAGAGCTTCGTTTTTCTCATCGTGAACCATGAACTTCTTACTGTCGAGATACTGCTTGCGTAGAATGGGGTGTGTCCGGCGGCGTTCAACCTTAACAGCAATAGTCTTGTTGCCGGAAATTGAACTAACCACACCGGTAATTAGCTTAGCCATTAGATTTTCTCCTTTAGTAGTTGCTCACCAAGAACTGTCAGCATTCGAGCTAAGTCTTTACGCATGTTCTTTACTAAGCGCACATTATTAGTTTCACCTAGGCTTTTCTTACGCTTCAACTCAACAATCTCATCACGCAGAGTGCTGCTCTGTTTCGTAAGTTCGTCAGTGGTTAGTTTACGGATATCTGCAATCTTCATAGTCTTATCTCCTAGCGATCCTAGGCCTCCTCACGAATTAGGAAGCGTGTCTTGACAGGTAGCTTGTTAGAAGCCAGCCGCATTGCTTCGCGTGCTGTCTCTTCACTTACACCCTGCATTTCAAACAATATGGTTCCTGGCTTAACTTTAGCCACAAAAAACTCAGGACTACCTTTACCGCTACCCATCTTAACATCTTGGGGCTTACGCGTAACTGGAGTGTGTGGAAAGATACGAATCCAGATCTTGCCACCGCGCTTAATATAACGTGTCATTGCTTGACGAGCGGCTTCAATCTGGCGTGAATTAATACGCTGATTACCTTGGGCTTGTAGGCCGTAATCACCATAAGCGATATAGTTGCCGGAAGTAGCAACACCACGGATACGCCCTTTGCGGACTTTGCGATACTTACTACGTGCTGGTACTAACATCTTAAATTACCTCACCCTTGTAGATCCATACTTTAACCCCGATAATACCGGCGCTTGTGAAAGCTGGGGAGTAGGCATAGTCAATGTCGGCACGTAAGGTGTGAAGCGGTACGGAACCTAAAACTTCTTTTTCGCGGCGGCTCATTTCAGAACCGTTTAAACGGCCGCTAACTTGAATGCGGATACCTTTAGCGCCAGAGCGCATAGTTGCTGCAGCGCCACTCTTAATGGCACGACGGAAGCTCATGCGGCGTTCCAGCTGATGAGCAATATTTTCAGCCACTAATTTAGCGTATAGATCAGGCTTTTTAACTTCTTCAATGTTCACACGTACTGGAGTGTGGTAAATACGCTCAATATCGTCTTTAAGTTCTTGAGCACCGGAACCACCGCGACCAATTACGACACCAGCTTTAGCGGTGTAGATTGTAACGGTTACTAGGTTTGGAGTACGGCTAATCTCAACGCGATTAATAGCAGCGCGTGAACCTAACTTGTTTTGAATCAAGCGACGTACTGAAAGATCATCGCTAAGATATGCGGCGTATGAGCGCTTGTCTGCGAACCAACGACTAGACCACTCCTTGTTTACCTGGAGGCGCATGCTGATTGGATTAACTTTTTGGCCCATATGCTTACTTCTTCTCCGTCTTAGCTTTAGCGGCTACTTTAGCTGCTGGCTTAGCTTTTACTTCGCTCTTTGGCTGCCTGATGTCGCCGTCAACAATAACACGAATATGTGAAGTTTTCTTCTGGTAAGGATGTGCTGCACCACGTGCGACTGGGCGAAAACGCTTTAATCTTGGTCCAGGAGTAACATGAATCTCTACAATGCGCAGACTAGCTGGTTTGTAATTATGGTTAAAGTCGGCATTAGCTCTGGCGCTTTCAATTGCTTTGCGGACGGCAATGGCGCTACGGCGGGGCGTATGCTCAAGAATCGTTAGTGCATCGCTAACACTGCGACCACGCACCAAAGCAGCAACTACCGCGACTTTGCGTGGGCTTTGTTTGACTCCTTTAGCTATAGCTTGGACTGGCATATCGATTACCTCTTTTTAGGCCCCTTCACCTGATGATTTAGCTAATTTGCCACCGTGACGGCGGAATTTACGGGTTGGCGAAAATTCACCGAGTTTGTGACCGACCATATTTTCAGTTATAAAGACTGGTACGTGCACACGACCGTTGTGAACTGCAATTGTGCGGCCAACAAATTCGGGTGCGATCGTGCTAGATCGAGCCCAAGTCTTAACAATGGTTCGGTCTTCTGGGCTTAAACGGTCCAGCTTACGAGCCAGTTTGAAATCGATGAATGGTCCTTTTTTAAGTGAACGGCTCATAATTAACTCCTCTTACTCGCGTGCCGGCTGCGCACAATGTACTTATTAGTTGACTTATTGTGGCGTGTCTTAAGACCTAAGGTCTTTTGACCCCATGGTGTCCGCGGTGCTTTAGCCATACGGTGACGACCACCGTCTCCACCACCGTGCGGGTGATCGACAGCGTTCATAACAACACCACGAACAGTTGGACGAATTCCCTTGCGGCGATTACGCCCAGCTTTACCAATTGAGACGTTTTGGTGCTGTTCATTACTAATTACACCGAGGCTAGCACTACACTCAACACTAATGAATCTAACTTCACCGCTTGGCAAGCGGACTTGGGCGTATTTATCATCACGTGCTACTAACTGAGCTGAAGCGCCAGCGCTACGTACTAATTGAGCACCATTGCCAGGTGTAAGCTCAATGGCATGAATCACGCTGCCAACTGGGATTTGCTTTAGGCTTAAGCGGTTGCCAACTTCAATTGCCACTTCATCACCACTTTTAATCTTTGTACCAACAACCATTCCTTGGGCAGCAAGGATATAGCGGTAGCGATTATCGCTAGACTTAACCCGTGCAATATGGCTAGTGCGGTTTGGGTCATATTCAATATGCTCAATTACGCCACTGTAATCTTTTGGCAACATGAAACTAATTTCACGGTACAGACGGTGACTACCACCACCCTTATGACGGGTTGTGATCCGGCCTTGGTTATTGCGGCCATGTTTCTGGTTAATGTTACGTGTTAGTGAACGAGTCGGCTTAGAAGTAGTCAACTGAGACGTATCTTCGCTGGTCATACCGCGGCGGGCACTAGTCGTAGGCTTGTAGTTGCGAATTGCCATAACTTTTATTCCTTATCCGCTTTCTTAGCGCGACGCTTTGGCTTATCTTGCTTCTCAATTTCTTTAGCAATGCGTTCTTGGACCTTCTCGGCCTTTTGTTCCTCTTCTTCAATCGCCTGGTAAAACGGTAGGCTCTGCCCCTCTGCTAAGGTCACGTAAGCCTTCTTGATACTTTTATCACGACCATCTGCGACCCGGCGGCCTTGTTGAGAAACAGATCGTTTAGCCTTGCCTTTTACATTAAGCAAGTTAACTTTAATGACATTAACATCGAACTGGCTTTCAATCGCCCGTACTACACTGTGCTTATTCATGTTGAGAGACACCTCTACGACATAGACCCGGTTTTGGCTTAAGGCGTAGCCCTTCTCGCTAAGACGAGGCAAGATGTTTAGGCTTTTAGCAGATTGAAGGCTCATTTGCTTTCCTTTGCTACTGTTTTAGGTGTCGGGTTCAACCAGGCAGATAAATCATGCAGGGCTTGCTTAGTGATTAAAATCCGGTCTGCGTCAATAATCTTAGCAATGTTTAAATACTGGGCTGAGCTTACACTCACGCCACTCATATTACGGCTTGCTAGACGCAGCTCAGGACTAGGGGCATCGGCCACAATAAGACATTTGGCGTCGAGCAAATTTAGCTTAGCTAAAAGTTTTGAGAGATCTTTAGTCTTAGCTGCTTTAAGAGCTAGTTCTTCAATAATAAAAAGATTGTCACCACTTCGAGCGTAAAAAGCACTTAATGCATGCACGAGCGCGGCTCGTTTAGCTTTAGTGTTAATTTTGCGACTGTAGTTTTCAAATCCAGTAGGCCCAAAGACAGTGCCACCACCACGCCATAATGGGTTACGCGATGATCCGCTACGGGCGCGACCAGTCCCTTTTTGGGGGTGAGGCTTGCGACCACCACCACTAATTAAGCCACGCGTCTTAGTCTTAGCAAGATTCTCACGACCGTTCTTAAGGTAGGTGTTATAGGCTTGATGAATCAAAGTCTGGTTAATTTCCTTAACACTAAAAACACCTGGGTCGAGTTTGACCTGAGTTTGGGCTTTTACGCCAACTTTAGTGAAAGTTAGAGCTGACATTTTACTTACTCATCCCCTTTATAAGAATCACGCCTTTTTTAGGACCAGGAACTGCACCCTTAACACCAATGGCGTTCATAGCGTTATCGATATAGGCAATCTTAAGTCCACGTGTAGTAACTTTAGTGTTACCCATGCGTCCAGCCATTTTCTTACCCTTTAAGATGTGCTGAGGATACATTGAGCCAATTGAGCCGACACGGCGATAGCTACGGCCACCATGAGTTTTACGACCCCGGTGGAAGTTATGGCGTTTAATAGTGCCTGCCCAACCCTTACCTTTATTGTTGCCACTCACACTTACAATGTCACCCACACTAAAAATGTCGGCGCTTAGTTGGTCGCCGACATTTAGTTCATCTATATCTTCAGAGTTAAGACGAATTTCAGTAATAACAGATGGATTGGCCTTAGAAGCTTTTAGCATCCCGACTTGGGGTTTAGCTTGATGCTTGGCCTTTCCAGCACCGAGAATTAGGGCACTATAACCGTCAGTTTCAATAGTGCGCTTACCTACAACCACGTTTAAAGAGGCGTCGAGTATCGTAACGGGCGTCACAATACCATCTTCGCCGATCAGCGAGGTCATGCCTACTTTACGCGTGATAAGTGCTTTCATTTCTTTAAAGCTATAGCTTCCTTATATTTAATGCCTAACCAGATCGAGCCTATTAACTTTAGGTGACAGTCTCTACTACAGACACGATTATTGTGTCTAATGACGAAACTGCTACTAAAACTATTTAGATGACTACCAGGCTATAGGAAGCAAGTTATTCGATCCTATACCAACAGTTTTCTATATAGACCTCTTGTTAGCTTACAAAAGATACCGTAATAGATTAGCAATTTAAATGTAATCAGTCAATACGTTGAATATATTACGACAGCTACATTTTGATTTCGACGTCACAACCGGCAGGCAAAGATAGATTCATAAGACTATCAATGGTCTTAGCGGTTGGTTCAAAAACGTCGATTAAACGCTTGTGGACGCGCATTTCAAACTGTTCACGGCTCTTCTTGTAGACGTGAGGGCTCTTAACAACCGTAAAGGTTGAGCGCCGCGTTGGCAGTGGGATGGGGCCAGCTAAGCTCGCCCCAGTCCTGAGCGCCGTATCAATAATTTGCTTGGCGGCCTGATCAATCACTTTGTGATCGTAGGCTTTAAGACGAATTCGGATACGTTGCTTGGTTTCGGTTTTAACTTCTGCCATATGCTTATTTTAAATTTTGCCTTACTTAGAAATCTTGGTTACGACACCTGCACCGACAGTACGACCACCTTCACGGATAGCGAAACGCAATCCTTGGTCCATTGCAATTGGGGCAAGTAACTTAACATTAAAGGTGATGGTATCACCAGGCATTACCATTTCTTTGTCAGCTGGTAGTTCAACTTCACCAGTAACGTCAGTGGTTCTAAAGTAGAATTGTGGTTTGTAGCCCTTGAAGAAAGGAGTGTGTCGTCCGCCCTCTTCTTTGGTTAGGATGTAAACTTCACTCTCAAATTCTGTGTGAGGAGTAATGGTACCTGGCTTTGCAAGCACCTGACCACGTTCAATATCGTCACGCTCAATACCGCGGAGTAAGATACCGGCGTTGTCACCAGCGCGACCTTCATCAAGTTGTTTCTTAAAGGCTTCGATGCCGGTTACAACTGACTTAGTGGTTGGGCGGATACCAACAATTTCAACTTCTTCGTTCATCTTCACGATGCCGGCTTCAACACGGCCAGTAGCAACGGTGCCACGACCCTTAATTGAGAAAACATCTTCAATTGGCATTAAGAAAGGCTTGTCGAGATCACGCACTGGCTCTGGGATGTAAGCATCCATTGCCTCAACTAGTGCCATGATTGAATCTTCACTTTCTTTGTCGCCTTCGAGGGCCTTAGTGGCTGAACCACGAATAATTGGGCAGTCACGGTCAAAGTCATACTTAGCTAGAAGATCACGAATCTCTTCTTCCACTAAATCAACTAGTTCGGCGTCAGCGAGGTCCATCTTGTTCATGTAGACCAGAATGCTAGGTACACCTACCTGGCGGGCTAGTAGAACGTGTTCACGCGTCTGAGGCATAGGGCCGTCAGCGGCACTTACGACTAGGATAGCGCCGTCAATTTGAGCAGCACCAGTAATCATGTTCTTAACATAGTCAGCGTGTCCAGGCATGTCGACGTGGGCGTAGTGACGCTTTTCACTCTCATACTCCTGGTGGGAGGTGGCAATTGTAATACCACGAGCGCGCTCTTCTGGAGCCTTGTCAATTTGGTCATAGGCAACTGCTTTATTGATGTCGCTTGGTAGTCTTTTAGCTAAGACAGCCGTAATAGCTGCTGTTAAGCTTGTCTTACCGTGGTCAACGTGTCCCATCGTACCGACGTTAACATGCGGTTTTGTTCGATCAAATGTAGCCATATCTCTAACTTCTCCTTGCTTTTGCTGTACGCGCTAACGGGTGACAAATATATGCTCCCGGGTCGCTTACTAGATATGTAATTATTATTAAGCGTAAGGGGCAAATCGTAATAATTAAACTACTAAAATACCCACGCTTTTTACCGAGGCTAGTATAGAGAAAACCCTTATCTTTGTAAAGGGGTAGCTCTAAAAGCGTAGCCCAATAAAACACTAGAGCCTAAAAATTTGCAGCTCTCGCGTTTATTTCTTCTTTGAGGCAATACCTTCAGTAATGTGTGGCGGCACATCAGAGTAACGGTCAATTTCCATCGTTGAGCTAGCTCGACCCTGAGTCATAGAGCGTAAGTTGGTTGTGTAACCAAACAGTTCAGCGAGGGGCACAAAGGCTGTAATCTCTTTAATGCCGTTAGCTAGATCATCCATGCTTTCAATCCGTCCGCGCTTGGAGTTTAAATCACCAATCACGTCACCCATAAAGCTTTCCGGACAAACGACAACTAACTTCATGATTGGCTCGAGCAACACTGGGTTAGCCCGCTTAACACCTTCTTGAAGGGCCATTGAACCAGCAATTGAGAAGGCCATTTCCGAGGAGTCGACGTCGTGATAGCTACCGTCATAAAGTTCAGCCTTCACATCGACTACTGGGTAGCCAGCAATAACACCGTTAGATAAAGCTTCTTCAACACCTTTTCTTACGGCTGGAATATATTCGCTTGGTACTACGCCACCGCGAATTGAGTTAATGAACTCAAACCCAGCGCCAGTTTCATTTGGCGACAAGCGTAGCCAGACATCACCATATTGACCACGACCACCAGTTTGGCGGATGTACTTACCTTGTACTTCAACGTCGCTTTTACGGATCGTTTCGCGGTAAGCCACCTGTGGTTGACCAACATTAGCTTCGACGCTAAATTCACGCTTCATCCGGTCAACAATAATTTCTAGGTGTAGCTCACCCATACCAGCGATAATTGTCTGGCCAGTTTCATCATCAACTCGGATACGGAAAGTTGGATCTTCTTCTGCTAAGCGCTGTAAGGCAATACCCATCTTTTCTTGATCGGCCTTAGTCTTTGGTTCAATTGCAATTGAGACCGGTGGTTCAGGGAAAGTAATACTCTCTAGAATAATCGGGTTAGTGGGGTCACAGAGAGTGTTGCCGGTAGTTGTGCCCTTAAGGCCAACAATGGCTGCAATATCTCCGGTACTAACTTCGGCAACATCCTCGCGCTTATCGGCCTGCATACGCACGATACGGCCCACGCGTTCACGTTCGTTCGTGGAACTGTTTAGGATATAGCTGCCGGCGACAATTTTGCCAGAGTAGACTCTAAAGTAAGCTAACTTACCAACAAAGGGGTCGGTCGCAATCTTAAAAGCTAGGGCCGTAAAAGGCGTAGTGGCTTCTGGTGTGCGTTCAATCTCTTCACCGCTTTTTGGGTGTTTGCCCCAAGTTACACCGCGGTCATTTGGGCTGGGTAAAAGCTCAGTGACAATATCTAGTACTTTCTCAACTATCACACCGCGACCATCACCACCCGTAACTGGGAAAAACTTGCCAGATAGGGTTGCAACTCGAACGGCATGGATAATGTCAGCTTCACTCATGCCCTCTTCGCCAACTTCAAGATACTTCTCAAGCATCGGCTCATCTTCAGCCACAGCATTTTCAACTAAGAGCGAACGGTAGCGCTTTGCTTCATCTAACATGTCAGCCGGAATTTCACCTACGACTAACTCATGATCTGTAAAATCCTTGTAGGTGTAAGCCTTCATACTGATTAAATCAACGACGCCACTGATGGCTTGCTCAAAGCCAATTGGCAAATGGATCGGGAAAGCTTGTTTGCTTAAGCGGGCGTGGATCGATTCTAGTGACTTATAAAAATCACCGCCGGTTTGATTAATCTTGTTGATAAAACAGATTCGAGGCACGTTATATTTATCTGCCTGACGCCAAACTGTTTCACTCTGGCTCTCAACACCCATCTTGCCATCAAAGACCACTACCGCGCCATCAAGGACGCGTAAGCTCCGTTCGACTTCAACTGTAAAGTCAATGTGTCCTGGGGTGTCGATAATATTAATTTGGTGATTCTTCCAATAGCAAGTTACAGCCGCCGAGACAATCGTGATACCACGCTCGCGCTCTTGAGCCATCCAGTCAGTTGTCGTCTCACCTTCATGCACGGCGCCAATTTTATGCTTTAAACCAGTACGGTAGAGGATACCCTCTGTCGTGGTGGTTTTGCCGGCATCAATATGAGCAATAATGCCGATATTGCGTAGTTTATCTATCGGATAGGTCGAATTAGCCATCTATATTCCCTTAATTTTTATACTTGAATTAACCGCGTGCAAAGTGAGCGAAGGCTCGGTTTGCTTCTGCCATGCGGTGCGTGTCTTCGCGTTTTTTAACTGCTGCCCCTTGGTTGTTGTAGGCATCTGTAAATTCAGCCGCTAAACGATCCACCATGCTCATGCCTTTACGTGCACGAGCTGCAGCCACCAGCCACATAATGGTTAAGTGGTTCTGGCGTTGACCCTTCACTTCAAATGGAATTTGGTAGTTAGCCCCACCAACACGACGTGAACGGGTTTCCATGTGCGGTTGAATGTTCTTATAGGCTTGCTCAAACACGTCAAGCGGGTTATCGACTTTTAATTTAGCAGCGGCTGATTGCAGTCCATCGTAAACAAGGCGCTCGGCAAGTTGTTTCTTGCCATCAAGCATCACCCGGTTAATGAGGCGTGAAACAGCAACGCTGTTATACAAACGGTCTGGTTTAATATCTCTTGTGAATGCTTTAGTTTTCTTGCGTGGCATATATATTAATCTCTAAAGTCTTAAGGTTTCTTAGCGCCATATTTACTGCGACCTTGCTTGCGGTCACTCACCCCTTGGAGGTCAAGCGATCCACGTACAATATGGTAACGCACACCAGGCAAGTCTTTAACACGACCGCCCCGGACTAAAACAACAGCGTGTTCTTGCAAGTTGTGGCCTTCGCCGCCAATGTAAGCCCAGACTTCATAGCCGTTAGTGAGTCGGACACGTGCTACTTTTCGTAGGGCAGAGTTAGGTTTCTTTGGTGTCTTAGTTGTGACCTTAATACATACCCCGCGCTTAAACGGAGCTGGCTTTTCATAGCCTGTTGTTTTTAGGTTATTCACAACCCGCTGCATAGCTGGAGACTTACTCTTGCTCGTTACTTTGACGCGTGGTTTTCGAACCAATTGGTTAATTGTAGGCATATTAGATTTGCTTAAGATCGCTATTGACCTTTTTTAGTAGTCCCCTATAGATATCGGCTAGTGAATGTTCTAGCACAAATGCTGCACGGGTTCTAGCTTAAAACTTTCCTTCTCTTACTTAAATTAATTTCGTTTGACCGTATTCTATCAGATAGAGCTCAGGTTATCAACTGACGAATGAATCGACAGCTAACTCGCTCTCATCGTTTAGATCAACATTTTCTTCCACGTAACCCGTTCCAACTGGAATCTTGCGTCCTAAAATGACGTTTTCCTTCAGTCCAAACAGACGATCGATCTTTCCTGAGGCTGCAGCGGCAATTAGCACCCGCGTGGTGTCCTGGAATGAGGCTGCTGACAAGAAGGAATCAGTCGATAGTGAGGCTTTAGTGATGCCGAGCAAAAGTTGAACATACTGCACAGGTTGCTTGCCATCAGCCAGCAACTTTTCGTTAGCTTCGCCAACGGCCAGTTTTGAAACAATATCGCCGGTTACGAATTCACTGTCACCACTGTCTTCAATCTGGACTCGGCTAAACATCTGACGCACAATAATTTCTAAGTGCTTGTCTGAAATGTTCTGTCCCTGACCAACGAAGATCCGTAAAATCTCATTCATGATGTAGCGCTGAGTAGGTTCAACCCCTTGCAGTCGCATTAAGTCATGCAGGTTAATCGAACCATTGGTTAGTCTTTGACCGGCTATGACTTTGTCGCCGTCGACTACTAATAGCTGTTTAATGCCAGGTATTTCGTAACGTACAACACTTTGCTTGGTAGGCGTAATTTGCGCTGTGGTGTCGCTAATGCTAAGTCTTCCTGCCATTGGCGCAATGAGAGGTTCACTACCATCTTCATGGGTCGCAATAACATCACCAACAGACACGTCAGTACCGCTCGTGAGCTTAGTCTTACGTTCACCGAGATCAAAGCTAAGGTTCTTCTTACTGTGGGCAGTGACTTGCACGATGTAGTGGTCACCTTCTTCCCATGCGTTAACAGTTCCGTCAATATCGGTTAAGTAAGCAACACCCTTTGGTGTTCGAACTTCAAACAACTCTTCAATACGGCTTAGTCCCTGGGCGGCATCGTCCGCAACAAGCGCACCAGAACGGTGCTTTGAGTCAAGACTCAGCTGCGTACCTGGTTCACCAATACTTTGCGCAGCAATAACCCCAATTGGGTGGTGACTATTAACTAGCTCACCGGTTGCTGGGTCGACACCGTAACTACGACGTGGGACACCTCGCACGTTCATGCAGGAAAGTGCACTCATGATCTTAACTCCGTCCAGCTTAGCATCGGCTTCAATAGCCTGGGCAATTTCTGACGTAATTAATTCGCCACTTTTAACATGCTTACTAATATCTACGGCAGCAAAACGACCGGTTAGACGTGAGGCATAGGAAACACCAATTGTTTCAGCATCGGCCCTAAACATCGCGAGACCTGGATCGCCCATATCGTCGTCAATTGTAAACACGTCCTGTGAAACATCGACGAGACGCCTTGTTAAGTAGCCAGCGTCGGCAGTCTTTAAGGCAATGTCAATTAAAGCCTTTCGGGTGCCTCTGGTACCTGTAAAGTACTCAAGTGGATCAAGACCAGTAATGTAGCTAGACTTAATTGGTAGCTCAATCGTACGGCCGGCAGCATCTTGCAGCACACCAACCATACCAACAGTCATTTTCATCTGAGAAATGTTTCCTCTGGCACCTGAGGTAATAGCAATTGCCATTGAGGAGTCTTTATTGACAGTTTGCTCAGACAATAAGTCTGTCACCTGGTTTTCGACTTTAGTCCAGCTATCAATAACTAAGCGGGAACGCTCTTCTTCGGTCACAAAGCCTTGTTCGTACTGTACGGAAATGGCAGCCGAACGCGCGTCACCTTCTTTAATTAGCTCATCCATACCTTTGATACGTTCAAAGTCATCCATGCCCATACTGAGTCCGGATTGCGTCGCATAGTTGAAACCAAGGTCCTTCAAATCGTCAGCAATTTCAGCTGTGCGTTCTTGACCGTAACGCGCATAGACTTCAGCCATTACGCCCTGGAGTCGTTTCTTGGTCATTGGCTCGTCATGGAATGGAAAGTCTTCTGGGAAGTTTTCGTTAAAGAGTACGCGCCCAGCGGTGGTAGTTCTAACGACGCCACGGAAAGGCAGGCGGACATTTGACTGCAAGCTAATCTTGCCGTTGTCGAGCGCTAAAATAACTTCGTCAACACTGCTGAAAGGATAGAGCGTCTCGTTCTTACCGGGTCGCTCGTATGTCAGGTAGTAGCAACCAAGTACGATGTCCTGCTCAATGTGCAATATTGGCGAGCCGTCAGCTGGCTTTAGGAGGTTGCGGTTAGCAGCCATGATGGTGCGTGCTTCTTCTTGCGCCTCATCACTTAGCGGAAGGTGAACGGCCATCTGGTCGCCGTCAAAGTCTGCGTTAAAACCACGACAGACTAACGGGTGCAGCTGAATCGCGCGGCCTTCAATTAGAACTGGCTGAAAGGCTTGGATGCTGAGACGGTGCAAACTAGGTGCACGGTTTAGTAGGACGTATTTGCCTTTAATGACTTCGTCAAGGGCATCCCAGACTACAGTTTCACTCAGTTCAATTAAACGTGTGGCACTGCGAATGTTGTGGGCATGTTCCTTGGCAATTAACTCACCAATGACAAATGGCTTAAAGAGCTCAATTGCCATCATCTTAGGCAATCCACACTGGTGAATCTTTAGCTCCGGTCCAGACACAATAACGGAACGACCAGAGTAATCTACACGCTTACCAAGCAGGTTCTGACGAAAACGTCCCTGCTTACCTTTAAGCATGTCGCTCAAGGACTTCAGGCGGCGACGTTGACCAGTTGCGGCAACTGCGCGACCACCACGAGCGGCTGAGTTATCGATTAAGGCATCGATTGCTTCTTGCAACATACGTTGCTCGTTACGGCGGATGACTTCTGGTGCATTTAGATCAATTAGCTTTTTAAGTCGGTTATTACGGTTAATGACTCGACGGTAAAGGTCGTTTAAGTCTGATGTCGCAAAACGACCACCAGTTAACTGAACCATTGGTCTTAAGTCGGGAGGAATCACTGGCAAGATTGATAGACACATGCTGCCTGGTTGAATCCCGGCACGCAAGATACTCTCAAGCAAACGCAATCGCTTCATTAAGCGCTTGCGACGTTGACCCTTTGACTCTTCAACTTCTGAGTTAAGCAGTTCAATTAATTTCGGTAAATCAATCTCATCTAACAGTTCCTTAAGTGCAGCGCCACCCATGCCAACCTTAACAACGGCTCGTAACTCATCTGGGAGTAGACGGTATTCGGTTTCGCTAATTAAGTTCTGTTTTACTAAACCACCAAGTTGGTCGCGGTAAAGCTCAAATTCCTTAGTGAGTTCTTCAATTTCTTTAGTCTGCATTTCAGCTAACGCTTTAACGTTAACTTCTGTGTCAGCGGCAGCCTCTTTTTCAAAACGCAGTTTAATTGCTTCCTTGGCTGCGTTAAATTCAGCTTCTTTATCGATCATTAAGGCGTCACGCTTGTCTTCGTTGACAGAAATAATGACGAAGCTAGCAAAGTAAGCAACGCGCTCGAGGTTTTTAACGGTCATACCTAAGAGCAGACCCATGGCACTTGGTGTACCACGTAAGAACCAAATGTGGGCCACTGGGACTGCAAGATTAATGTGACCCATTCGTTCGCGGCGCACAATACTCTTAGTGACTAATTCACCATTCTTGTCGACAGCAGCCTCACGGCTTCTAACACCCTTGTACTTAGCGTCATGCGGGTTAATGTCTTTAACTGGTCCAAAAATGCGCTCACAGAACAATCCGTCGCGCTCTGGCTTTTGGGTCCGGTAGTTAATGGTTTCAGGTTTGGTTACTTCACCGTAACTCCACTCTAAAATGTCGGCTGGTCCAGCGATAGCTAGTCTGACCGCGTCAAACTCAGCTATATCTGTTCCGTAGCTAGCTTTTTGCGTTGCCATTTATGCTACCTCTTTCTCGTCGTCAGACGTTGTTTGGGCTAGAACTTCCTCGTCACTACTAGCGTCAGACACGGCGCCGGCAGCTTCGGAAATCTCTTCTTCAATACTAAAGTCGTCACCGATTGTTTCTTCACTCACATCAATGTCAGATATCTGATCCTTAGGAAAGTCAATCGTACTCTGGTGGATAGCTTCTTCGTGCACGTTAGTAGCTAAGACAGCTTCAGCGTCAACGACGGAGCTTTCCTTAATTAAGTCAACTTTCAATCCAAGGCCCTGTAGTTCTTTAACAAGCACGTTAAAGCTTTCAGGTACTTTAGGTCCAACAATTTCAGTGCGCTTAATGATTGACTCATAGGCTTTGCTACGACCATAAACATCATCTGACTTTAAGGTCAGCATTTCTTGTAAGGTCGTTGCGGCACCAAAGGCTTCTAGCGCCCAGACTTCCATTTCACCAAAGCGCTGGCCACCGTTTTGGGCTTTACCGCCCAGCGGCTGTTGCGTCACCATGGTGTATGGGCCAGTTGAGCGAGCGTGAATCTTGTCGGCCACCATGTGGTTCAACTTAATGATGTACATGCTGCCAACTGAGGTACGTTCTTTAAAGGCTTGACCGGTGCGGCCGTCATAGAGTTGTTGCTTACCATCTTCAGGTAAACCGGCTTCTTTTAAGAGTTCTTTAATTTTGGCTTCTGGAACACCGTTAAAGGATGGGCTAGCAACATGGAAGCCAAGCATTCGAGCTGCCATACCAAGGTGCGTTTCAAACAACTGTCCAACGTTCATACGTGATGGCACGCCAAGGGGGTTAAGAACGATGTCTAGTGGTGTACCGTCTTCCATGAATGGCATATCTTCAACCGGTAGAATACGGGCAATTACGCCCTTGTTACCGTGTCGACCACCTAATTTGTCACCAACAGAGATCTTGCGCATCTGAGCCACGAAGACTTGGATTTGCATGATCACACCAGCCTTCAATTCGTGACCGTTTTCGCGGGAGAAGACTTTAACGCCAACAACTTTACCGTGCTTACCATTGCTCATGCGTTGGGAGGTATCGCGGACTTCTTTAGCTTTTTCACCAAAGATGGCCCTTAGGAGTCGCTCTTCTGAGCTTAGTTCTTGCTCACCTTTTGGTGTAATCTTTCCAACTAAAATGTCACCTGGGTGGACTTCAGCACCAATCCGGACAATGCCGTCTTCGTCTAAGTGACGTAGTGATTCTTCTGAAACGTTAGGAATATCTCGAGTTACAATTTCTGGGCCAAGCTTAGTCTCACGAACTTCAATCATGAAATCGACAATGTGAATTGAAGTTAGGGTGTCGTCTTCAACTAGCTTGCGCGAAATAATAATCGCGTCTTCGAAGTTGTAACCAGACCAGGGCATGAAACCAACCATTAAGTCTTTACCTAGTGCTAGCTCGCCACCAGAGATGGACATACCTTCTGCCAGCACATCATTAGCCTTAACTTTCTGACCACTACTCACAACTACTTTTTGGTTAATTGAAGTACCCTCGTTACTGCGCACAAAATGCTGTGGTTCGTAACTGACGCTTTGATTGTCTTCGTATTTAACAGTAATGAGATCAGCGGTAGCTTTTACAACTTCACCATCAGCTTCCGCAAGGATGACCTGACCAGTGTTTAAAGCAGCGGTACCTTCAAGACCGGTGCCGACAATTGGGGCGGCTGGTTGAATTAGAGGCACTGCCTGACGCTGTTGGTTGCTACCCATTAGGGAGCGGTAAACGTAGTTTTTCTCAATAAATGGAATTAGTCCGGCGCTACTACCAATAATCTGATTCCGGGCTGCGTCCATGTAATTGGCGTCGTTGGCGTCAACTTCACCTGGGTTTAGGCGATTACGAGCACTGATACGCTCTTCAATAAAGTAACCATTGTCATCAACGTCGTTACCGGCGCCAGCAATAATAGCTGACTCCTCTTCGGCGGCGTCAAGATAGACTACATCATTTGTAACTTTGGCTTTAACTGGCCAAGTTGCCTGGTTCTTTACACTCGCCATTTTTTCGGCGTCGGCTTTAGTGATTTCTTTATTTGCTTTAACAATTACAGTGCCGCGCTCATTAAGGTAATCACTGGCTGCAATGTGGCCAACGGCATTCTTAGCGCTAACGGCGTTAATGACCTTACGATAGGCTGTCTCAATGAAGCCGTACTCGTTAACACGGGCGTAGTTAGCTAGGTTTAGGACTAGTCCAATGTTGGCACCTTCAGGTGTTTCAACAGCGCAGATTCGGCCGTAGTGAGTAGAGTGAGCGTCACGGACTTCAAAACCCGCCCGTTCTCGGCTCAATCCACCTGGGCCCATTGAGCTTAAACGACGTTTGTGCGCTAGCTCACTTAATGGGTTGATCTGGTCCATGAATTGGCTTAACTGACTTGAGGCAAAGAATTCACGTACGGCAGCGACTACGGGTCGTGCATTAATGAGCTGGGCAGGAGCAACCGTTTCAATGTCACTCATGCTCATCCGGTCCTTACTGTTACGCTCCATCCTAAGCAAACCAATTCTAAACTGACGTTGCACTAATTCACCGACCAGTTTAACTCGACGATTAGCCAGGCTGTCGATATCGTCTGCAAGTTCCTGGGTGTTATTTAAACGAATAATTTCAGCGACGATAGCAACTAGGTCTTCAAGGCGCAAAATGCGGTTTTCAACAGTGTTAGGCACATCCAAATTTAAACGCTTATTAATCTTGTAGCGACCGACACGAGAGAAGTCAAAGCGCTTAAAGTTATAGAACATGTTCTCAATTAAGCTCTTAGCGTTGTCGACTGTAGCTAAATCTCCTGGGCGCAAGCGACGATAAACCTCAATTAAGGCGTCGTTTTGGCCACGACTTGGGTCTTTTTCAAGTGTTGCATCGAGGTAGTTGATGCGGCCACTGTCCACGTGCGCAAAAGCTTCACGCATACTAGACTCGGTCATGCCGAGGGCTCTAAACAAAGTACTGACAGCAATCTTACGTTTGCGGTCAATTTTTACATAAATCGAACCATTGACGGCGGTTTCAAACTCCAGCCAGGCACCGCGTCCTGGAATAACCTTTGCTCCGTAAATGTAACCAGCAGCATGGAGATCACGTGTAAAGAAAACACCAGCGGAACGAATCAGCTGGCTAACAACAACTCGCTCGGCACCGTTAATAACGAAGGTACCGCGGCTAGTCATCCATGGGTAATCCCCGAGGTAGATTTCCTGTTCTTTAATCTCACCCGTAACTTTATTAGTTAGAACAACTGTCGCTTTAAGCGGAGCGTCAAAGCTAACATTATTCTCACGTGCTTCTTGTTCACTTAATTTTGGCTTTTCGAAATGATAATCTTTAAAAGATAGGGAGAGTTTAGTGCCGGTGTAGTCATCAATCGGGCTAATTTCAGCTAATAGCTCTCCGAGACCTTCCTGGACGAACCAGTCAAAGGACTTGTTTTGGTGATCAACTAAATTAGGAAGTGCGATTCCCTGGTCTTGTTTACTGAAATATACTCGTTTTTGTTTATCGTTAGTCTTCGCTTTAACGGCCGTAGTTCTTGCCACTGATAAATTATCTCCCTTCGCTTTAGCTAAAGCATTGGTTAGTGATTAATTACTTTTAGTGTGTTTTCGAGCGAAGGTACCTAAGCTGGATATTTTTGAAGCGGTTTTAGCAACAAAAACCCCAGTTTACACTACTTCTTATAGTGTAGTTTGACAGATGCATAGCACAACTGTCAACAGTAGATTAAATTACAATCTTGAAAGAAGTATTATTTTTTGATTGGTTTGAAGATTGAATCGACAATTCCGTACTTTTTAGCTTCTTCTGCTGAGAGCCATTTGTCACGCTCCATATCGGTATGAATCTTGGCGACCGGCTGGCCAGTATTCTTCGCCATAATCTCTTCTAAGACCTTCTTGAGTCTCAGACCTTCTCTTAAGGTAATCTCTTGATCTGTAATCTTACCTTGAGTGCCACTTGATGGTTGGTGAATCATGACAGTAGAATTAGGCAGCAATGAACGCTTGCCCTTTGTGCCACTGCTTAGAATAAAGGCTGCAGCTGAGGCTTGAACGCCAATCCCAACCGTTTGGACGTCATTGCTGACATACTGAATCGTGTCATAAATTGCTAGGGCGTCGTAAGCTGATCCGCCAGGTGAGTTAATGTAGAGAAAGATATCTTTCTTAGGATCACTAGCTTGCAGAAACAACATTTGGGCGACCACAATGTTGGCGCTAGCCTCATTAATATCGCTACCTAGGAAAATAATGCGTTCTTTTAAGAGGCGTGAGTAGATATCGTAAGCCCGTTCATAACGGCCTTCTTGCTCAATTACTGTTGGAATTAAGACCTGTGCTTTAACATCGTCATAGTTTAAAATCATATGTTATTTATATTAGAGTTTTGGCACTCATTAGTCAAGAGTGCTAATTAGCAAAAAGATGATAAGTCAGCTTTAGCTCTTTTATTGCTTTTATGCATCAATAGTTATATAAGTTAATTAAATAGTTATCTTTTATAAATAAATATAGAGAGGTATTTTAATGCTTTCTGAATGGCAACAATCTCGATTAAGTGAGCGCTTAAGGGGCGATAACGATATCGCAAACGCCAGCGAACTTCAGATTAATAAAATTCGCGGTCTTGTTTTAGATGTTGAATCGCTACCGTTGGTAGATTCAGTTGATCATATTTTAGATATACTCGGTACAGAAAATACTAACGACCCCTTACTAAAACGTGTCGCTGGACTTTGTCTTGAAGTTCTCTGTGAAGAAAACGTTAGCTTAATAGAGGACTAAGTAACTTTGCTAGGGTTGTTGGGCTAGTTGTTGCGCAGTCGTCGACCAGTTAGCAATTTTCTCTATATCGGCTTGTTCTTGCGGCGTTGCACGGGTGGCAATCTGAAGGTAGCCACCATAACTACCAATTGGTTCATAGCTAAAGCTTGGGTAGAGCTTAGTTAAGTGACGCGCTTGAGCGAGGCTTAAACATTGCGCTGTGTCGCTATGACAGAGTTGTCCAATGGCTAACCAATTGGCTACATTAGTTGAGTATTCGAGACTTAGATTCATTTCAAGATTAAGTGCAATCCTACCATCGTAATCGAGTTGATCAAAAATAAAATTACCTAATGAGTAAGCAATTAACTTACCTTTATAGACTTCTGTATTCTGGACCCAATGCGTCCCGTTGCCGACTACTAAAGAGGCGCCTTCATCAACCATTTGGTGTGCAATTGCGACTGTTTCGCTACTAGCCGTATGCGAATATTCAGGACCTTCATTTAAAAGCGCAATCACCGGCATAATTTTTGACCATCTAGCAATACTTTCAATCTCTCCTAAAGCAGGCGAAAAGAGCGACTTATAGTTATAAGAGCAGAAAGCGACGGGAAGAAAGGCGTCAACTGCTTGCGCGCTAGACATAACAGCATGCACTGGCAAGACGACGCTTTTACAATCATCTGGTTGAATGTGAGGGTTATAGTTGCCAACCGTTTGAAAACCAGCGCTATTAAGACGTGACACGGTTTCATTAAAGCCACTGACACCTTCATCGTAGAGATGGTTGCTTGATAGATTGATAATTGGGTAGTATTTCAAAAGGTAGGGTAACCAGTTAGGCGAACAATTAAATACTAAGTTATTAACCTCATTGGCGTAACTATCATAGTTTGTCGTAACGGGACACTCTAAATCCCCAACTCGTGCATCATAAGTACCTAGCGAGCCCATGCCACTAAAGGGTCGAGCGTAATTGCCATTCGCGTAGGTTTCAACCCCCCGACTTAGTACAATCGTGCCACTAAACAGATAACTACCGTTAACGCTAACGTAAACAGGGCTATTTTGGTGCGCGTTATTTGTTTTTACTTTTGAAGTTAATACTTTAAAACCAATAAATTGCCATACGCCAAGACTAAATATAATTAACGCTAATACGCCGAGCACAAACCACAGTTGATAACCTACTTGGTGATTATGTTTCGGGTATTGTCTCTTAAAAAGCATAGACACACTATTTAGCTAATACTATCTCAACTATATGCTAAGTATAAAAATCATAAAATTACATATACTTTTGGGAACACTATATAGATCCAGAACACTTCGAATTGCAGTTGATATATAGCTAAAATTTTTTCATTTTTAATCTGTAGGGTTCATAACCTAATCAAGCCTCATATGGTACACTTATTTAAAATCTAGATTTATACATATTGAACATGAAACATCCAATTATCTATCTTAAAAATCGCCCAAAATTAGTTTGGCGTTTGGTCATATTATTTCTTGCTGTCTGGGTTATTTTAGTCAGACTAGTTGCTTGGGTAGTTATAAGCAACAACAATTCACAAGCATCGTATTCCCACTTTCAAACTACAATTAATAATGAAGTTACAGCGCTCCAAGATAACTTTGAATACTATGTTAATACTTTGTATGCTGGGCAAGCATTATTTAGTGTTGATAACACAGTATCAAGACAAGATTGGACTTCTTTTATAGATGCTCAGTATTTAACTAATAGATATCCAGGTGTATATGGTCTGAGTTATGTAAGAGCTGTTAGCTCAGATAATATTCCGTCTCTCCTGGCTCAAATCAACAGTGGACTATTGCCTGGCGAAAAACCACTTACTAGCATCTATCCGTCTACCTCCTCAAGTCATTTAGCTGTAGTGACTTATATTGCTCCAGACACTGCAAACCAAAGTGGGATTGGCTACAATATACTGAGTGATCCAACCAGAGCTACCGCCATCAATGAAGCGACCATTACAGGACTTCCAACCGCAACAGCACGGGTCATCCATTTACAAGGCGACCCACCCGGACAACAGCAAAGCATCATAATTTTCTTACCAGTTTATAATAATCAGCAACCTATCTCATCGGCCACACAAAGACAAGGAGCCGTTCAAGGCTATGTCGACATATTGCTACATATAAAACCACTCTTAAATGAAGTCTTTTCTTCAAGTGACCCCGATGGTTTAATTTCTGTACAAATACAAAATGGCGGTAAAACCATTTACAGTAATGCCTCCTTGCCTAAAACTAAAGGACTAGAAAGCAAGACAGACGTCATAATTGCAGGACAAACTTGGCATGTCACTTTTGAAGCTTCTCAAAATTATGGATTATCGAAAACAGCTCTATGGCTTCCTCGTCTGCTCATCCTCAGCGAACTACCAATGTTAAGCCTATTCTTTGTAATCCTGTACCTCGGTTTTAATAACCATAAACTAAAAAAGCTAGTGATTAATAAAATCTAATCTAAAAAATAGCTATTGCGACGACGAAAAGTACAACTATCACTAAAGTTATTAGTGAAATTGAATCGGTACTAAAAAAAGTACCGCCACTTGTTTTTGAGAATTGAGTGTTAGATATCTTCGTGAGAGGTTGCCAAGGAAGTCGAGTGCTTAAAGCAGCCGATACTGAATTAGTTTCGGGTTTGCTGGGTGCTACTGTGGGGCCAAAATAATTCGATTTACTTGAAGCTGAGGATGTCTGATTTGAACTTTGTCTTAGCGAAGGATTATAGACACCACAGGCCTGCGGTGTTACATAATGTAATTCTCCAGTGCCAGCATTTACGATCGTAAAGATACAGTTAATGGGCAGTATCTCCTGGCTGAAAGTAGTATTAAAAGCATAAGTATTAGTACCGAGTAAAGTTAATCCAATTGAGCTAGAAATTAGAAAAGCTAGAAACCAATAATAAGAATTTCTTACACTCATAGCGCCGTTAAAGTAATTGTGAAATTAATTGAGTATGTACCGCTTGGCTGGACGGGAGGGATAGTTTGAGACAAGGTTATCCCAGTTATATCCCAATAACAGTAATGACTTGACGATGGACTTGCTTGAATAATTGTAGCTGGCGTACTCCCTGTAAATGCAGTGCTTGCTGTATAGGCAGAGACTCCAGTATTTGTGCAACCGTATTCCGGTGAAGATTCAGGTGTAATCGTCGCAGCAGTTGGGTTAATTGTTAGCTGTCCACTAGTACAGCCCGCTGGACTTCCTGCGCTATTGTTATAGGCGTAAGTATGGCCTGCCCCATCACTCCAATCGGCCGAAGATGCTCCAATCGTCAGATTCCAGCCATTACTGTCAGCTGGCGTTGTATTAGTAACTCGAATTTTTTGACTTGCTGAACCTAGGGTGCCCGTAGAAGTTTGACAGGCAAATGCGTAGGACATGGCACTCATCGATACTGAAGGACTAGACACAGAAACGCCACTACTATTTACGATATCTGCCCCAAACGAAGCGGCTGGTGCTATTTTAAAAGCTGCAATTTGACCACGCCAGTTTGATCCACTCTGCACAGCCGGCAGTGATGAATAGCTACCGGTACTTGATACGCTTAAATCGGCGCTGGCTGCATCTAGCCGAGTAGATGGTTTACCGCCAGAAGTTGTAGCTGATTCCTGAACAAAAGAATTAGTCCAAGAAGCAATACCGCTACTAGCGTCACTAGTAATTGCACCAATTAGTAAATCACTTGCATTATGTGTACTGACGCTGCCAGTTGACGCAGGGGTTGTACTGCCACTCGATGTGGAAGTGTTATATGCATCAAGAGGTGTAACATTTTCAATTCCAGAATAATTGTATATTTGAATAGCCATGTCCCCACCCGCACTAAATCCACAACTAATACTTGTCTCTGTGCCTACAGAAACTTTATAAAAAATAGCTTGCGCCGGATCGCTGGATTCATTAATAACGGTCGAGAATCCAGATGGAGCCGATATGGTGGCTGCTGCGTCGGCACTACAGATTGCAACCAATAAGTTACCGGCTGTGGGTGTTGTGCTAAAACTTAGCGAAACGGGAGATGTGCCGGAGTTAGTAGATGTAGCTTGAACTAACGATACAGCCGCAGCTACCCTAGGAATAGACCATGCAATTACAGCTAGTACTATAGATAAGGTAGCGCCTACGCGTATGATGATAGAGCCATTAACCCGATAACGCATGTCTACTTTTTTTTAGGAGGCAGCTTCAGTGAACTTCCCTTCTCTAAATGATAAGGAGGTTTAAGTTTATTAGTCTTAGCTATTAGTTTCCACGAGCTACTACGTTCATGGGCAAGTGACTGTAGAGTATCTTTATCGTTAACTTTATAGCTCTCCCATTTTTGCTTTACATCTTGTCGATGGTTCATCTTACGTACAAACTGAAATATCAAATAAATTAGGAATATCAATACGATCACTTCAATTAACAGCCCAAGTGGTGCCGGCCAAGCGTAAAATAGGGCTGAACTTTTAGTAATAATTGTTTGGTTGACTGTTCTGCCTTCACCAAGTTGAGTTGAGGGGTCGTTATTATACGAAACTACGTCTCTAGCCCGATATAACCCACCCCAAAAAGGTTTTTTAAGAGTGTACTCTTGGCTCGCTATGCTTTGTGGTAAGACCGGCGTAGAACCTTCTTTTGATGATGTAACGCTAAATCCAAATATTGATACTAGTCTAATTGTTTGGTAAGCATCCAATGATACATTACCTTCATTCTTAATTACCGGAGAAACTATATAATTACCTGACTTAGTGCCTACGGCAACATTTAAAACTGACAATTTTTTAATAATTTTACCTGGCACTGTAACCACGACTCGTATTGCTGACCTAAAACTCAAAACAATACCGCTCGTGTTGCTTGGTTTAGCAGTTTGTGAGACGGCCTGAATCGTAATACAACCGTCGTGTTCGCCAACGCTAATACTATGTGAGTTTGGAACCATGACCGTGAAGGGCACTACTTGGTTACTAAAAGGTGCAATCGTTACATTTGTTGAGCTAAGAGTTATCCAAGCCCCAACATCCAGTTTTGGCTCTACGGCTTGACGACAAGTAAAGTTCCCTCCGCTCGCTAACTCTGAATCAACACTATCTAAATTAATAGTTTGGGCTTGATTAGTGTTATTTAAGACTAAGACGGCATTGCTGGCCTGCTGACCAGGCTTGAGTTCGAAAATAAAGATCGACTGTGTACGTGCGTTATTGGGATTAGGATAGGCGGGTCGACCACCAATGCCACCATAATTAATGGCTAAAGCTGTAGCTGGAACTAAGATAGCTACCACACCAACAACTGCGGTTATTAAGTATTTCAGTCTATTCATATTGTTAACTGTACAGTATGCCTCTTAGAGAAGACAAATATCAAGCGTGTGTCAACGTAATAGTCATGGGTAGTGTATAAGCACCTGAAGCCTGTAGGGCTGGAATTTGTTGGCTCAAACTAATACCCGTTATGTAACCTTCCCAAGGCGTACCCGCTGTATCGCTCATTAGAGTGGCACTATTTGTACTGGTAGCGTTATTAAGAACAGTTGATGCTCCCAAAGAAACAGTAGAGTCGTTGGCGGTACAGCTACTGTTACAATCGTCTGTCTTAGTTGCCACCGAAGGATTAACAGTTAATTCACCACTAGTACAACCTGCAGGTGAACCGGCTGCATTATTATAGCTATAGGTACTTGAACCAGACGACCACGTAGCCGTAGGGCCTGCAGTTGCAGCAATCGCAATATTCCAGTTCGAAACACCACTGGCTAGGTTTGTGACGTTAAGCTTATCGTTAGAGTCCCCAAGAGTACCGGTACTTGTTTGACAACTAAAACTATAATTAACAGGGCTGAAAGCCACTGTCGGGGCTGCTACAGGAGTCGTATCGTTACTTTGGTATATGTCCGCCGTAATTGAACCAGCGTTAATAGTTTGCGAAAAACTAGGAGTTAAACTAGCTGAAGCAACCGCAGGTAGCAACATTAAACTCGAAGCGACAATTGCTACTAAAATACGCTTATACTTTTCGAACATTTTATCCCTCAAAAATTCTTTATTGTTAATTATGGCACTTATTATATATAAGCATAAGCTTAGGTCAAGCTAGTCTAAATATTCTTATAACAATTAAAGTAAATAAAACAAAGAATACGTGGTTCTATTTATGACTTGACAGGTTTATGCTTATGTTATAATCTATGCTCTTACCTAAGGAAAGGTGACAGATGGAACATCAAGAACACTCAGATTACTACATGCACGTGCACCCAATTGAGATGAATCATGAACGCGATTTAGAAGAAACTCGTAATCGTATCCAGAAAGAACATTCGCAGGTCCACAATAGTCTGCGCAATACCCGCATTTTTAATTTTGCCGGTGGCATAGCCGCAAGTAGTTTAATTATTGGCGCTGTTTACGAAATCGGCACTAATCTAAACGAAGGCCTCGATCTTGCTAAATTTGGCATTGTGACCGCAGTTGCGTCAGGTATCGGCATGCTTAGGCAGGATCGGCTAGAAGATCGTGATACTCAACTTAGACTGCATGAATTAAACTTTCCAAACCCAAACCACACAGATCAACTTTAATTTAAGGAAACTTTGATTTAAAAACATGAAGCACGACGAAAATAGTCCTATCCACTCCCATGAACTCTGGAATGAATCTAATTTCTTGAAAATGGGCGCACTTTCATTAACCGCTGGTGGCTTATTTGAAGCTAATGCCATCGTGCACATTTATGAGTCCGGGCTAACTAATGCCCCCGGCGTATTTGCTTTAGTACTTGGTGGCTTAGCCTTTAAGGCTGCTTCTGGTGCTTTTAGCGAAGCAACGAAGCTGAGACAGAACGCAGAACAGATAGCACCACCTAATTTCGAAGAACTTTAACTTATTTCTTAGAAGCTTAGCTATTAAGTTGAATTAAGCGCTGAATCGTCTTCTCAACCATAATCCGGTTTCTTAGATCAGTTTTGTTTTGTTCTTTGTCCAGTTCTTTTTGCATTGCTTGATCATTGGCATATTGCAGTTTTAAGGCCGCTACTCGCTCATCGACTTCTTTAGATTCGATACTAATCTTCTCAAGTGTGGCAATTTCGCCTAGCACCAAGCCAGCTTTCACTCTCTGTTCGGCTTGCGTATGAATGAAGGAGTTAAAATCGGCTTCAGTTTGTCCTTGGTCTTTTAAATACTCTTCCCAAGTTTGGGAGCGGTAGGCGGCATTCTGTCTGGCGTCGCGCTCGATACGTTGTGCTTCATCGGCAATCAGTGATTTTGGAATGTCGACTTTCGAGGCGTTCGCAATCTGCTCAAGGAGTTGATTCTGATACTGTAGCTCAAGGTCACTCTCTTTACCTGACAAAAGCTCCCGTTTAATATCTGCTTTTAACTCGGTTAGGGTTTTAAACTGACCGACTTGCTTTGCAAAGCTATCATTAAGTTCAGGTAGTACTAAGGCATTGACGCCTTTAGCCTTAACTTCAAAGATTGCTTTTTTACCACGGAGGAACTCAGCCTGATAATCCTTAGGAAAAGTTAAACTAATTTCTTTGCTTTCGCCAGCTTTAATGCCAACTAACTTAGTTTCAAAGCCAGGGATGAATGATTCACTACCGAGCTCAAGTGGATAATCTTTGCCACTGGCGCCGTCAATTAATTCGTCATTGTCTGCATACTTGCCGTTAAAATCTATTAATACTTCATCTCCAATCTTAGCGGCACTCTTAACTGAGGATCGCTTAGCAAGTTGCTTTTGAAGCCGCTTAAGAACAGTAGTAACCTCGGCTTCGCTAACTTTAGCTTGAGTGCGCGGAACTTTTAAGCCACTGTACTTTGCGAGCTGTACCTTACCAATTACTTCCAGTGTAGCCTCAAAAGTGAGGGTCTGGTTTGGTACATAACTCTTAACACTGATTTCTGGATTGCTGACTGGACGTAGTTGATTTTTAATTAGCGCCTCAGAATAGGCCTCACTTAAAGCAAGCTGCAGTGTTTCTTCAGATAAGACATTCGGGTCAAGGACTTTCTCGACAGCCGAGAACGGCGCTTTACCACGGCGATAACCGGTCACAGTAACAGCAACAGCCAATTTAGCGATTGCCGCCTGCTTGGCTTTTAGCAAATCAGCTGCCTCGACATCAATACTAATTAAGACTTTAGTTGGTTCGAGGGTTTTAACTTTCGCTTGCATAAGCGACTATTCTATCATCTTATGTTCAGCTTGCAAAAGGGGGTTACTCTTGTTTGGGGCTAAACTTAGCTACTAGTTGTTCAATTGTGCACTGCTCTTCAGTAGACGTCTCTAAATTCTTGAGGGTGTAGCTTTTAGCTTCTGCTTCCCGCGCACCAATAATGAGCACAAACTGAATCATCTTTTTTTGCGCCGCCTTGATTTGATCGCCTAGTTTTCGCCCGCTATAGTCGACTGCCACATTAAGACCCTTAATGCGTAGTTGATTAGCAACTTCAGTTGCCGTTTCGACTGTTTCATTTAGCGGTGCGATATAGATATCTACATCACTCTTAAACTCTGGCATCAGATGGTGTTGCTCAAGAAAGTTAGTCATTGTTGCATCGCCTAAGCCGAAACCAACAGTTGGCAAAGGTTCGACGCCAAACAAGCCAACGAGTCCGTCGTAACGCCCGCCACCTAACATCGATCGGTTATTTTCTGGATTGTTATCGTATAGCTCAAACACGATGCCGCTATAGTAGTCAAAGCCGCGTACCAAAGATATGTCAAAAGTGACATTTAAAATACCACTTTTCTTGCAGGCTTGAAGCAGATCGCTTAGTTCTTTGGCGGCTGAACTGTCTTTTAGCTGGGGAGGCAACTGATCAATAGTTTTAATGTCTAATAAAGTTAGCAGCGTTTCAGCAACCGCTGCCTCTTTCTGTTTTGGCGTTAATATTTCGTCAATTTTGTCTAGGAATAAGGAATGATCCATTTTGGCTCTGCGATCAATTAGATGAGCCATTTTAAGAGCTTGCTCTTTAGAGAGATTAAGTAGCGTTTCAAACATCGCATCAAGTAACTGGCGATGGTTAATTCGATATGCGTACATCGTATGGTCGGCTTTAAAAGCTTTAAAGATACTGTCCGCGACCAGCATTAGTTCAAGCTCAGCATTAATAGATGCGACACCAAACAAATCGACGTTTAATTGCCAGTGCTCACGAAAACGGCCACGTTGTGGTCTTTCATAACGCCATAGGTTAGGAATTGAGAACCAGCGTAGTGGATAGGCTAATTGCTGGCGCTGGGCTGCAACCATTCGACTGACGGTTGGTGTCATCTCAGGTCTAATTGCTACCTCACGTCCGCCACGATCAATAAAGCTATAGGTTTGTTCCGAGACGATTTCCGAGCCGCTTTTAGCCTGATAAATTTCAATTGGTTCGATTAATGGTGCATCATACTCTTCGTAGCCAAAACGACGCACGCATTCCCGCATCGTATTAAACATGTAGTCACGCTGAGCCTGCTTATCTGGATAAAAGTCACGGGCCCCTTTATATGGTTGGGTTGAAAGTTTCATGCTTAATTCGTTTAGCTATCTTTAATAAGTTATTGGTGCGCGGGAGAGGAGTTGAACCTCCATGGGTTGCCCCGCTAGCTCCTAAGGCTAGTGCGTCTACCATTTCGCCACCCGCGCGTCGCTATTTTTTCTTTATTGATAGTATTTTTATTAATTATGCCCTTTTATACGTTGTGTTAAAACAGGCATCTCTAGTATTGTAGCGTACCAGATTGAGTTAAGGTAAGTAATAGTTATTTTATGTAGCACCGCTTGGAGCAATAGAGGGATAGTGCCAAATTTTAGGTTATGATGATAAAGATAAAAAAATGAATATCTATCAAAACTTAGTTAAGGCCACCCCTAGCTGGTCGTTGCTTGGCCCAAGTTACCGCTTAGCGATTAAAAATTACGAAGCTATCGCGATACTCTTTTTTATTCCTACGCTTCTTCAGATATTAGGTGGCTTTTACGTCGGCTCGACATTGAGCATTAACAAGAATCATCACTTTATTGAATTCGCAAAACTCACAACTCATAGCGAAATCGGCGTACTACTAATTTTGCTCTGGCTAATTGTAAGTATTATTAACTACCCACCAGCGATTTATTTTCGACTCCAAGCCGCAGGATCTGAAAAGATACCCTCAATTGCTGATTGCTATCGTCAGGGGTTTAAAGACTTTTATAAAGTCTTATTCTCGGAGCTGGCTTTTCTTCTAATCGTTACTATTGGTCTAGTGCTCTTAATCCTGCCTGGTGTACTGCTGTTTAGGCGTTACGTTTTAGTGCCTTACTATGCAGCTCAAAACCCTAGTCTCAGTCTTACTCAAATATTTAAGCTCTCCGCAGAGCAAAGCGCTCCTTTCATGTTCTATATTTATGGTACGTTCTTAGTTATTCTAGCGGTTAGCCTCGTTGCCGAAACCGCATTTGGCAATTTTGTAATTGGCTCAGTTATTACGACGCTGGTTACCTATAGCGTGCTTTTTTTGCCAGTGATGCGTTATTTAGAAATTAGCAAACACTTTAATAAGAAGTCTAGCGTTCGTGCCGGTAGTAGAAAATTTGTGCATCATTAAACGATTTAGACTTTAATAACACTAGTCCGTTTAGTGTCGGTGACTCATGCTTGCCTGGCCAAGACAGTACTGCTAAGCCATCCTTTGTTAAGTGACTAGCTAAAAGAGATAGTGTTTTTGTTTGGGGCAAATTGTCATATGGCGGGTCAGCTAAGATGACATCGAATTGAGATTCGCTATAAGCTAACCAAGTTTCTACCTTATTTTTAACAAGCTTTACCTGATTATTTAGTCCTAGCGTCATTAGATTAGAGCTAATGGTTTTAACTGCTCTAGGGTCAGCTTCAATAGCAATAGCAGATTTTGCCCCACGGCTAATGGCTTCAATTGACAAGGCGCCACTGCCGCTATAGGCATCACAGATTGATAATCCAGTGAGATCACCTAGAGTTGAGAATATGGAGCCGCGGACTTTATCGCTCATCGGATGGACCCGTTGTGAGCTCGGCGCAACAAACAATCTGCCACCTAAAGAACCGCTAATTACACGCATTGCTAATTAATACTTCCTTTATGCCTTAGTTTAAATATGTCATTTGTTGGGCTGCTGCGACAGCTTCAGCTAGGTTTTTATACTTAGCTAATGGCTCTTTCTTATCTATAAATAACTGGACGGCAGACTTAACCTGCGTTATTAATTCGTGGTCATCTAGGGTTAAGAGTCTCGCGAAACCTTTACCGTGTTGCAACTTGCCGTAAATCGCGCCCGGCCCTCTTAGGGTTAAATCTAACTCACTTAGGGCAAAGCCGTCATTTAAGTTAACAAACTGACGCAGACGAAGCGGTGGACCAAGAGAATCGCTTAGTACGATGAAGCAATAGCTTTGATATTGGCCACGGCCAACCCGGCCACGCAACTGGTGGAGTTGGGCTAAACCATAACGTTCCGGACCATAAACGACCATTACACTAGCGTTAGCAACATCTACACCAACCTCGATGATGGTAGTAGCTACGAGGATATCGAGCTTATGATTAACAAAGTCTTCCATGACACTCGCTTGCTCGAGGGCGTTTAGCTGGCCATGAATTAAACCAACCTTATACTGCTTGAAGCGTTTGCTATATTCTTCATAAATTGTCTCAGCACCAACTTGATCGCCCTTTTCGGTCGGATGGATATAGGGACAGACGACATAAAACTGACGACCGGCTTTAAGCTCATCGTTTAAGGTTTTCCAGAGTTTTACCTGATCGGACGGTGCGATTAACTCTGAAGTAATGGCCCGTCGACCTGACGGCATTTGTTTAAGCCTTGAGATATCTAGATCGTTAAAGATAGTAAGCGCTAAAGAGCGCGGTATGGGCGTAGCCGTAATACTTAAAAAATGCGGCAAGTGGTGCGCTTGTTTCTGGAGTGCCATTCTTTGATCGACCCCAAAACGGTGCTGCTCATCAATTATTAATAGGGCTAGTTTGCTCCAATCAACGCCACTCGTTAGTAAACTGTGCGTACCAACAACTAAGGCCCCATTAAGCGCATCAGCAGTTTTAATGGCTTCCTTTTTGGCTGCAGTTTTCATGCCACCAGTTAAAATCACTAAGTGATTATCCCAGCCAAGTGGTTTAAGCAAATTTGCAATCGTTTTCGCATGCTGGCGGGCTAGCAATTCAGTCGGTGCCATAAAGGCTACTTTATAGCCCTCGGCCATGGCCATTAAGGCGCTCATCACAGCGACTACCGTTTTGCCACTGCCAACATCTCCTTCCACCATCCGGTTCATAGGTAGATCTGAGCCCATGTCCTGATAAATTTGCCAAATCACCCGGCGTTGGTCGTCCGTTAATTTAAAGGGCAACTTTTCAACGAATGTTTTAGCCAGTTCAAGCTTAAAGTCGACCTTTAAAGCCACTTCTTTTTGGCGTTCAAGTTTACTTAATTCGTTGGCCAGTAATTGCGGAAATAGTTCATCAAATTGAAACCGCTTCTTGGCCTTTGCTAGCTCACTCGCTGAATCAGGAAAATGAATCTGTTTAATTGCTTGGGCTAAACCTAACAATGCTAGTTTTTTAATGATGTAGTTAGGCAGATAATCTTTTAGACTGCTTGCTAGTGGCAAGGCAGCAGCAACAGCACGCCGAACCGTCCAAGAACTTAATGTTTTACTTTCACTGTAGGTTGGAATAATTCGGGCCGTATTGAGCACCGTATCGCTAACTAACTCAGTCATTGGGTTAATGATAGATAAATGACGATTGGAAAGTTTAAATGTGCCGGATAGATAATAGTCGACATCACTTTTTAGTGACGTTTGGCGGTAGGGTTGATTAAACCAGACAATCCGTACACTACCACTCGCGTCGCTAGCGATAGCTTCAGTGATAGCGAGACCACGACGCACTCTTCGAGTCTTAATATTGTTTAAATGCGCTTGTATTGTTACTTGACCCGGTTTTAGTTTGACAATCTCTAGTACTTGAGAATAGTCCTGGTATTTTCTGGGTATAAAAAACAGTAGATCTTGAATTGATTCGACGTTCTTGGCAGCCAGTGCGGCACTTAGCTTTTCGCCAATTCCAGGTAGGGTCGTTAAGGCATCATTTAGCCTGATCTGAGACTTTTTAGCGGCTAAGGCTGCCATATTATATATATAAAATTAATAAATAATTATTTAGGCGTTCGCTAGTTCGACAAGTGCGCTGTCGCGGTAAGCTTTGCCGCGCCTCAGCAAAAGACGTCCTTGCGTGAAATCGTCTGACTCAAAGTGATCTTTAGTAACACGCTGGTTGTTGATATAGACAGCACCATCTCCAATTAACTGTCTAGCAGCGGTGTTAGAGGTCGCTAATCCACTGGCCACTAAAGCGCCAATAATACTACCGCCTAAACTGCTTTTTAAAAATGGAATTTCCTCTCTTAAGCTTGCTAGGTCCTCGTGACTCGCCGTAGCGATATCTAGACTGCTAGTTAGATAAGAGGTAACACGACGTGCGCTGGCCGCCAAACTCTCACCGTGAACGAGTGTGGTTACTTCATCGGCTAATTTAAACTGGGCGGGACGATCTTTCTTTAGCTGACCGTTCTGTTGCTTCATAACTGCTTCAATTTGGGCTTTATCGAGCAATGTATAAAGTTTGAGGTACTGCTCGACAGCTGCGTCTTCAGCATTAACCCAAAACTGGTAAAACGCCGTCGGAGAAGTGAGTTTTGGATCAAGCCAGACAGCGCCTTGTTCACTTTTGCCAAATTTAACACCCGTTTGAGGGTTAACAACAAGCGGACCGGTCCAGACATGCGTAACGTCACCACTGAGACGTCGAATTAGATCAACACCCGCAATTGAATTGCCCCACTGGTCGGAGCCAGCTACTTGCAGATCAACCTTATGCTCCTTATGCAGATAGAAGTAGTCATAGGCCTGGATCATTACATAACTAAATTCAGCGTAACTAATGCCGCTGTTTTCAGTCTTAAGACGCGACTGGACGAATTCGCGGCCAATCATTTGGCTAAGCGGAACGTGCTTGCCAATATCTCTTAGAAAATCTAAGTAAGCGTAGCCCTTAAACCAGTCGAGATTATCTACTAAAGTAAAGTTGCTACCTGCAAACAGCTTTTTGTACTGTTCACCGAGCGCTTTTTTGTTACTTTCAATCTGTTCCTTAGATTGGATTGCCCGTTCTTCTGTTTTGCCATCAGGATCACCAATTAAACCGGTTGCACCGCCCACTAATAAGTATGGTTTGTGTCCGTAAGCTATGAAGTGCTTGACCATCATGGCAAGTGCTAGATTGCCAACAGTCATTGAGCTTGAACTAGGATCAACTCCCCAGTAAAAACTGAATTTGCGTTTATCTAACTCAGCGATATCACTAAAAGTGCTCTGGTTAACAAAACCGCGCCAGGTTAATTCTTCGGAGAGAGTTGTCTTCATAAGTCTTTATATTATCCCTTGTCTAGCTATTCTAGCCAATATAGTTTCTGTGGTAAAACTAAGTTCAGCTATTTCTAAGGAAAGTCTTAAGTTTAATTTGCTATAATCTAGCTGTTAATAAGAGAAGATTAAAAGCAAGGGATTAAAATATAATCTAGTGGCAAACTCTAAGAACACTCGTAATAGACGCCGACCCAGCAATAGTAAATCGTCCAGCATGCACGTGAACCGTAGCATTACCTCTAATCATAAAGAGCGTAAGGCGGCCCGCGCAGCTAAAAAAGCTGAATATCTAGCCAGCTTACCCAAAGAACCCCTTAAAAGGTTCATAGCCCGTTTTCGACCCAGCCATTTAATTGAATTCTGGTTTTCACGCGATGGCGCTATTATGTCGCTTAAGATTATTGGCATCTTTATTGTGCTTAGCTTCTTTTTAGTTGTCGGCATGTTTGCCTACTTTAAGAAGGATATCCTGGCTTTTAATAGTATTAGTGGCTCTAATTTAGGTGGCAGTATTAGTTATTACGATCGAACTGGTAGCGTTCTACTCTGGCAAGATTACAAGTCAGTGAAGCGAATTCCGGTCTCTTTTAATAACATTAGCCCTTACATGCGCGACGCTACGGTCGCAATTGAAGATAAACACTTCTACCATGAAGGTGGTTTTGACTTCATGGCAATTTTACGCTCCGCTGCTCATGACATTTTAAAAAGTGGCAACGGTCTACAGGGTGCTTCAACTATTACCGAGCAAGTCGTAAAACTCAATAAAGGCTGGCAGGATCCGCTTTCAATTCAAGAAAAGATTGAAGAGATTGGGTTGTCGGTTGTACTAAGCCGCGACTACTCAAAACAACAGATCTTAAACGCCTATCTCAATATCGCTCCTTATGGCAACATTGACTACGGTGTTCAAGCTGCCGCTGAAGATTACTTTCATACCTCAGCCGCTAACTTAAGCTTAGCCCAATCTGCCATGCTGGCTTCAATACCGCAGGCCCCAACCGCATACTCGCCTTATTCAAGCCCAGTCTATAACCCAGCGGTATCTTCAAACTACTTTGACGTCAACGGACTGACCATCAGAGCCCATTACGTACTCGATCTGATGGCTCAGCAGGGATATATCACCCAAGCCCAAGCTAACGCCGCCAAGCAAGTCGATGTGCTGGCTCAAGTTCAATCAATTCAATCCGAGTATTCGAACATTAAATATCCTTACTTCGATCTCGCTGCTAAACAGCAGCTCTTAAACACCTATGGCCAACAGCTGATTAACCACGGCACTTGGAAGGTTGATACGACCTTAAGTGTTCCACTCCAAGACTTAGCTGACACGGTTACGGCTCAAAACGCTCCCAATGCTCTCCGGATGGGTGCCGATGAAGAAGCTTTAGTGGCCGAACAAGTTAAAACCGGTCAGGTTGTCGCTTTAGTTGGTGGTGAGAATTTTAACAATCCGATCGATGGTCAGATTAACTATGCTCAGATTAATATTAATCCGGGCTCAACGATTAAGCCTTACGTTTACTCGACGTTTATTAATAACAGTCACGATGTAGGCGCTGGATCGGTGCTTTATGACGTCCAGCAACCACTGCCGGGCTACCCGTGTACTAATAAGAATCTACCCAGTAACGGCGGTAACTGTCTTGAGGACTACGACTTCCGCTATCCAGGGGCAACTACCGTACGCTACGCTCTAGCTGGCTCTCGAAACGTGCCCGCGGTAAAAGCCGGTTTAATGGCCGGGCTGCCCAATGTTCAATCTACGGCTAGTGCGATGATGGGCTATCCTGATGCTTACCGCTGCTACCAACCAAATACTAATGTCTTTACAGACGGTCCGGCTCAAGAAGTACCTTGTTACGGTTCGGCCGCTATTGGCGATGGCTTCTTACATCTCGACCAAACGGTGAATGGTCTAGCAACCCTCGGCCGTCTAGGTCAAGAAGTTCCCCAAACCTATATTCTTAAAATAACCGACTCTAACGGCAATACCATCTACCAATGGAAACAACCTAAACCAGTCCAAGCCATCAAGACCGATACAGCCTACATTCTCGACAACATGTTAAGCGATCCACGCGCATCGTATCTACCAGGCTCTTGTAGTGCAGTTACCTGTACGCCACTTAGTTCATTTGGCTACAAGTGGCAACGCTATAACGGTTGGGACATTGCAGTTAAAACCGGTACCACTAACAGTGGCCAAAGTGGTCTAATGGCGGGTTGGACAACCCAATACGCGGTTATTTCCTGGGCTGCTTACCATACAGTGAATACCGTGCTTACCGCTGGGCAAATGGAGTATATTACCGAGCCGATGACAAGAGGCTGGATGCAAGGTGCTCTTAACCAGCTCAATATGAAGCCTGTCAACTGGGTTCAACCGAGTGACATTAAAGTCTTGCCGGCTTATGTTCAAACCGTGCACGTTGGTCTAGGCTCCATTGAGCCAGGACCGAGTAAAGAGATCTTCCCATCCTGGTACACTGGCAAAAATGCCACGGGCAGTAACGAAGTTATCGATAAGGTTTCGGGCGGACTCGCAACTTCATGTACACCAGCTGATGCTAAGGAATCACTCTTTAGTGGTGGTAATGCGAGTACTTTCTCAGCCGATCAGTTCTATCCACCAAACCAAGTAACTTCTTCCAACTCAGCATCACCGGCTACTACGCCAACCACCTATGACACCGTGCATCAATGTAGCGACGTTCCACCAAACCTAACTATTACTCCGTCACTGGATGCTAATAACGTTTGTGCTAACACCGACAATAACGGTGCTGGTTGCGTAATTGCACTTACCGCCTCACAAGGCACCCACCCATTAGGTGGCGGTAGTTTTGGTGGCACAATTGATCTAAGTATTAACAATACTTTAGTTAAAACCTTTACTATTACAGACGCTGCACCGACAGTTACGTTCTACTATAATTACGTGCCTACTAGTACCGGCTCAGTTCAAGTTTCGGCAACCGTAACGGATAGTGTTTTGTACCAATTTACGCCTCCAGTAGTAACGCTAGCAACGCAATATAACACCCCGGCCTCAACGACAACAACACCAACAACTACGCCTACTACTCCAAGTACTACAACTACAACCCCACCTAGCACTACTAGCCCCTAAGAGTCTAACTATTATCTAAGAGAGATAACTATTCAGGGCACTCCGGACATCGCGTACCGATTGCAGGAAAGGATTACTCTTAGCGTTTAGTGGCTTTGGGCCAATGGCGTATTCAAAGCCAAGTTGTTTAGCTTCGGCGATCCTTTTATCGATGGCTGGTACATGACGTACTTCGCCAGATAAGCCGACTTCACCAAACACAACTGCATTGTCTTTAAGTTGTTTCGCTTTGGCAGCTGAGGCAATTGCCATAACGACAGCTAAATCGGCAGCAGGCTCGCTAATTTTAATGCCACCGACTATGTTTAAGTAAACGTCCTTATCGCCCAGGCTAAGCTTTGTACGGCGCTCCAGCATTGCAATGAGTAGGTTTAATCTACCAAGATCCAGACCACTGGCGGCTCGTTTCGGGTAGCCATAGCTAGTTGGGTTAACTAAGGCTTGTACTTCAACTAAAATTGGTCGACTGCCTTCCATGGCGGCTAAGACTACGGAACCGTCACTCACCTGACGTTCGGCAAGAAGTAAGGCCGAGGGGTTAGCAACTGGGATTAAGCCGCGACTGTGCATTTCAAAGATAGCTGTTTCATTTGTTGAGCCATAGCGGTTCTTACTAACGCGCAGCAGCTTTAAACCAGCGCTTGGATCACCCTCTAGACTTAATACAGCGTCTACTGTGTGTTCTAGCAGTTTTGGACCGGCAATACTGCCATCTTTAGTGACATGCCCGACAATGATTAGTGCAGTGTTACTTTGCTTGGCAGCAGCAGTTAAAAGGGCGCAGCTATTTGTGACTTGAGTAGTACTACCAGCAGTTGCGCCAATTTGTTCACAACGTAAGGTTTGAATTGAATCGACAATCACGAGTTTATTTTTGGCAGTTTGGATTTCAGCCGCAATTGCATCGGTTGAATTAGACGAAGCGACGTTAAGTTTTTCCTCGTTAACATCAAGTCGTTTAGCACGCGTCGATAACTGATGCATTGATTCCTCGCCGCTGACATAGAGTACTGAGTTAGTTTTAGCGACAGCGCCGGCAAGCTGCAGTAGCAGGGTGCTCTTGCCCATCCCTGGTTCACCACTAATTAGACTGACGCTACCCTCTACAATGCCACCACCAAAGACCAAATCGACACTTTTAAGGCCACTTAGAATGCGTTTATCACCTGTTTGTTTACTAGCGCTTAATGTCTCAGTTTGTAAACGGCTAATGGAAGTTGAAGCTTGAGGATCGTTTAGGCGTAGTTCAAGCGTATTCCATTCGCCACACTGCGCACAACGCCCAGACCAAGTGTTAGCTGAAACGCCACAATTACTGCAAACATAAGTCGCTGGTTTAATGGTCTTTGAGATCGACATTTGTCTATCTATATTACCTTATTTAGTAATTTGCTGGCTGGGCGTGGAAGTAATTGCCGCGACTAATTGCTGATCTTCAATTGCTAGAGCGTTACTGGCACTAACAATTTGGTTATATTGCGTAATCTCCGAGCGAACGGTATTCACTAATTGATTATATTGATTAACTAGGTCGTTATAGCCGGCGACGCCGGAGTTATAGATGGCAAATTGAGCGTTAGCCTTCTCGTTACTCAAGACGGACTGCTCGGCATTAATGCTGTTTAGCAAACTATTAAGCTGGCTCTTTTGGGCGTCAATTTGTCCGCGCAAACTGGTCAGTTCAGCACTATAAGTGTTAATCGCTGTTTCAATTGAAGTAAACGACCCTTCGTAGCCGTTATATTGCTTAACTATCGCCGCACGGTCATTAAAGTAGAGTTTAAAGTGATTTTCGAGTGACGCTGGCAATGTATTAACTTCTGTCCCTAAGACCGAGTACAGCTCATCGTAGCGTGCTCCAGGCTCACTTATTGCGTAAGAGGCCATTTGCTGCTTGATAGCGGTACTAATATTAGCCTGAGTGTAATACTGCCACATCTCCTGATCTAGCTGGTTGCGCTCAGTACTGTTTAGCCTGGCGTAGCCGGCGTGCAACATTTCATAAGCTGCCGTGACTTCAATAATGCCATTTAAGCGCGGGTCAGTAACATTTAGCAGGAAAATACCATTATCTCCTGAGTGATAACAGCCAATGACATGCGCTGAGACATCACTCGAAGTACAATTCGTAGCAAAAACGGATTTATTCTCAATCTGGGGCTTATTGACATAAAACAAGCGCCGAGCGTAGTTTGTCATACCGTCGTCAACGGCCAGTTGCGTAATCACAGCTGGTGGGTGATAGGTGGCTAGAACATACCAGTCCTTAAGCGTCGTAATGTTAAATAGTGCCCAGGCTAAAACAGCGCAGAGAGCGAGAATTAAGCTAAAGCTACCGTAAAGCCAGTAATTAGCCGGCTTCGATGGAAGCTGGTTTCTAAATTGAGCTGGAGTTGGTTTGAGGTTATTCGTTCTGGGTGGCATAAGCTAGTTCGCCATTTTTGGTTGCCACCTGAATGATATCTCCTTTAGAGTAGTGTTCGTCAAGTACTTCTAGTGCCATTTTGTCTTCAATCGTGTCCTGAATCAGGCGACGCAGCGGTCTAACACCGTTTTTGGCATCATAGCCGTGCTCGAGCAAATAGTCCTTAGCTTTAGAAGTTAGCGTCAAGCCAATACCTTTGCGGCGCAGTCGGATTCTTAAATCTTCAATCTGCAAATCGATGATGTGTTTAATGTCAGCTTTAGATAGGGGGTTAAAGACAATAACCTTATCGATCCTATTTAAGAGCTCTGGTCTTAACATTCTCTTCAGCTCATCAAGTACCATGGCCTCATTTTCAGAATTAATATTGGCTAGCTTAGCGTCTTTAGACGAATTACTACTCGCGCCTCTAAAGCCAAGGCTTGCTTCTTTTTGCAGTTTATCGGCGCCCACGTTGCTCGTCATGATGACAATGGTATTCGTAAAGTCTATCCGGCGACCTTTAGCATCAGTTAAGTTGCCATCTTCTAGAATCTGCAGCAGCATATGGAAAACGTCAGGATGGGCTTTTTCAATTTCGTCAAATAAGACCACGCTATATGGCTGACGGCGGATTTTATCTGTTAGCTGACCTCCGTCATCGTAACCCACATAACCAGCTGGCGCTCCAACGAGTCTTGAAACGTTATGGTGTTCACCAAACTCGCTCATATCGATCTTCACTAAGGCGTTTTCACTGCCAAAAAATTCACGGGCTAGGACTCGGGCAAGCTCTGTCTTGCCGACGCCAGTTGGACCGAGAAAGATAAACGAACCAATGGGCCGTGCTTCACTACCAATACCGCTACGGTTGCGCCGGACGGCTTTAGCGACCGCAGACACGGCTTCTTTTTGGCCAATGATATACTTCCCAATAATCTTCTCAAGATCGAGCAAATATTTTGCTTCGGAACGAATTACTTTTTTCACCGGCACACCCGTAATTCGGGAGATAACGTCGGCTAAATCTTCGCTCGTTAAGGCAATCGCTTTATCTTTTTTAATGGTTGCTTCAAGAGCGCTGAGTTGCTCGCTAATCTGGCTGGCGCGTGTTTTGTAATGCGCTGCTAGCTGGTAATCTTCATTCTCGCTGGCTTCATCTTTACGTAAATTAACGAGTTGGAGCTCTTTATTTAATTTTCGGACTTCAGGGCTGGTTTTGACACGCTCAACTCTAATGTGGGCTGCGGCTTCGTCAATTAAATCAATTGCCTTATCCGGTAGGTAGCGGTCTTGCACGTAACGCTTGGATAACGTTACAGCATCGGCTAACACCTCGTCGCTCATGCTGACGCCATGAAATTGTTCATAACGTTTGCGCAGACCTTTTAAGATAGCCAGGGTTTCAATTGGAGTAGTTTCAGGCACTTGGATTGGCTGGAAGCGTCTCTCAAGAGCCGCATCTTTCTCAATATGCTTCGTGTACTCAGCAGTCGTGGTGGCGCCAATGAAGCGTATCTTGCCCCGCGCTAAGGCTGGTTTTAGGATGTTACCAGCGTCCATTGCCCCTTCGGCTGCGCCGGCCCCAACGATCAGGTGTAACTCATCAACAAAAGCAATTGCTTTCTGATCGCGTTCAAGCTCATGCATCACCTTTTTAAGGCGGTCTTCAAATTCACCACGGTATTTAGTACCGGCGATCATGCCAGCGAGATCAATCATAATGATACGCTTGCCTAACAAGCTGTCTGGCACTTCTTCATTTACAATCCGCTGGGCTAATCCTTCGACAATCGCAGTCTTGCCCACCCCGGGTTCGCCAATTAAGACCGGGTTGTTCTTAGTGCGTCGGTTTAAGATGGTAATCATCCGGCTAATCTGAACTTCACGCCCGACGACTGGGTCGAGTTTACCTTCAGCGGCCAGTGCGGTTAAGTCGGTGCCAAAGAAATCGAGAGCCGTCTTTTTACTGTTAGGACGACGCCCGTTGTGCGGTCCGACATCTTCTCGCTCTTCATACTGTTGACGGGAAAGGAATTGCTCTAGTTCTTGAGTGAGCGCATTAACGTCCACGTTCATATCGCGTAAGAGCTTAGTGGCTCGGGCCTTTTGTTGGCTTAAGATGCTGTAGAGTATGTGCTCGGTGCCACAAAAGTCTTGTGAGTAATCTTGAGCAATATCGTAAGCCGTTTTAAGGGTATGCTTTGCCGTTTCACTTAATCCCTTAGCACCCATATTAATAACAAAAGTTTTAGGGGTTAGATTAAGCACTAGTCGTGCCCGATCCAAGGTTACGCCAACATGTTCGAGTAATTTAGCGCCCATGCTACCCTCTTGCGCCAAGACACCTAGAAGCAGGTGTTCGGTGCCAACGTAAGCGCTGCCAAAGCTGCGCGCAATCGCATCAGCATGCTTTAGCGACAACAGGGCATTATTAGTTAAGTGTTTTCGAAACTCTTGAAAGTCTGGCGAATTTGGCAGCATAGTTATTATTTAGCACCATTCCTTGAGCCCGGGCTGAGTAAGAGCAAAAGCTGAACAATAAGTACGGTCGCTATAGGGTGAGTAGAAAGTGAATGCCACGGGTTTATTTAAATTTATATTTATCTACCTATGTCCATCATATAACTAATAGACATCTAAAAATATAATACTCGAATTGGCACTCACCAGTCAAGAGTGCTAATTAACTATCTGTTTCCGTGCCGCTTTCTTCAATTGCGTCAATTAAACTGCTCTCAAGTTCAGTCTTTTTCTTAATCCGTCCGGGGGTAGTTGACTTGGCGACCACAACTGGCGCCACTTGTTCTTTGACTTGTTCTGGCTGCTGCTGCGCTTGCGGTTGGGCTTCGCTAGCCTCGCTTGATTCAGCGGCTTCAATGTCTAATTCATAGCCAGATAATTTGCTAGCTAGGCGGACGTTTTGTCCACCCTTACCAATCGCAATACTCTGCTGATCCTCGGGAACTTTAACGACTGCGCGTTTGCTGTTCTCGTCAATTGTGACCTTCACTACTTTAGTTGGGCTAAGAGCGTTTGTAATAAACTCCACTGGGTTGTCGCTATAGACAATGATGTCAATCTTTTCCTGTTCGCCAATTTCGCTCATTACGGCATTAACTCTAGTACCGTGACCACCGACAAACGTCCCGACTGGATCAACGCCTGGAACATTGCTATAGACTGCAATCTTACTCCGCACGCCAGCCTCACGCGCCAATTCCTTAATTTGAACGGCGCCAGATTCCATTTCTGGTACTTCGCCTCTAAAGAGCCATTCAATGAACTCTTTATTGCCACGACTAACAACGAGCTGCGGACCACGAAAACCACGCTCAACGTCTTTAAGATAGACTTTAATTCTTTGTCCAGGGTAGTAACGTTCGCCTTGAATCTGTTCACTGCGTGGCATGATACCTTGCGCCTTGCCTAGGTCCACTCTAACGACATTACCTTCCACACGATTGACGATGGCGTTAATAACTGTGCCGATTTTATCTTCATATTCGACCATAATGATCTCACGCTCTGCTTCACGCAGGCGCTGCAGGATGACTTGTTTGGCAGTTTGGGCTGCGACACGGCCAAAGCTTTCGACCTTCTGGTGGACTTCTAGAGAATCACCAAGTTTAATATTCTTTTGCTGCAGCTGTGCTTCACTTAAAGCAATTTCATAAGCTGGGTTCTCAACAGTCTCAACCACGATTTTTGAGATGTAGGCATCAACGGCGCCAGTGTTTAAGTTCATCTTAACTCTAATCTCTTGGTCGCGGTCACCGTAATCACGGCGGTAAGCAGCAGCTAGAGCTTGCTCCACTGCTTCCTGAACGGTCTCTTCTGGAAGGTTCTTCTCTTCAGCAATCGAACGAATGGCGACACTGAGTTGTTTGAAATCGAAATTGTTATCCATAATTAATTAAACTTGTTTCCTTTGCTTGCGAGCTATTAAAAAATCCGACCTAAATCTCGGCCGGATAACTATCTTTATACTAGCATTCATTAGCTAGTAACGTCAATTAAACCAACTGTTTTAGACCGTGTAATGCTAGCATGCTAAACTATAAATAAGCTGTAAATAAAAGATTGAAAGAGTTAAATGAGTCGTAATGTCCGCCGCTTATTCGAGCAGTTCGAGCCAGAAATATATAAACTCTACCTTCATCCAGACAAAACGACCATGCATTTTCAGGGTTCGTTATTGTTAAAAGGCGTTAAAAAAGGCCGCCCTTCCAAACGCATCGTGTTGCATTCTAAGAAGTTAAAGATAACTTCAGCACAAATTACACACTTGTCGCGTCATGGCAAAAGCGACGTTAAGATTAGTCGCATTGTGTCTCATGCAGGATATAACGAAGTTAGGCTACATTCAGATAGCTTAATTTATCCTGGTGAATATGAGATTGAACTTAACTACAGCGCCAAGATTACCCGCCCCATGGAAGGTCTCTATCCTTGCTACTACGACCGTGACGGCAAACAAGAAGTGATCCTCGCGACACAGTTTGAAAGCCATCACGCGCGTGAAGTTCTGCCTTGCATTGATGAGCCTGAGGCGAAAGCGGTTTTTGAATTAACTCTAGTTGCACCAAGCGATGAAACGGTACTTGCGAATACCGAGCCCATTAGTAGTGACGAGCTAGAGCCTGGTTTAACGGAATACGTCTTTGCACCGACCCCAAAGATGAGCACTTACTTACTCGCCTTCATTATTGGTAAGGTTGAGTACCGCGAAGCTATGACTAAGTCTGGAGTTAGAGTGAGAACCTATGCCAGATATGACCTAGTTGAGCATACTGCGTTCGCTCTTGAAACTGCCACTAAAACTTTAGATTTTTATAATGATTACTTTGGCATTGCTTACCCACTCAGCAAGTGTGACCTAATCGCCCTGCCGGATTTTGCGAGTGGTGCAATGGAGAACTGGGGCCTCATTACCTTCCGCGAACAAGGCCTAATTGTTGATCCGCTTAATACCAGCCTCAATATGAAGCAGTACGTTGCCAATGTGATTGCGCACGAGTTAACGCACCAGTGGTTTGGTAACTTAGTGACCATGCGCTGGTGGAACGATTTATGGCTAAATGAAAGTTTCGCTTCGCTGATGAGCTACGTTGCAATGGACGCACTTTTTCCAGAGTGGCAAATATGGGTCCAGTTCTTAGTTGATGAGCAGGCGCCCGCCCTAAAGCTTGATTCGCTTGAACACACCCACCCGATTAACGTTGCAATTCACCATCCTGACGAAATTAGAACCATCTTCGATAACATCAGCTACGAAAAGGGTGCCAGCGTGCTCTTTATGCTCATGCACTACTTAGGCAAGGATGACTTTAGAGCTGGACTAATGACCTATCTTAAGCGGCACGCCTACGGCAATACCGTATCAGCGGACCTGTGGCAGGCCTGGGAAGAGACCGCCCATAAACCAGTTAGTGACTTTATGTCGTCCTGGACGATGCAGTCTGGTTATCCCTTGCTCAGTGTTAAAACAAGCTCAAAAGAGCTAAGTCTTACGCAAAGCCGTTTTTATATTTCGCCTCAGGCCAAGCGCGAAGAAGCCAAATGGCCGTTGCCACTCCTACCAAGTCTAAATATTGAGGCCACCCTCTTAGATGCAAAAGAAAAGGTTATTCACTTTAGCGCCCCTAAAGCTACTGACCCGCTGATTTTAAATACTGGACGCAGTGCGTTTTACCGTGTGGTTTATGATCAGGCGCATTTAAAATTAATCACCGCACAACTCAAAGCAAACCATCTAGCTTTCAATGAGCTGGATCGTCTTGGTCTAATTGCCGATAGTTTTGAAGCCGCTAAGGCCGGTCTTAGTAGCACTACTGACGCCTTAGATCTCCTAAACGCCTACGCCCAAGAAGATAGCGAGGTTGTATGGGAGATGATTGCCGCCAACATTGCCGCTCTTAGAACTTGCGTCATCGATGATGATGAGGCACTCCGCGACAGTATGAACCCTTCAATTCATAAACTGATTGCCAAACAACATGCTCGCCTCGGTTGGGATGAGCTTGAAAGCGATACTCATTTCGATAAATTACTGCGTCCGGTAATACTGGGATTAGCTTGTATGAGTAATCTTAAAGCTGCTCAAGAGCAGGTTAAGGATCGTTTTGCTAAGCGCGATCAAGAGTTAATTCATCCAGATATCCGTCCCATTATTTACCCGACAATCGCCCGCTATGGTGGCAAGGCGGAATTTGAAACGCTACTTAAGATGCATGACTTTAGCACTAATAGCGAGGAGCGTCTGGCTTTAGCGGCAGCCTTAACTAATTTTAAGCAGCCCGAATTAATTAAGCGGGCACTTGATTTAATTACGACCGATAAAGTCCGTTTACAAGACGTCGCTTATTGGGTTAGCGATAGCTTTGCGAACCGCCACGCTAAACTTGCAACCTGGCAATGGGTTAAAGACCACTGGACTTGGCTAGAGACCAACCTTGGTTCAGACCTTAGCTTCTTTATGATGCCGCGTTATGTGGCACGTGGCTTTAGTGATTTAGCTTTTCTGCCAGATTTTGAGAAGTTCTTTCAAGATCGCTTATCGCCTAGCTTTGCTCGACCCTTAAACCAGGCCATTGAAACTATTACCTGGCAGGCACTCTGGCGCGAACGAGACCTTAAGGCGCTCAAAGACTACTACCATCAGAACTAAGTTGTGACTTAAGTGGTTCAAAACTTTTGCGATGCTCAATACTTGCTCCTGAGCGCACGATCGCATTAAGATGTTCTTTTGTGCCGTAACCAACGTGGTTTTTAAAGCCGTACTCGGGTAACTCTTTATCAAGTTCGAACATGTAATTATCTCTAGCCACTTTAGCGACAATTGAGGCGGCACTAATCGCAGGTACTAGAGCATCACCTTTAATGATTAGCTCAAACGGCGTGTGGGCAGCAGATAGGTAATTATAATTGCCATCTAAGATGTAACGGATTGGTTCTAGGTTTAGATCACTTAGTGCGCGCGTTGCAGCCAGCGTTAGCGCCTGACTCAGCCCAATAGCATCAAGTTCTTTGCTGCTTACCCAACCCAGGCCAACATATTTAGCACTTTTAATAATGAGCTCATTTAAGACGGTGCGCTGTTTACGGCTTAAGACTTTAGAATCACGCAAGCCTGAGATTGGCTGATTAAGCACGACCGCACCCACAACTAGCGGTCCGGCAAGTGCGCCACGTCCAACTTCGTCAATACCAACTAGATACATAAACTTACCCTCTAGCGCGAGTCTTACTTTTTAAAAGCGAGTGGAGCGTTTAAATTAAGCTTTTGGCGCTACTTTTTCGTCTGTAGCTTCAGCTTCGCTGGGTGCTGGTTCTTCGCTAGCGGCTGGCGCCTCAGTTGCTGCCTCAGCTTCAGATTCAACTGCAACTTCTGGGACAACTTCTTCTGGGATTGCATTAACGGAGGCCCGGTCAAAATCTACGCCACTTAAGCGAGCAGCTTTGCCGGTTAGATCACGCATGTAAGTTAGATAATTACGGCGCACCTTACTTCGTTTAGTAACTTCAACTTTAACAACTAAAGGACTGTGCAGGAGGAAACTTTTTTCAACGCCGACGCCATTGGCGACACGTCTGACGGTCATGCGGTTTAAGTGACCACCTCGTTTTGAAGTTTTAATAACTAAGCCCTGGAAGACCTGGACACGTTCTTTATTGCCTTCGCGGACTTTCTGGTGCACACGTACAATATCGCCGCTGCGTACAGGTACGACGTTTGCTTTCATGTTGGCGCTATTAATGGTTTCAATAACTGATGGCATATCCGTACTAGACTACACTATTAGGCTCTATCTGTAAATATTTTAGTGCGCACTAACTTAAATTTAGACGTTTACTTTAACCAACGACTCTAAACACTTCTTCGATGGTGGTTAAGCCGGCTACGACTTTTAGGATCGCGTCCTGGAGCATTGTTGTCATGCCACTAGCTATTGCGGCTTGCTCAATTTCTTCCGTACTAACCACTTTACCTGGCGTGATAATAACTTTAGTAATTTCCTCGCTCATTAGCAGTTGTTCGCGCACTGCTAGTAACCCAGAGTAGCCATATGGGTTACTCTCGCTGGAGCCAGGATGATAGAGTTTCAGCCCGTCTAAATTCGGTCTTTCGACGTTTGCAGGTAAAGTATCTACTACATTTTGGATGATCCGTTTCTCCTCTTCGCTCGGGTCGTATGCTTCGCGCAAAGATTCATCCAGCCTACGCACTAAGCGTTGCGCCATAATTAAACGGACGGCCGATACAAAGAGCGGGTTCTGACCAATCACGTCCGCAAGACGCGTTAGGGCAGCCGAGGCATTTCCGGCGTGGAAGGTTGTTAAGACTAAGTGACCGGTTAGAGAAGCTTGCAGTGCCGTTCGTGCCGTGTCCTGGTCGCGAATCTCGCCAACCATAACAACGTCTGGGTCTAAGCGCAGTACTGCCCTTAATTTGTCGGCAAAGACCGTATCGCCACCAGTTAAATCACTGGAGTGGACTGGAATTTGGGTTATGCCTCGGAATTGAAACTCGACGGGGTCTTCAATTGTAATAATCTTGCGTTGATCGTTACTAAGGCTATTTAAAATTGAGTAAAGGGTGGTTGTCTTGCCGGAGCCGGTTGGTCCGACGACCATGACTAACCCAGAGGGTTTTGCGATAATAGCGTCAACAACACCGCGTTCTTTATCTGAAAGCCCAAGCTTTTCGAGCTTAAAGCGATCTTGGTCCATGTTAAACAAACGCATCACAACATCTATACCGTTAATTGTTGGCACGGTTTCTAAACGGACGTTAACATCAACTACTGAGCCATCGGCCATCTTTACTTTTTGGGCAATGTGACCCTGCTGGGCTTCATCGGCACCAGTGGAGATATTGCCAGCACTTGCAATGGCTGACATTAATATGCGGTACTTCTCAAGAGGTAGACGAGCAATAATATGGAGTACGCCGTCAATCCGAAAACGGATCCGTACGTCACTAGTTTGGGTTTCAATATGGATATCGCTGGCGTTCAGGCGGTGCGCTTGGGATACCAGATACGCCAACATGTCATCAGCACGCACCTCATTTAAAATCGCAGAGATCTGGTCGATTAAAGCCTGTGAGCCAGCATCCTTAATCTCAATATCGTGATAGACCACCGCTTTAGGTGGATCATACAGATTCATGTATTCCTTAAAGCCAGTCTCAGAAATTAAGGCAAAGTTAACACGGCGATCATTAAAGTGCTCCGCTAGTTGCCTTAAGGCGGACTGCGGCGTGGTGTTTAAGATGCCGAAGGTGATGTGACTGGCATCGGCTAGAATCGGCAGCGCTTTTAAATCGCGCATTTCGTTCGGGCTAATTAAATTAACATAGATTTGTTTGTGACCGCTGGTCTGAGAGGTATCTATATAGTCAAAACCAAGCAATCGCGCCCGTCGCAGAGAAGCCTGTTCTTCGCTAATTCTAAGGTCATCGCCCATATATATATGTTTACTTGTGTTCTCTAATCTAGCTCTACTTAAAATTAAACTACTTAAGTTAAGTATAAAGCATGAGCGTTAAGTCTGCTCACACTCTTCTTGTATGATTAGCTTATGCCCACACGCAAAATCTATCTACTGCTCGATGACGTACGGAGCTCCCATAACGTTGGCAGCATGCTGCGCACCGCTGAAGGTTTAGGCGTTTTTGAAGTTATTATGTGCGGTATTACGCCTTACCCAATGCTTGAAAATAACGATACGCGCCTGCCCTATCTAGCAGCTAAGATAACGAAACGGATTGCTAAAACTGCCCTTGGAGCGGAGCAAAGCCAAAAATGGCGTTACGTTGAAGACGCCATGAGTGTTTTAACTACGCTTAAGGCAGAGGGCGCAAATATTGTGGCGCTTGAGCAAGACAGCCAAGCTCTGCCCTTATTAGACTACCGCCTTAAGAGTGATCTTGTCCTAATAGTTGGAAATGAAATTAAGGGAGTTAGCTCAGATTGCAAATTACTTGCTGATGCCATTGTTGAGATTCCAATGCAAGGCAGAAAAGAGTCTTTTAACGTTAGTGCAGCCGCTGCCATGGCACTCTTTTATTTTACGCTTATGCTATAATCTAAAGTGTTAAACAAAAATAAAAATGTCCTTAACTACCAAAGCGCGACCCAGTGCGGCCCATAAACAAATCCATGCCGCTCATCACCGCAAATCTAAGCATTATTTAAAAACCTACTGGCCGTATATTCCAGTTGTATTGATTATTGGTCTTGGGCTAGTTTTAGCTAGTAATTGGCATAGCGTTCAACCAGTTAAAACCCAAAACTTAACTGCCTACAGTTACTACACTATTCTAGAGTCAAGTATCGGCCTGATGGCGCTAGCCATTTTTCTCTTGCGCCATGCTTTTGCCTGGCACAAAGTTTTCATTAAGAGTGAGTCTTTTGCCCTCAAGCACCCTCTCTTTGACATCGCCTTAGTAACCTTAGCGGTGGTCGGACTACTGCTGTCGCACCACAACGTGCCGGCTTAGAAACTAGTTAACGACTACGTTTTCGCTACCCATCAACTGAGTTAAGAGCTTCGGGCCGTCACTTGTAATCTCAATCCCACTAGGAAGTTTGATAGCTTGTTTGCGTTGATCATCGCCTAGCACCAAGACGACTTCTGTGCTGCCCCGATACATGTCAATGGTGCGCTTAAGGTCCATTAGCAGTGTCTGATCTTCAGAGGAGGCGAGACGAATATATAAACGCTCGGCTTTAGTCGCGCCCTTTGCGCCAGGACCGCTTAAGATTTGACCCCCAAGTTCATTAGGAATTGGCTTATGGTAAGCCTCAGCCTGATCGGTGCTTAGCTCATTAGCGGAGTCAAGAATAATCTTTAATTCATCACCAATCCGGCCATCACGGTCTTTGGCGTCTAACTTTCCCTTCATTAGAACTACCTTATCCAGAACGCATAGATTACTAAATTGGGCATAAGTTTGCGGGAAGAGGATTACCTCGATGTCGCCACTTAGATCTTCGACACGCACAAAGGCCATCTTTTGGCCACGCTTGGTCGTTATTTCGCGGATCCCGTTCACAATTCCGCCAATCTTAACCGCCTGATTATCCATTTTTGAGTTTAGGCTTGAGATTGGCTGTGCCTGGTCTTTTAGCAAGGACTCAAACAGTGTTAGTGGGTGCTTGGAGAGATAGAGCCCAAGTAGTTCACGCTCCCAAATGAGGTGCTCGCGTGACATCTGTTGATCTGGCGTCGGTTTCGGCAAATTCAAGCGGGCGGTCGGCATTTGATTGGCCTTAGCGCTATCGCCGCCAAAGAGGTCTGTTTGACCACGTTCGGCTTGCTTTTGCGAGCGTGAGCCATAAGCCATGATTAAATCTAAGCTATTTAGGAGCAAGACGCGCTCGTGAAAGCGATCGAACACGCCAGCTTTAATTAGACTCTCGAAAGATTTACGGTTGACGCTCTTATAATCTACGCGGGCCAGAAAATCTTCGAAGTCGAGGAAGGGGCCAGTTTCTCTGGCTCTTAAGATTTCGTCTACCGCATTACTGCCAACGTTTTTAATAGCACTTAAGCTAAAACGAATTGATGAAGAGTCGCCATTCTCAATTACGGCGAATTCACTAAATGATTCGTTAATGTCCGGTGGTAAGACAGCAATGTTCATTTTCTGACACTCGCTAATTTCTAGCGCTAAGCGGTCTGTATCAACATAGACTGAGGTCATTAAGGCGGCCATAAATGCAGCTGGCCAATGTGCCTTGAGATAGGCCGTTTGATAAGCAATTAAGGAATAGCAGGCTGCGTGGCTCTTATTGAAGCAGTAAGCTGCGAAGTCTTCTAGCTGCTGCCAGAATTTCTCCATCGTAGCTTCTTCGACGCCAGACACTTCCTTGGCGCCATCAATCATTCTTTGGCGCATCTTGCGTAAGATATCTATCTTTTTCTTGCCGATGGCCTTACGTAAGGTGTCTGCCTCGCCACCCGAAAAACCACAGACATCTTTACTGATCTGCATTACCTGCTCCTGGTAAACAAGAACGCCGTAAGTGTTTTTAAGTGCTGGCTCCATGCTCTGGTGCAGGAAAGAAATCTCTTTCTCGCCACGCTTGCGAGAGATAAAGTCATCAATAAACTGCATCGGGCCCGGTCGGTATAGCGCGTTCATAGCTACAATGTCTTCAAAGCGTGTCGGCTGTAGCGCCTTTAGATAACGTCGCATGCCAGCTGATTCAAACTGAAACACTCCAGTAGTGTCACCACGTTGGAATAAGGCATAGGTCTCGGCATCATCAAGTGGTAGTTTCTCAATGTCAATGTCCTCGTTATAGACCCGCTTAATAATTCGTAAGGCGTTCTTAATAATGGTTAGGTTACTCAAGCCTAGAAAGTCCATCTTAAGCAAGCCTAGGTGCTCAATTGGGCCCATGGAGTATTGGGTCGCTACTACTCCCTTTTGCGCCATTTCAAGCGGCGTATATTTGACGATTTCATCCGGCGCGATGACTACGCCAGCGGCATGCACGCCGTGCGAGCGAATTGTGCCTTCAAGTTGTGTCGCAAGATCAAAGACCTGCCTGGCGACTGCATTAGTTTCATATTCCTGTTTTAAATCACGGTTTTTTTGGATGGAGCGCTTGAGTGGGACATGAATGCCTTGGATCGGTGGCGGTATCATCTTAGCTAAGCGGTCAGCCTCGGCATAGGGCACTTGCAAGACGCGTGAGACATCACGTACCGCGTTACGTGCCGCCATCGTACCAAAGGTCACGATGTTGGCTACCCGATCATGGCCGTATTTATCAGCACAGTAAGCAATCACCTCATTGCGCCGGGTGTCCATAATATCGATGTCGACATCAGGCATGCTGATACGATCTGGATTTAAGAAACGCTCGAACAGTAAGTCGTATTTTAGAGGGTCAAGTGACGTGATGTCTAACCCATACGAAACAATCGATCCAGCAGCACTACCACGCCCAGGACCGAAGATTATGCCTTGGCTCTTTCCCCATTGAATAAAGTCGTTAATAATTAAGAAGTAGCCTTGGAAGCCCATTTTGCCGATTACTTCAAGCTCATACTCGGCTCTCTTTAAGATTGCGTCAGGCAGTTTCTGTTTTGCTTGAGCAACACTTAAGTCTTTAATTTGGTCCCGTGTTTCGCCGTTGTAGCGCCAGACTAAACCTTGGTAAACTAGTTTTTCTAAATACTGACCTTCACTCTTTTCTTCAGCTGGAACTGGAAACTTTGGAATTAAGATGCTATCTAGTTGAATCTTAAGATCAACGCGCTCAGCAATTGCTTTAGTATTAGTAATCAGTTCTGGGTATTCGTCGCCCCAGCGCTCAATAACGTTCTTTGGATCGGTGACACTGAGATCAAATTCAGCCAGTGACATGCGGTTGTTGTCGCTTAAGAATGAGCCCGTCTGCACGCATAGCAGAATCTCATGCGCCTCCTTATCCTCAGTCTTTAAGTAGTGCGCATCACAAGTTACGACGGCCGGGATATCTAATTTTTTGGCAAGCTTCAGTAGGCCAACATTAACACGTCCTTGCTCTTCCCAGTAATTAGGGTGCTTAAGGTGGCCGTGATCTTGGACCTCAAGATAATAACGATCCCCTAGTAAGCTCTTATACTTGCGGGCTACGGCCTCAGCTTGTTTATCCTGGTTCGCCCGCAGATTATCGGCTACTTCGCCACCAATACAACCGCTTAAGACAATTAGGCCTGCGTTATACTTTTTTAAAAGCTCAAAATCGATCCGTGGCCGGTAGTAGAAACCTTCTAGGTTGGCGATTGTTGAGAGCTGCATCAAATTTAAGTAGCCCTCGTGGTTCATGGCTAGAATTGTCAGGTGGTAGCTATTTTTATCTTTGCTTGGATCGCGGTCCTGATTAGTGCGTGGTGCCACATAGGCTTCCATGCCAATGATCGGTTTAATCCCCTTCTCTTTGGCTTCAGTATAAAATTCGATGGCGCCACTCAGCGTACCGTGATCGGTAATCGCCACGGCGGACATGTCGTATTCTTTGACTAAGTTAACTAGAGCCGGCACTTTCGTCAGACCATCTAACACCGAATAGTGTGTGTGGTTGTGCAGGTGCACAAAATTAGAGGCAGTTAATCGGCTAGCTTTAGGCATACATTCTTCCCGCACATTTTCACTTTTTGTCTCGCTTTTAGCTAAAGCTATTATATCGCTGCATTAAGCTTAATACCAGAAAAGCATGCTGTAATTTTTTACCATTAGCAATATCTAACTAGCTCACCTCCTAAGCTAAGTTTTAATCGAGCTATAAGGTCTAGTCTTCGTTCTTTTTTTGACTGCGGGTACTTAAGATGTGTTTAACGAGGCTCATTAGCAAGGTTGGAACGCCACGACGCACGGCTGCGTTGCGCAGCATGGTTGAAGCGGCTTCTACGCCATTAATAGCGGCCTCAGCGCTTTTCATTAGTCGCTTTAGAGCCACCCAGACGTAAATCGCCAGTAAGGTTAAGACGATAAAGAAAACGCTTAAACAAATTGATGCCGAAATAAGGAAAAAACTGTCCAATGAAGTCATATTAGACAATCTACAACATTGGCTAGGATTAGTACAGTTTTCGCAATCTGATCAATCGAGTCAATCAAAACTTCAAATTTTTATAAATAGCCTCTTTGCTATTTTAAGAGTTGCTCAATAATCTGCCGGGTCAGTTCCGGATTAGCGCGGCCGGCACTTTGGCTCATCACCTGCCCGATTAAAAAGCCGATTGCTTTAGTCTCACCTTTTTGAATGTCTTTTACGGCGTTTGGGTTGGCATCAAGCACCCGCTTAACAATTGTCTCAATTTCATTTTGATCAGATTGCTGTAGCAAGTTCGCTTGCTCTGCAAAGCTCGTAATATCGCTGGGTAGTTCAGGCTCCATTAACAGTTTAGTAATCAGCTCCTTAGCCCCAGTGGAGCTCAGTTGTCCTGACTTACTAAGCTGCATTACGTCACTATAGAGCTGGTTCCGAGCAGAGCTAATTAGCTTCACACTGTTCTCACTGCTGCGCATTAACGGGATCTCGATATTGACAAGCCAGTTGACGAGCGTCTTTGCTAAATCTACTTTTGATAGGAAAGCTTTAATTAAAGCCATGTAGCCGATCGCTTCAAAGTCAATATTAGCTTCCAGTAATAACTGAATTTGATCCTCATCGAGTTGCAGCGCGCTTAGCTCTTTACGCCAGAAGTCAGGTAGATTTGGTAGTTCGGCTCTAATTTTCTCAATGTACGCCTGATCAATAACTAAAGGTGGTAAGTCTGGGTCTGGCATGTAGCGATAGTCATCAGCATTTTCTTTAGTGCGCTGAGAGACCGTTTTTTGCTTGGCTTCGTTCCAGCCACGCGTCTCTTGGATAATTGCTTTACCGGCGTCTAAGAGTTCACTTTGACGCTTTATCTCGTAAGCAATGGCCTTTTCGACTGCCCGGAAACTGTTTAGATTTTTAGTCTCGCTCCTTACACCGAGCTCATCAGTCTGACTAAGGCTCACGTTTACATCAAAGCGCATGTTGCCGTGATACAAATCACCTTCCGTTACATCGGCATAGCGCATCAGTAAGTAGAGCTCTTCGGTATAAGCTCTGGCTTCAGCTGCTGTGTGCATTTCAGGCTCACTTACAATCTCAAGTAATGGCGTTCCGGCGCGGTTTAAGTCAACTAGAGAGATGGCTGAGCCTTCTGGGTGCGTACTTTTACCGGCGTCTGACTCTAAGTGGGCCCGTGTAATGCCCACCGTTTTGGCTTGACCATCCAGCTTAAAGTTAACTTGACCGCCACTAATAATGGGCTGGTCATACTGTGTGATCTGGTAACCCATTGGTAAGTCGGGGTAAAAGTAGTGCTTACGATCAAAGGTTGAAAACAGTTCAGGCTCACTCTTTAAGGCAAGCGCGGCACGAACGGCTAATTGAAGAGCTTCGCGGTTAAAGACTGGTAAGGCGCCTGGTAAGCCAAAGTCGATATGATTAACCAACGTATTTGGTTCAGCGTTACGGGCATCGTTATTAGCACCCGAGAATAATTTGGTCTTCGTCTTGAGCTGGACATGGCATTCAATGCCGATAGTCGGACGGTATTTGTGGCTCATGATTTGTCCTTATCAGGGTCTGGTTCATTTTTGGAAAACACGCCGAGGTCTTTTAGAGCCAGCCAGAAGCCTAAGAGTGATTTCTTGACTTGCGCTTTACTAACTTCTACTTCGTCATTGCTAATCTTGTTAGATAACTTATGGCTATACCAAACCATATCGTTCTTAGTTAGTTCATGCTGAGCTGAAACTAATCTTTCACCCATGGTCTTTCCCTTGTAATGACGCTGCTTTAGGGCATTATCTAACAGTTTATCGGCCTCAATCACGGCATCTTTCCAAGTTTGCTTATCTGCCAGGAGCTTTTGAAGCGATTTCCAACGGGCTGCATAATTACTGCGTGCCTTGCAACTAAAAGTCAGCATAATGAGCACGATCAGTAAAAGTCCGGCAGCCACCGCAAAAATGATGTGCTGGAGCGTTAAGCTACTCGGTAAGTATTTAGCAAAATTCATAGTTTTAGTTACCCATATCTTCAATCGCACCAGCTAGATTTAATAGAGCGGCATCCTGGCGTTGAGCTGCCATGAGTTGTAGGCCAATCGGCAATCCGAGCGAGTCAACTCCAACTGGAATTGAAAGCGCCGGTATGCCAGCTAGATTAGCGGCTACTGTCATGACGTCCGCGAGGTACATCTGCAAGGGGTCCTGCGACTTTTCGCCAATTTTAAAAGCCGTGGTTGGTGCAATGGGGCCAATCAGGAAATCGACACTTTTAAAAGCCGTCTCAAACTCGTTAATTAATTTAGTGCGAACCGTCATTGCTTTTTTATAGTAGGCGTCGTAGTAACCACTGCTTAAAACAAAAGTGCCAATCATAATGCGTCGTTTAGCTTCTTTGCCGAATCCCTGCCCACGCGCCGTAACGTAACTTTCGTCTAGGGTTGTTGCCTGAGGGTTAGAGTAACCATAGCGTTGGCCATCGTAGCGCGAGAGATTAGAGCTAACCTCAGCCGGACAGATAATGTAATAACATGCTAGCGCCAGCTCAGTTGAAGGTAGTGACACATAGCTAATCTCTGCGCCATTAGCTTTAAGCTTACTAATGCTAGCTTCTAGGGTGGAGCGAATATCGCTGTCTACCTGGTCGCTAAAATACTCTTTAATGACACCAATTTTAAGCTTCTTTAAAGGCGTCTTCTTAATTGGGAAGTACCCGGCTTCATCGCGCTCAATAGTTGTAGCATCTAAGGCGTCACGTCCAGACATTACATCTAAGACTAGCGCAGAATCACTTACATTGCGCGTAATTGGCCCGATGCAATCCAGACTACTGCCCATTGCTATAACACCGCTGCGGCTCACTAAGCCGTAAGTTGGTTTTAGCCCAACGACACCACAGAATGAGGCTGGCTGGCGGATTGAACCACCTGTATCGGTACCTAAAGCAAAGGGTGCAAGACCGAGCGCTACCGCTGCCGCACTACCACCAGAAGAACCGCCTGGAACCCGGGTTTGATCAAACGGATGCTTAACGACGCCGTAGTCACTATTCTCGGTACTGGCGCCGTGCGCAAAAGCGTCCATATTAGCCTTAGCAACACAAATTGCACCAGCACTCTCAAGCGCGTTAATGGCACTTGCCTGATAAGGCGGGATGAAGCCACTTAAGATCTTGCTGGCAGCCTTGGTTTCACCTCCAAAAACTAAAAAATTATCCTTGGCAATAAAAGGCACACCAGCTAGCACGCCGACCGTTTCACCACGCGCGACTTGCTGATCAATTAGTTGAGCCCGCTTTAAGGCCGAGGCACTAAGATCAATAATTACGCTGTTATATTCCTGAGCTTCAGCAATCAGCTTTAGTGAACGTTTAACTAACTCCGTCGCGGTAGTACTACCAGCTTGAACACGGCTTGCTAGCTGTGCGATTGGCTCCCAGTCTGCCGCCATTCTTACTCAACCATCCTTTTAACCTGAATTTGATCATTTAAGACCTGTGGCACGTTCTTTAATAGTTCAGCTGGTAAATAGCCATAATCGATTGGCTCGTCAGCACGCATCACATTAGTAAGTCCAGTTACTTGGTTGGTTGGTTTTAAATCTAGAGTATCTACGCCCTGAAGTTGCTCGACATATTCTAATATCTCATTAAGC
>JAJYFN010000012.1 GCA_021790875.1 bacterium | reverse complement strand
AATAGTCAATAATTTGCCCGACCGTAGCCGTGTCATGCACTTTCCCATCCTCACTCTTACCAGCAACAAAGGCCGTTTGCGTTAACAGGGTGTCACCTTCTTGACGACTAACTTGGATGGTGAGGGTTTGGGTATCCGCAAAAAAGTATTCAGGCAGGTCCGGCTCGGCCAATGAGAAAACCACAAAACTATATTCATTTAGCATATCTCTTGCTACCAGCTCCTCTAAACGAAAACAGTTTTTGGTCTCCGCCCAGGTGCGGGCGCGCATCACAGGATGAGTCATGTAACGTAGACTGTTGGCTTGAACTGATTGATAACTTTGGTTGTGCTGCTGCAAATGGCCGCCTTCGTCAATCTCCATGCGGCTTTCACTGACAAAGCCTGCTTTAATCGTGCGTTCCATGAGATCTGTTGCCACGTTGCTCCTAACTAAAGAAGTAGCCGTTTCGCTACCATTAGCAGCGTGCCTTAAGGCGTCCATGAGCGAGCTAAAAGGCTGCGTTTCTGGATACTCAACTTCCTGCTCGAGCAAGACGGATCCAGCAAAGCGCATCGTCTGGTCTAGAACAGCATGGTCATCAATCAGCTCGTTAACGGGCATGGCAAGATCGGGCAACTGTTCCGCCCAGACTGTCTCCTCACGCCTGACTAAGGCCTCAACCGACATAAAAATACCCTCAAATCTCTCTTTCCTAGATTGAGGGTTTAAGCCAGTGTTAGAAGTGGCTTAAACGTCTCTTGCTCGAGAGATTAATCGTTTAATACCCCGTGTCTGGCTTACTGAATTAATCAGTTTACAGTTGCGGCACAGCTCAGGCTTCTCACCTGCTTCCGGTTCATACTTACTCGTATTTGTTAAAGTGACTTTAGTGTAGCTTATTAGTGCATTGAGCACATATGGTATTAATTACTGCGAATTAACTTTTGTTGTTAGGGATCAGTTTAGCTCTGAGCAGCTTAAGTCGAGGCAGATAACTCTGAGCAGCGCCATCTAGCCCTAGCACCTTAAGCGCACCAATTAGAACCATTAGATTGTCTAACTCAATGCTATTTGGTACAGAGGATTGTTCGGCCTCTTTAAAGAGATGTTCAACCTTTTCAATCAACCATTTCTCCTGCCCTGGGGCCACCTCATTACTCAGCAAGTTTGTCTTAGTTATATCGTTAACTACTTCTAGCGACCGGGCTGAGCGATCGCGTTTGTTGAGCTGCCCGCGCTTAATTAAGCTGTTAACGTGCAGGGCCACAGTTGCAACTGAGTTGTAACTTAGTCCATTCATAATTTCACGGTAACTTGGGCTATAGCCATGTTCAGCTATAAAGGCGGAGATATAGGTCAGTAATTCCCTTTGCTTCTTAGTTGGGCGAATCGGCGGCTGGGCTTTTGGCTGATTAATTTTCTCATCAGGCATGGCTTAGACCTCCTTAACTTTACTCGTTTCAAGGGGCGGTATCACCATCGCAAGCCCTGCTAGCCCCCACCAAATATATGAGAGGGTGTCGTCGTCCCAGCCTGGCGCAAGCATGTTAATGAATGTAATACCGACTAGGGACGCAAATAGAGTGAGGGCAAAAGGCGAACTGCGCCTTAACCATAGTAGCCAGCCAACATAGATATTGATAGCCAGGAACAGAGCCATTCCAAGCCAACCGGACTCCTCACCAATCGCTAAGAAATAGTTTTCAGCAATCCGGGCTGGTTTGTAATGATTGTAGACACTTGCCGGACCAGATGAGCCTGGACCCTCACCAAATGGCTGAGCCACAACTTGTTTAAGTCCTCCCTTAAGAGCGCTTAAGTGAGCTTGGTTGGAGCTAACTCCTTGCTGCGAGTTAGAGGAAGTGTGAAAGATAATGTTTTGGAAGCGATGGCTCGGCAACAAAAGCGCAGAGCTAACACCCACAACAATTAACAAACCCAGCGCTATAAGAGATAGGGGTTTACGGTGCAAACGCAGCCAATCTTTGTTAATTAAGACTAAGGCGATAACTAAAACAGAGAGTACAGCACCTATCCAAGCGGCCCGAGAATAGCTGCCGAACAGTACTACGAACGCACCGATTAGGAAAGCGAGCATCAGCCAGATTAGTTTTCGCTTGTTTTTAAATTTAACCAGCAAGACTAGGAGCGCACTAATGGGCAGAAGCAGGTAGGCACCGAGCGGATCTGCGCCCCTTAGTGTCGAGAGAATCCGCACATAGTGGGAATTAGCGTTAATTGTCTCAAAAGGGAGTATTGTTTTTGCGCTGTAGCCGAAATGCTGGAGCACATTGCTTGGCAGGACGCTCATTTGCATCAAACCAAAGATCACGACGATTGCGGCGGGCCAGAGGATCAGCTGCTGCCAGTAATGATTTAAAAGCTTGGTTTTAATGGCTAGAGCAAAACAAATGATAAACATTGCCAGGAACCGTAGATCTACTAACAACCCGTAAGCCAGAGCCTTAGCGCTGACTTCCTTACGCTTAAAGGCGACGATTGCTAGCAGTAGATCTAAGACAACATAGGCTAAAATGAGCCAGTTAATCTTGGCAGAAAATATCTTAGAACGAACACTCTTATCTGTTATGAGCCAGTAAATCACTACCAGTCCGGCAATAAAGACGAGACCTTCTTTCCAAAGTCTGACTGCTGTGTAATGGCCAAAGTTAGAGGCGAACCAGACCGTTAAGAAAGCATGGAATGGCAGCAGCAGGATAACAGCAGCAATGATAAAGACTAGAGCAAGGCTTAGTTTACTTTGTTTTACGCTTATGGCTCTCACTGAGAACTATTATACCGATTGTTATTTAGCCACCTATACGGCCGCTGTACAAATACACCCTTTAGCAGGTATTCTTAAAATACGGCTGGATTACTTACCCCTTATTTACGTGTTCAGTCCATAAGTAGCAATGAAGAATAACGCCTCTCTTATCTACAATGTCTTATTGATTATCGGCGACTTCTTGGCGTTGGTGGGTGCCTTTTCAATCGCCTATATTTTACGTGTTAGCGTTAGCCACCAACAGATATCGACCCCAATTCGAGCTCTTGCATACCTCGAAACATTCTTAGCTATCCTGCCCTTTTTCATTTTGTTCTTCGGCCTACTTGGTCTCTACTCACGCGAGATTTATGAACAGCGCTTTAGAGAAACGGGTCGCTTAATTGTCGGTGTCTTCTTGGGCATCTTGTTCATCATTAGCTACGGCTATGTTTTTAACATTGCCATCTTCCCTGCTCGATTAGTCATCGTCTACGGCTACATTCTAGCTTTGCTTTTAATCCTTATCTTTCGAAACCTGTTGCGTTTTGCCCGCCGCTTAATGTTTCGTTACGGTAGGGGTATTAACCGTGTGTTAATTGTTGGTGACACAAAGCTGACACGCGAGTTAATTGGTATGCTCAACCCGCCAGAGTCCAGTGGCTACAAAGTGTTAGGAGTTGTTGGTGGCGTTAAACATCCCCTAAGAGCCAGTGCGCCCTACGCTTTGTTCGCTAGCTTTGATCAAGCTATTAGTAAGCTTGGGCCCTCGCTTCATACTATTATTCAGACTGAGCTGTATAGCGATGAGGCCAAAAACAGCCAGGTCTTAACTTATACGCAAGAGAACCACGTCGCTTACCGTTTTGTACCAGGCAATAGTGAACTGTTCGTTGGCAAACTGACCGTTGAGATATTCCGGGGCGTACCAGTCATTGACGTTCACCAGACTGCCTTAATTGGCTGGGGTAGAATTGCCAAACGGACCGTTGATTTAATTATTGGTATACCAGCTTTAGTAATTGCTTCACCACTTATCTTATTAACAGCAATTGCAATTAAGCTGTTTGATCCAGGTCCAATATTCTTCCGCCAAGACCGCCTCACTCGTTTCGATCAGAAGTTTAAAGTCTATAAGTTTAGGACTAATAAAATTGAGTATAACGGTATGACCCCGGAGGAAGCGTTTAGCAAAATGGAACGCCCGGACCTGGCAAGCGCTTACCGAAAAAACGGAGATTTTATCCAAGACGATCCCCGCATCTCGAAGCTTGGTCATTTCCTGCGCCGCTATTCAATTGATGAACTGCCCCAATTAATTAACGTCGTAGCTGGTGATTTAAGTTTGGTCGGGCCACGGGCGCTGGTACCGGGAGAGCTGGAGCTCTATGCCAAACGTCACGCCATTTTAAGTGTTAGATCAGGCCTAACTGGTTTAGCCGTCGTGTCCGGCAGGCGTGACATATCTTTTGATGAGCGCCGCCAACTTGACCTTTACTACGTTCAAAACTGGACCCTCTGGGGAGATTTAGTCATCCTAGTTAAGACAATTAGGGTAGTATTAACTCACAAGGGAGCATTCTAGACTATGGCTAAACAAAAGCTAAAAGTGGCGATTGTTTGCGACTGGTTGCTTGGTACTGGTGGTGCCGAGAGGGTGGTCTATGAGCTCCACAAGCTATATCCTGACGCCCCAATCTATACCTCTCAATATGATGACAATCCGAAAATATGGTACGGTTTCAACTGGTTTGATAACGCCGATATCCGCACTTCTAGTTTGCAGAAACTGCCCACCAGTTTAAAGAAGTTCCTGCCCGTATTAAGAGCACTAGTTTTCCCAAGAATCGACTTAAGTGAATACGATTTAGTCATTTCAGCCTCGGGAGCCGAAGCCAAGTCGGTACACACTAACCCGCAAACGCTTCATGTTTGCTACTGTCACGCCCCAACGCATTACTACTGGCAACGTTACGAGGAATACCTTAAACGCCCGGGCTTCCCGCCTGGCACCAACTGGCTGGCAAGACTAGGACTGAAGCTCTTAATTGCTCCCTTAAGAGTCTGGGATCGCCACGCTGCCAAACAACCAGACATTATGCTCGCCAACTCAACACACACTCAGGAAATGATTAAGAAGTACTACCGGCGCGATTCAGAAGTAATCTTCCCGCCAGTAGATATTAGCCGCTTTAAGGCCAAAGGAGTGACCGGGCCAAGGCACGGTTTTGTCGTCGCTGGACGCCAGGCGCCCTATAAGCGGATTGATTTAGCGGTTTCGGCCTGCACCAACCTCAAGCTACCCTTAGTTGTAATTGGCAACGGACCCGAGCACAAAAAGTTAGAGAAATTAGCTGGCCGAAATGTTACGTTTTTAACCTCAGTGAGTGATGAGGATATGCCGAAGCACTTCCAGTCATCACTAGCCTTAATCTTTCCGTCTAACACCGAGGATTTTGGCATTACCCCAATTGAGGCAATGGCCGCCGGCACGCCAGTCATTGCCTACAGCAAGGGTGGACCGCGGGACTACATTAAGCCAAACAAAACTGGGCTTTTCTTTGACCGCTTAACATCTAAAAATCTTGAGCAAACACTAGAGAGTTTTAACCCCAACCGCTTTGACGCGAAAGAAATTGCTGCCTTTAGTGAAGACTTTTCGGACGCCAAGTTTAGGAGTCGAATGACCAGCCTAATTGAGCAAGCCTTAAAGGAAAAGACTGCTTAGCCTATATGTGTGGCATAGTTGGCTACATTGGCACTAAACGGGCTACTGATGTGGTCTTAGAGGGACTCAGCGCTCTAGAATACCGTGGTTATGACTCCGTTGGTGTGGCCTTCATTGATAATGACGGTACTGGCAAAGTCATTAAGCAAGCTGGACGGGTTGAAAACCTGATCCCGCAAGTCAACTCGGCAGCACCCAACAAGTGTCACATTGCCATTGGTCACACCCGCTGGGCGACACATGGTTTACCGAATTCTAAAAATGCCCATCCGCACGCCAATAACGACAATACTA
>JAJYFN010000011.1 GCA_021790875.1 bacterium | reverse complement strand
TCTTTATTGCCCGTCGAAGCATCTGGCGCTTACCCCTCTTAGTTTTGGTCTACCTGTTAGAAAAATAATAGCACGGGCTTTAGAAATTGCCCATGCCAATATAGGTTAAAGTTGTCGCATAATAGCCGGGTGGCTGGCTGCTGTTGATATCGATAATGTAGCTAATGGTATACTCGCGCAGATCAGACGCCTGACCCGACGAGGCTACTAAATCACCACTGGTATATTTAAAGGTATTCGGTTGAGCATAAGGTAAGAGTGGCGAGCCAGTACCCGGCCCTTGCGCATTGCCACCAATTGCTGGTTGGCTATTTGCTACCAGGTTTAAACCAAACTGATCGACACCAGGTCTTGCGACACTCGCTGTAGATAATGGCGGAATGACATTGTTACCAGAAGTCATGGAGCTACCGTTAACTTGAATCGAGTAGCCATTAAGGGCATTAGTTGCAACTAACATTTGGCTGGCTGAACTACTGGTAGCTAGGGGTGTTAAATTACCGAAAGTAACATAGTTGCCACTGGCATTGTTGCAGTCCATGCCGGCAATACTGACCCCAATGCAGAAGTAGAGGTATGGCGGGACGTAGGTGCTTACGGCTACGGAAGAGTTAATATCTAAAGCAATTCCACCGTAATCAGTCGGTGAGCCGCTAGCATCCGTAGTTGGAAAGGTCTGGATGCGGGCATAAAAAGTCCCTTCCGGCGTCGGATTCGTAATATTGGCAAAATTAAAACTCAACGTTCCAGCCGCAACTATAGAAGGAGTCCTAGTCAGGATCAGGGTGTTAGCATTAGTTAAATTAGAAATAGTGAAATCGCCTGGTGCTGACTGGCTGGCGATAGTACTAGCGGCAACATTTTGACCAACTGGAACGACACAAACATCGCTAAGGAGGGGCGAGTTAGAGCAAAATTGAACCTCAATCGAGCCTAAAAGCTCACTACTGGTTGTTGAAAAGTTTAGATCATAACTAGTTACTGAGCCTGATGAGTCATTGGCAATATAAATACTTCGTGCGCCCAGTTCCGTCGAGCCATAAGCTACCGATACGCCTAGTAGCAGTATGACAGCCAGGGGCATAATCTCAGCTGCCCATAAAGATAAACGGTGTAAGGCTGGAGTGGTTGTTAAGCGATGCATACCATACGCACCTTCAGCGGGTTAAAGCCAACGGCCCAAGATTGTTAATCGAATATTAGCAGTATCTGTTGTCAAGATTGATGTGCGCTGTAAGCAAATATTCCAGTTTGGGTAAGATTTGTCTAACTTCTTCATTTTGTTAAATTATTTGTTTTTGCCTTTAGCATATCTTATACGTTTATGCTTAAAATAGCAAGCTGTGCACGTCTATCTTAAACGGGATGCTGAGCGTAATTTACTTAAACGGTTTTATACTAAAGCGCTAATCAAAAGCAGATGAGACTTACTTTTGCGAGCGGTGGTAATTCCTGAGATAGAAAATGGAGATTAAGATTAGAAGTGCAACTAAACTTAAAAAGGTCCACAGCATCCAGAGCGGAATGACGTAAAAAGTGGCGGAGGCGGCCAATAATTGACCCCGCGACCCAAAGCCAAAGTTGCCATAAACGGTGTATTTCCCAAACGAACCAATTCCGTTAAGTTTTGCAGTGTAGAACCTCACGCTACTTGGTAGAATATAGCCGTTTTCCTTATTCACTGCGGTGTTGCTAAGATCTTTCTTGCCAGCACGCAGTACGAAGTTACCAAAGGGCTGGAGTTGCACATTACCCGTATTTTTAAAGTACACAATGCCGTAGATATCTTTATTACTAGTAAACAAGCGGTGGATATGTCCCTTACTGTCGCCTGCCCCTAAACTTGCAATGTTTAGGACTTGATGCAAGTTACCTGGTACAGTTACGAGGATTAAGCTTGCGACGCTGCCAGAAAGATTAACGTTACTACCCGAAGCTAAAGATTGAGGAGAAAACCGGACAGCAGCAAAGTAGCCACCCGAGGCAGTATTACGAGGAATCGTAATATTAACTTGAACGCTCTCTTCTTGACCAGGGGTTAGCGTAAAACTGTTGTTCGGGACGGTTATAAACTGCTTTAGGCTGTAGTTTGAGCTTGCACCGTTTAACAACAACTCTGGGGTACCATCATTTGATGGAGCTTCAATAAAATCGTTAACAATGGCGCTGACCTGCTCAACATCATGCGAAATATTCTGAATGTAGAGGGTAATAGTTCTTGTGGAACCTTCATTAACTACCAGTGAATTAATTAAAGGCGCAACGTTATAACCGTTAGCTCCTGGGTTAGAAGGTGTGGTAGCAGCTAAAGCACGGACGGAGGATACTAAGATCAAGGCAGCACTAGCAATAAGTAGGATATTTCTTTTCAAGCTCTTTGTTCCCCTTAGTTCTTACGTTTGAGGAAATTATACTATCTAGCGTCTATTTAACAAAACAAAACTAGCAGGCTTATTTAGCCTGCTAGAATATGTAACCTTAATTGCTTAATGGTTGATCTAGAAGTTGGCGGTTGCGACCAGGTTGAGGCTGGCGTTATAGATGCCGCTTGGGGTTGTACTGCTGATGTTAGCAATGAAAGTTAGGTAGCCCGTATTGGTTGCTACTGGTCCGGTTGAGGACACTACCGTACTACCACCAGCGAAGTTGGTGCCACCGGCTGCGTTTGCATCGTTAAAGCCAAACTGACTTGTGGAAAGTAGTGGTGAGGTACCTGGAGTGTATGCTGTACCTTCGGTTAAGGAAGCGCAAGCATTGGTACCAGAATCACCCTTGTAGGTTGAAGCAGGTACAACTGAGCCACCGAAAAGTGAAACGTCTGCACACATACCGAATTGAGCTGAGCCCTTCACTGCGGCAGCGGCGGTTGAGCCGATAGCGGCAATGGTTGGAGCTGGTGCTGCACCTTCACAAGTTGCATAGGTAAGGGTTAGAGCTGAACAGAGGGTTGTACCAGTCATAGTGACTGTGACTCCGTTTTGGGCATTGGTACCGAGTTGGTACTGTACAGCCGAGCTACCATAGGTATTGGCAGTGCTCAAAGCTTCGTTTGTAGTTGTTCCTAGGTGAGCAGCCGGAGCTGTGCCACAAGCAGTTGTGTAGACACAGAAGGCGAGCGTTTCAAAAACTTTGGCTTGAACATTAATGGTCTGAGCTGTACTTAAGGCGTCACCACCTTGGTCAACTACTGCAGCACCGGCACTTGGGTTAGTGGAGGTGTAACCAGTAGCGCCCGCAGCGGTCGCGAAGGTAAAGATACGTGCGTAAAATGAACCTGGGTAGCTAGCTGGTGTTGGGTTAGTAACACCGGTCATTGTGATTGTAATGACCGTAGATCCGGCAGTCACGGCAGGACAGGTAGCGCTACAGGTCAATACTGCACGTGTGGCAGTACTGCTTGTGGCAGCCCATGTTCCGGTAAGTGATGTGGTATCACTAGTAGTAATAGTTAGTCCAGTTAATGATCCTGACCCTGTCGTACAGGTGTCTCCAGGAATTGGGTCGTTGGCACAAAAATCGACCACCATACCGGATACAGTTCCCGTAGTGGCCGCAGTAAAGTTGGCCGTATAGGTTACGCCAGTTGCGCCTGGAGCTGAACTGCTCATTGTAATGGAGCGAGGCTGGAGTTCCCCGGTTGCACCTGCAGTTCCGCCAAATATAAATACAAAAGGCGCTGCAAATCCTACAGTGAAAACTGTAGCTATTAAGCCTGTACCGACACGTCTAATAATATTCTTTACTTTTATTTTTTTCATTTTTTTCACTTTTTAATTTATGCTCGCATCATAAGTCCTTATGCTTGTCTTTGCAAGACTAATATGAACAAGGCTGTGGATAACTTTTGGCGGATCAAGTACTTTACCTAGAATGTAGGTAGCGCAACCAGTACTTGGTTCATGTTGTAGACACCTGCTGGGGTGATGCTGCTAATATTAGCGATATATGAGATCGTGTAGTCTGTTTCGCCTGAACTTGTAGCTGAGCTAGCGATAGTGTCTCCATTGTTATATAAGAATTCGCCACAATGAGAATAATTAGTGGCAGCGACACCATAACTGTAGCTCGAGCTCGGCACCTGAACCGGATTTGCACCAAAATTGACTGGGGCGGCCGGTGTACAGGTAGTTAGGTTGCTGACTAAGTTAATCCCAAACTGCTCCGTGCCAACGGCTGAGGCAGTTGGAGTGCTTGGTGCCGCCAAGGTATGGGCGCCATCGCTAGGCGGAGGCGAAATGGTTTCAATAACATAACCACTGGATAAGTAAGACTCTACTGAAAAAGTTGCAATCTGGGTGGCTGGTGTAGCTGTACTTAACACGCCTAGGTTGACGCTCGTGGTATTGACTAATAGCTGCAGGGACGGGTCACGGTTGACTTCAAAACCGGGATAAGCCTGGTAGTCGGTACTACTGGTCAGGCCGGCGCTGGTTTCGCCAAGTGTCTGAGCGGCACAGTAGGAAGTTGAACAAGTGGTATCTAACGATCCCCCGCTACCAAATATATAATTGCCGACGCCATAAGTAGTTGAGCATGATTGTTGATCCAATGAACATGCGTACGCATTCTTTACGCCAAGTCCACTTAGTAGCACTAGTAGCGCAAAGAAGACTAATAGCAGCTTGGTGACTTTCCTCATATAAGCTATATATTGCGAAAAATTAAACAAAAACGCAAACCGTTAGCGCTTTTTGGGTAATTTTTAGTATAGTCATATTATATAAACTAATTAGATAAGTGTTGTATGCAAGACGATCAAAAAGGTTTAGAAGCTAAGGAAAGCACCGAATCATCACTTGAGTACCGCTCTAGCGATAATCAAGGCAGTCAGCCACCCGTATCCCCTCCGCAAGCCGCAACTCCACCTAAAGGTAAGAAAATAGAAGAAGTCCGGCGTCGCCTGTCTACGCACTGGTCAATTTATGTGCCCGTCTTTTTAATTTTGGTGGTCGGGCTAACTTTTGGCGCAATTTTGCTTTACCATAATCAAAACGGCAACAAAGTCAGCTTAAACGAGCAGAACCTCTCAACTTCCCAGCTCAATAGTCTAGCGAGCACCAATGACACGATTGGTAGCTCAAACCAAGTTCTAACTGTCCAAAGCAGCGCCATTTTTAGCTCTCAGGTGCTTATCCGCGGTCAACTGCAAGTAGCAGGACAACTGCAACTCTCACAGCTAGCAGTTAGTAAAGATCTATCGATTGCTGGCAATGCCTCAATTCAAGGTAGTTTGACAATCCAAAACGGCATCAACGTGAGCGGTAACGGCACCTTCTCTGGAGCATTGTCCACACCCCAGCTAACGACCGCTGCGCTGCAATTAAACGGCAACCTAACTCTCTCGCATCATTTATTAATTAGTGGTTCAATTCCTAGCCGCACTACTGGAGCAGCCACTGGTAATGGCGGTACAACATCGGTCAATGGATCAGATACAGCCGGCACGCTCACGATCAATACCGGCAGCAGTCCTTTTGCTGGCTGCTACGAAACAGTGACGTTCACAAGTCCCTTTAACGGCACGCCACACATGTTATTAACGCCGATTGGTGCAAGCTCTGCTACTCTAACGTATTACGTTAACCGAACCAGTACTGCATTTAGTGTTTGTTCAGACAACGCCCCGCAAGCAGGTCAGACCTATGTCTTTGATTATTTCGTTATTGACTAGAGATTATTGCGTAAGCAGCACCTAGGCTAATTGCAAAGATAACTACTGCAATCGCTACCACTCTCACCAAGTTAACAACAATTGCTCGTTTAGCTAATGGATTGCGACCGATTGAAATGAAGCCGTTCTTGATACCTGAATAAATGATAGTAATCGTAATTACTAAACCAGCCACAACGCACAGCATGCCAAGATAGATACGGCTGGCGCTGACTGTCTTATTAGTCGCAAACTTAGTTAACTTGTTTA
>JAJYFN010000010.1 GCA_021790875.1 bacterium | reverse complement strand
GCACAACCTAAAATCGAGACCATGGTAGGCTTACGTGACCGTGCCATACTTGAACTTTTGTTTGCCAGTGGACTAAGAGTCAGCGAGTTAGTGGGTCTAAATCGAGACCATATAAATTTAAAACGCCGAGAGTTTATGGTTAGGGGTAAGGGCGAAAAGGATCGTTTGGTATTTGTGAGCGAGGAAGCTGCCAGCTGGATTGAACAATACTTAGCAAAAAGAACTGATAACATAAAGCCCCTTTTCATCCGTTACAGTGGCTCTAAAAAGGTAGATTTGAGCGGTAATTATAGCCGCCTGACCGCCAGAAGTGTACAGCGACTAGTTGCCCGCTACGCCCTAATGGCCGGTATCACAAAACATGTCAGCCCACACACCATGAGGCACAGTTTTGGTACTGATTTACTGATGAACGGAGCCGACCTCAGAACGGTACAGGTAATGCTTGGTCACTCAAATATTTCTACTACCCAGATCTACACTCATATTACTGACCCGCACTTAAAACGAGCCTACGAGAAATACCATAACAGTAAACAGGACTAGAGACCGCAGTTAGGTGATACTGCGCCACCTGGATTACCCGTAGCTAAATTCATCGGGTATGCATATAGGTCTTTACAAAAGCTGCTAGAAGAGGCAATGTCATAGGCTGAAAAGCCGGTATAATTAATCGAAGATATTCTAACCTGAATTCTGCGCTGAACTCCATGGTCATTACCAGTTGAGTCAATCATTATTTGTGCGTTTTTGAACATCAGCCTGTTATTTAACGAGTCGAAGGCTTCAATTTTAACCCTACTATCTGTATATAGAGACTCCATTGATAAAATAAAGCCATTAGTTGCGGCATTGGAAATTGGAATTTCAACTGCACATTCGTACGGTTGAGTCGAAGCGCTGCTACAATTACCACTAACACTAACACCCCCATTAATACCAGTTGTGTTTGGCGAATACGGAGGAGCAGTATTAATGCTTGAGAGTGCACCATTTCCTAACTGAGGATAAAGAAAAGCTGTATATGTTGTCGATGTGTTAGTTGGTAGTTGCCCTGAACTAACTATTGGCGTGAGGGCTGTTCTTAATATGCCCGTAATCGGTCGACTAGAAATATTCCAGCTGGATCCTGGGTATAAACAGGCTCCTTTAATACCGCTAGCAGCACTGCAATTTGGGAAATAGTTAGTCGGAGCAAAAACGTAAGGAGGCGATTCAACCTGCGGTGACGGCTCCCAGCTGAAAATAAAATAAGCTGGAGCTTCAGGATTATTTGTTATCGGGTTAATGGTTGAGATTAGAGCCACAGTGGGCTGCGTTTCGGTTACGGTGGTGTACTGCAAAGAAGACGGGGTCGGGTCAATTAAGAGACAAGAATAAATGTCCTGTGGCCCATTAACTTGGTTATTGCTTAAATCAGGAACAGAAAGGATCGGATTGCATGATGTTTTTGCGCTATGAAAGCCACTACCAATAGCTGCAATAGCGTCATTAATGCCTGAATCGGCTGCATAGTAAGCGTTATTACTAAGTTGTCTATTGAGGGCGTTCTTTGCACTGTTGTTAGCTAAAGCAACAAAACTTAAAGTTAACAAACTAAGTACTATCACAATAATAATCGAGACGATGATTGGGGCAAAGCCATCTTCCCCTAATTTGTTATGCTTACTCATACAATTCATATTCTACTCTATTGTTGTGTTAAGCGCTCTGCAGCAAAAGTCTCAAGATAGCTCGTTGCGCAATACTGCTGTCCTGCTGAGTTACTGCACTGGTAATTACCATTTATTATTACAGGACTGTTATTGTTATACACGAACATATTTTCAGCGCCAAAGGCTACGCCGACAGATATTCCGTATAGCTTTGGGTTGTACTGAATAATATCAAAAGTAGCCAAGTGCATATTTGGACCGATTAAGTCGCTACCGCTTCCCAACTGAGTGCAATTATAGGTACCATCAGTACATGTTGGATTTGGTAGACTTAAGTTCAGTGGTTCACAACTTCCTGTTGAACTTATCTTATCTAGCCAGAGAATGTGAGGCCAGCCGGTCGGAAAATTTAGACCAGTAACAAAGCTGTAGCGATTCTGTCCGAAACAAAAAGCCGACACGACAACGTTGCCGTAACTAGTAGCATATGTATATATAATGGGGCGAGTACTTGCGCCATTGTTTAACAAAGTTCCGCTAAATTGGACTGCGGATACCGCACTTTCAACGATATTGCGAGTAGTGTCTTGTACTTTTGCTAAATTGTCACCTTTTGAGTATAGATTTCCGATCCCAACTAAAACCGTAGAACTAATCAATAGTATTATTGCGAGCACGCTAATAGCTATCATCAGCTCCATTACTGTAAACCCGGCTTTGTTAATCTTTTGGCTCATGGTTAATTAATAAATCCTATCACTCAATTCTTCACATTGCGTCCCCAAGTTTCCAAGTCCCGGCCAAGTCACTGTAACTGAATAAGTATTCGGAATTCGCGTAACATTTAAGCACTTAATTGTCGGATCGCCTGTGTTAGGAGGCCAGATAGAAATTGAATAGACAAAACCGCTCCCTAAAACAGTGTCTGGAGCAGGCACAAGTTGAACCGTTTGGGTAGCAGTATCGGGTTTTAAGTAAAATGCGAACGTAGTACTGGAAAGTGTTTGTCCTGGCTGTTGTGAATAAAAACGCAAGGCTTCAAGTTGCCCATCGATATACTCTAAAGCCGTAGAGTGTTCTTGTGAATTCTGCGAATCTGTAAGTGCACGGTTTGCGGTAGCGTAACTAATTACAAAGGCCAATGACAAAACCGCCAAGGCAATCATCACCTCGACAATTGTGTCTCCACGACTATTTATATTACGTCTTAACATCCCGAATATACCTGAGTTGATCCTGCTATCGTACCAGTTTGTAGCGTTGAGCTAAGTTGGCCACCACTGTTAACGCCACCAATTGTTATGCTTGCTTTATGATTATTTGAACCTAAAAAACACATGACGATATATGAATTATTCGGTAGAGTTGCCACAGAGTTACTGTTAACGAAGTTTTTAATGTAGGCATCTGAATCTAAATAGAGATGAGAGCCAGGTAGATATACAGCCTGTACAGCTTGAGCGCCCGATACAAGCACGTTGCCACTCATCTGCGGAAGGCTGCTAAAAACCCCGAACGCTCCTATTCGTTGTGCCGCAGCGCCACTTACGATGAATAGCTTAGAGATAGAGATGCCACCAGGCCAATCATGTGATTGATTAAATAAACTTACTAGTGCAGGATGTTCTTCATTTATATTTGTCGGCGTAAGTCCTCCTTGTTGAGCCGTTGCACATTTAACGCTCACATAATATTGACAGCCTGCTACCGAATATATGCTATAGGAACTTGTATTAGAGCTATTCTCAGGTGCAATAATTTTTCCGATTAAAGCACAATCTGGATGATCTGGCGGTGTGGAAACTGGATTGTTTATGATGGGAGGCACAGAACTAATATCGCAGGATAGATATTGAGACGCCGCTAATGGATATGATCCGTCAGCGACATCATTAATTAAGGTTTGGATAATCCCATTGGCGTTTGTCATACCGGTCCTAAATTCCACCTGAGCCTCTTTGCCGTTGATAAAGCTAGCTGCAATTAGAAAAGTGACCCCTGATATTGCCAGGAAGATCATAACCTCGATTATTGTAAAGCCTTTATGCATCGGCGTTTTTTGTTTCACCCCCGCCATTAGTTATAAGTATAAAACATAAGGGGTATAGTAACAACGATCGGTCTAGTTAACCCCTAAAGAAATAGACCTTTATACCAATTTATGATTTGTTGACCCCAGAATTGAACAATGAACAAGCCAGCGATTAAAAAAGGGCCAAAAGGTATTAGACTTTTTCGTTTAAGGTGCTTCGTGGACATCAAAACAATGGATACAGCTGCGCCAATTAAAGAAGCGATAAAGATTATCAAAAATGTACGGGCCGGCGTGGCTGCAAGAAGTCCGAGCAAAAAGCCAAGACGCACATCACCACCCCCAATCCACTTGCCTTTAGAAACCATGTACAAGATATAAAATAAGCCGCCCCCGATAAGTGTGCTAATTAAAGCGTTGATTAAACTTATTTTGGGATTATTGGCTAAAGCTATATTAATCAATGTACTAATCACGGCAAGGGTAGATAGCGCATAAATCAGCTTGGTCGGAAGTATCATATAGCGTAAATCGTATAGTGCGAGGGCAGTTAAACCAGTGGTCAAAATCAACCAAATTGAGAACAACAAAATTTGCCAGCCACTTATAGCTTCAGGCCATAAATAATATGAAATCAAAAATAATACGGTGACGGACAACTCCACGATTGGGTATTGAATAGATATACTTCTTTTGCAGTAGCGACACCGTCCTTTTAACCACAGCCAACTAAAAATAGGGATCAGATCTAGAGCAGCAAGCTTATGGTGGCAGTTAGTGCATTCAGAACGTTCATTAACCCATTTCATGCCTTCATGGAGCCTCCAAACGAAAGCATTCACAAAGCTGCCCAAAGCCAGACCCAATATAACCAAAACCACAATAATCATTACTAAAACAATAGCATATAAATAGACCCCTTACCTCGGGGTCTATTTATTATATATAGCTTTAAATCGTTTCCCTAGCCACCAATACACTCTGCCTGGGGTTGACTGCCAGTCTCAACTGCATAAAGAACAACATAGCTACGAGCTCCTGCTCCTGTTGTCGTTACCATTGATGTAGACCCACCCGGAGATGGTTGTGGGTTAGCGCAAACTACACCCTCAGCTAACACTATGTTCTCAGTACCAACCATTGAACTTGAGATTGCACATGACGTCCCTTCTGTTGAACAGACGCTAATTGCTCCCGCTGGAGAATTACTTGCGCAGGTAATACTTGTAGCCGTGTTGGTGTAATAGCCTAACTTTATGCTACTTGCAATGCTAGTTGCATCTGTATCGCATGTTGTCGAGCTATATGAGCCCCCCTCCATGCCGGGTAAAGTACCATTATTGTTACTTATCCAAGTATTTAGGGCGCTACTGAAGTTGCCAGCATCATTTTTACGGCTAGTGTTACGTGCGGTTCTTTGTAGTGCTGGAACTGCCAAGAATACAATCAACATAATAAGTCCTGCTATTGCTAGGACGATCATTACTTCGATAATTGTGAACCCTTGTCGATTTTTTAGTTTTGATTTCATCCGAATTCCCCCTTGAATGCATTTTTATATGCTTATGTTTAGTAATTATACGATTTGTTATGTTTTTGGCAATAGTTTTCCAAATCTGTTTGACATCTTAAATATTGCTCGAGAAACCAGATTGATTTACTAACCCATAAATCGGAAGCAATACAGCAGCCACGATAGTTAAGGCGACTGCACCCATAATAACCATCAGAACAGGCTCAATGATAGTTGAGATGGTCTTAATCTCATTATCAACCTCTTTTTCGAAATAATTAGCAGCTTTATCTAGCATTGTCTCTAATGCTCCAGACTGTTCTCCGATCTTAATCATGTTTGGGATCAACTCTAAGAAATTAGGATCATTAGACAGTGCATCAGATAAGGCCTTGCCTCCCTTTACTTTGTCCCCAGCAAGTTTAAGTGAACGAGCAATATGCACATTGTCTACAGCGTCACCAGTTATTTCTAGCACTTGAAGTAAAGGCACGCCACTTGCGACCAAGGTAGTTCCGGTGCGTGCAAAACGCGCCATATACATCTTCATAAACAGCTTACCGAAAGGCCAAGAACGCATTTTAATCTTATCTATTACTCTTTTCCCAAGCACGGTCTTAGAAGATCGCGTGACGGCAAATATAAGAACTACCAGTATGACTAATGCAATCAGCCACTCGTGAGTAATAAAGTGCGATACAGCTAGCATTAAACGTGTCGGCAGGGGTAAACTGACACCCGGTAAACCAGAGTAAATGCTTTGCACTTGCGGTAATACCTTAACAATCATGAAGCCTACTACAGCCGACATGACAAGCAGCACGATGAGTGGATAGATCATTGCTCCTCTCACCTTACTAACAACATCAGCGTCTTTCTCTTGCTGATCAGCTAATCGCTCCAAACCAGTGTCGAGCGTTCCGGAAGTCTCTCCAGCGGCAACTAAGCTTACAAACACTCGATTAAATA
>JAJYFN010000009.1 GCA_021790875.1 bacterium | reverse complement strand
GCGCTTTATTATCTTGATCATAACGACAAGCTAAACCGGGCACTAAAACAGCAGATAGTCGTCGCGATGCTCTTAATTGTTTTGGTTGTCATCATTTTCTCAGATTGGGGCAGTAAAGTGGTCTAACCAGTTAAGGTTAGTAGGAACTACTGTAAAAATATGGACGATCAACCAAACAATAACAAAGCGCAAAACACGCGTTCTGCGAAGACTATCACTATAACCATACCCAAAATTCCAAAGGTGCGCGTTAGGCATTTAATTAGTAGTGGCCAGGTTTGGTTTATGGTATTTGTACTAATTTTCGGAATTATAGGTGGTTTTATAGGTGGTTTGATTGAATCAGCTGGGTTTAAGGGCCAACTATTAACTTCCTCAACATACAGTAGCCAACATTTAGTCACAAACAGCGCTAAATTAGTATCCAGCATCGCAAAGTCACTTAGCCCAGGTGTAGTTAGTATTAGTGCCGTTACTACAACTCAAACGTCAAACTTTTTTGGTTTTTCGCAACCCGTTCAGCAACAGTCAGCCGGTACAGGTATTATCATTTCGAGCAATGGCTTAGTGCTAACTAATCGGCACGTAGTCCCCGCTGGTACAACATCAGTTAGTATTACGCTTGCTAACGGTACTCAATTAAGCAATGTCAGCGTCGTTGGGCGCACAGCAGCTAGTGACAGCTTAGATATTGCAATTCTAAAGATTAATAATCTTGAGGGTCAAACTCTTACGCCATTAGTGCTGGGCGATTCGTCACAAGTCCAAGTTGGTGACGGCGTCATTGCAATTGGCAATGCTCTCGGTCAGTTCCAAAACACCGTAACGAGCGGTATTATATCTGGTTTTGGTAGAAACATATCTGCAAGTACAGGTGGCGGTAGCAATGTCTTTGGATTTTCAAGTGGTAGCGCTAGTACAAGCGAGAATTTAAGCGATCTCTTCCAAACTGATGCTGCAATTAACGAAGGTAACTCCGGTGGACCATTAGTTAATTTAAACGGCCAAGTGATTGGCATTAATACAGCGATTGCGAGCAACTCTCAAAACATTGGCTTTGCGATACCCATAAATGAAGTCAAGGGCTTAGTTAAATCAGTCATCACGACTGGAAAATTTGAACGCCCATTTCTTGGCGTGCACTTTATTCTACTGACGCCAGCGCTTGCAAAGACCAATAAGTTAGCTGTTACGCAAGGTGCATATATACCAAAGTCTAGTAACGCATCAGCATCCGTTGTAGCTGGTAGTGCTGCTGCTAAGGCTGGTCTTAAACCAGGCGATGTCATTATGAAAGTTAATGGCGTAGCCATTAACCAGCAGGATGATTTAACAATGTTAATTGACCAGTATCAGCCAGGAAGTAAAGTTAATCTGAGCGTTATGCGCGGTAATCACGTACTGACACTGCACGCTACTCTAGGTACACTGCCTTCCTAGATCTTGTCCTTGTGTTTATAGACTTGGATAAAGTCGTTAGTTGTTAGCGTAAGATAGCCAGCATTAGCTGCAATTTGGCTTAGGTTTTTATGTTGCGGTGGCATTGCTTCCGTTAAGACCCAGTCCGGCGGTTTCTCTAATTGCGCCAATTGATTAAACAGTTGGCGGTAGAGTTTTAGACCATCCGGCCCGCCGAAAATGGCGATGGCTGGTTCATGTGTCGCCGCTTGGTTAATCTGCCAATCATCAGGTACGTAGGGTAGGTTGGCTAAAACTAATGTCTTGCCATTATTCCAGACCGTTTTTGGGATTTTGCTCGTCAGATGGCCACTGTAAAAGTCAATTTTCTGGTTGTGTTTAGCGGCATTCTTGCGCGCTACGACGAGACATTTTGGATCGATATCTACACCGAGTGCGACAATATCTGGTTTTTCAAGCTTAGCGGAAATAATCAAAGCTCCGGAGCCTGTGCCAATATCTATGACAGTTTTGATTGCTGGCTCGCGTTTAGTAATTGCTAAGAACTCGTCAATCAGAGTTTCACTTTCTGGTCGTGGCTCTAAAACACTTTGATTAATATAAAACTCTCGACCATAGAACTCGCTCTTAGAGCGAATATAGGCGAGTGGCAAATGTTTAGCGCGTGCTAAAACTTTGCGTTTGTATTGTCGAAGCGTACTTTCGCTTAGGCTTTTATTCGGCTCGCTAAGTAAGCGGGCGCGGTCAATCTTGGTGGTATCTTCTAGTAGCACTAACGCATCTAAGTGAGCAGTGGCAACATTAGCTAAATGTAGCTTTTGCTCGGCCCAGTTTAGAGCGAAGCCCATGCGTCGTTCCATGATGATTTAAAAACCCTGGCTAATTAACTCGTGCTCCGCAACACTAAGTGCTTCGATTAGATCGTCAATATTGCCGTTTAGGGCGCCACTAATATTACTGCGTGAGTAGTTAATGCGGTGATCCGTAATGCGATCTTGCGGGAAATTATAGGTTCGAATTTTTTCACTTCGGTCGCCACTACCAATAAGTTTGCGCCGTGCATCAGACAGCTGTTTTTGTTCTTCGTCGATTTTGTGCTGAAGCAAACGACTTCTTAAAACGCTCATCGCCTTTGCCTTGTTTTTAATTTGCGATTTTTCATCCTGATTTGAGACGACTAAACCAGTTGGCAGATGAGTTATTCTAACTGCCGAGTCAGTCGTGTTCACGCTTTGGCCACCGTGCCCGCCACTACGGTAAACATCAACCCGTAAATCTGCTGGATTGATTTCGATATCCGTCTCCTCGGCTTCAGGTAGTACTGCAACAGTGGTAGTTGAGGTATGGATTCGCCCCTGACTCTCAGTAAGCGGTACGCGTTGCACGCGGTGTACGCCAGCTTCATATTTTAAATTGTGGTAGGCGTCTGGGCCTTGTACCGCGAACGTAATTTCTTTAAAGCCACCAGCAATGCCCGGGTTTTCATTCAGGAGTTCGACTTTATAACCATGCGTTTCTGCCCAGCGGCTGTACATACGAAACAAATCAGCTGCAAACAAGGCTGACTCGTCACCGCCAGCGGCTGCCCTAATTTCAAAAATAACGTTTTTACTGTCGTTTGGATCTTTCGGCAGAGTTGCATCAGCAATTTGTGCCTCTACACTAACCAGCTTAGGTGTCAATTCATTAATCTCCTCGCTGGCCATAGTTGCGAGATCTTTATCTGGATTGCTGAGGAGTGCGTTGGCTTCGCGGATTGCATTAGTCAGGGCAGTGCGTTGATCAAACAAATCAATGATGTCAGCAATTTCGCTGCGCCGTTTGGCAAGTACTGGATAAGAGCTGTCACTAAAAATAGCTGGGTCGGCCAGTCTCTGCTCAAGAACTGTAAGCTCTTGCCTGAGTGTCTCCTCGCGTTGATCCATGTTTCTTATTCTACTCTGAGTATATTGGCAGTAGACAGCCAATTGTTGGCTGAGTGCCAATAGGGATTTAATTAGTTAAGCTTGTTCAGTGCTAGCTTCGACTTTAGCAGCTTTACGTCGAGCTTGTTTCTTAGCTGCATTGGTACGTTGGTCACGAGCTTTAGAAGCAGCAGCCGTACGTGCCCGGAATTTATCGACACGACCTTCAATGTCAAGAATCTTCTCCTCGCCCGTAAAGAATGGGTGTGAAGCCGAACTAACATGAACTTTAATGAGCGGGTATTCATTGCCGTCGTCCCACTTCGTAACTTCTTCACTAGCAGCAGTTGAACGGGTAAGCAAACGCCAGCCGTTGTTCAAATCTTCAAACACGACTAGGTGGTAGTTGTCTGGGTGTAAGTCTTTCTTCATAACAGGCATCTAATATATCTTTTTATGCACAGATTAGCAAGACTTGGTCAGCCAGAACTCAGAATATTGCCCTAAAGTGTCAAAAGTTTATCTTATTGATAGAAGTGAAACACCTTGCTATAATTAAAATCAATATTAACGAAGCAGACTAGAGAAAAGCGTTCCTCTCTTTTTAGAAGGATACCTCTAACATCCTAAAAAAGAGCGCTAACTAGTCGAAGATATTTGATACAAAGGAACGCGGAAGGGAATCTATAACTAATGGCTAACGATATAAACATGAAGGACTTGCTGGAGGCGGGAGCGCACTTCGGACACAAAACTAGTCGCTGGCACCCAAAAATGGCGCAGTACATTCACTCTAAGCGTGGCGGGATTCACATTATTGATCTTGCAAAGACTGTTGAAGGTATTGAAGCAGCCACGCATTTTCTAAGCACGACAGCAGCAGCTGGCAAACAAATTCTATTAGTTGGCACTAAGCGCCAAGCCCAATCTATTGTTAAAGAGGCTGCACTCGCTACTAAGCAACCTTATGTCACTGAGCGTTGGCTCGGCGGTATGTTAACAAACTGGAACACCATCGGTGCCCGCGTTAAGCATCTTAAGGATCTTGAGTCACGGATGGATTCAGGTGAAATAGCAAATCGCTACAGTAAGCTGGAAGTCCAACGTTTCCAGGAAGAAATCGATGAGCTAAACCGGATCTATGGTGGTATCAAGGACCTCAATGGCAAGCCCGGTGCAATTTTTGTGGTTGACGTAATCAGTGAAGCTAACGCTGTGCGTGAAGCTAACCAGATTAAAGTTCCAATCGTCGCCATTGTTGACAGCAACGCTGACCCAACACTAATCACTTATCCAATTCCAGCCAATGACGATGCTATTAAGACGCTAGCATTAATTACCGGTTATGTTCAGAAGGCAATTGAAGAGGGAATCGCTAGCAGAACTGCATCCACTCCAGCTGCTGCGACAAAGGAAGGCTAATTGGATGGCAGTAGATATTACTTTAGTTAAACGACTGAAAGATTTAACTGGTGTCGGACTGAGTGACGCAAAAGCGGCCTTGGAAGCGGCAAAAGGGGACTTCGATGCCGCGCTAAAAGAAATGCGCGCCAAAGGCTTGACCAAAGCCGAAAAACGTAGTGAACGGATGGCTTCTTCCGGGGTGATCGGGACCTACAACCACGACAACCGGATTGGCGTACTAGTTGAAGTAAATTGCGAGACCGATTTTGTGGCCAGAAACGAAATCTTCACTAACCTCGTTAAAGATTTGGCAATGCACATTGCAGCCAGCAACCCACAGTATCTAAGCCGTGAAGCGGTACCAGGAGCTGACGTTAAGCAAGTGGAAGCTGAGCTAACCCAAAAGGCGACTGCCGAGGGTAAGCCAAAAGACATGATCAATAAGATTGTAGCCGGCCAACTCGACAAATATTTCGCTGAACACTGCTTACTAGAGCAGCCATTTGTTAAAAACCCAGACATAACGGTTGGTGACTATGTTAAAGAGCATAATGCTCGTTTAGGTGAAAACATTGTTGTGCGGCGTTTTAGCCGCTTAGCGTTGGGCGAAGCTAACTAGAGGAGGCAGTTAAAACAGCTATGGATACAGCAAGCGTTATTAGTAAAGCTGAAGTTGCATTTAGTGCAGCGCTTGAACACCTAAGCAGTGAGTTGTCTCGTCTACGTACCGGTAGAGCGCACTCAGGTATGCTTGACGGTGTAACAGTTGAAGTTTACGGCACCCAAATGCCGCTCAACCAGGTTGGTAATATTACCGTGCCTGAGGCCCAACTATTACAAATTACACCTTTTGACCCAGCTAATTTACAGGCGGTTGCGGCAGCGATCAGAAATAATCAAAACCTAGGTCTTAATCCAAGTGATGACGGTAGAGTCGTGCGGGTGCAAATTCCACCTTTAACTGAAGAGAGACGACGCGAGCTAGCTAAGCAGATTGGCGAAAAAGTTGAAGAGGCAGTAATTCGGATGCGTACTGCCAGACATGACCTATTTCGACAATTGGACAATGCCAAAAAGGAAAAGCAAATCAGCGAGGATGATGTGCGCCGAGCCGAAAAGGTGATTGACGAGCGGATGAACGCTGTGCGCGTCCAGATGGATGCCGCCGCTAAGGCAAAAGAGGGCGAGCTGCTCTCGCTTTAGTAGACGCATCTAAGAAGAGCAGTGGGTAGTTAAGCTATAATCGGAGGGTAAATAATCTAGATATGTCGATCCTCATTTTTATCATCGGGATAGTACTATTTATTTCTTTAGTGATCATTCATGAGCTAGGGCATTTTTGGGTTGCGCGTAGAAACGGCGTGGTAGCTGAAGAATTTGGCATCTTTTTCCCACCGGCATTATATAAACGCAAAACCAAGAAAGGGTGGATTTTTTCGATAAATCTTTTGCCACTTGGTGGTTTTGTCAAACTCAAAGGTGAGCACGACAGCGATACTGAGCCAGGTAGTTTTGGCGCCGCCACGCTATGGGTGAAGTCTAAGATTATGGCCGCTGGCGTCTTCTTTAACTTAATTACAGCCCTAGTCTTGTTTATAATTCTGGCTTGGCTAGGCTTGCCACAATTGGTTGGTGGTCAGTTTAACGTTACGCACGGCAGTCACATATCGCGTCAGGAAGTATTAGTGACATCAGTCCTACCAAACAGTCCGGCAGCAAGTATTGGCATATCCAGCGAGAACCAGATTGAAGCTATTGGTTTAGCCGGAGCCTTGCAACCCATAAATACGATTTCAGACATGCAAAAACTGACTCAACACTTTGCTGGTCAGCAAGTCGTTGTTAAGTACAAAAATAGTGGCCAAGAATTCCAGAAGAAAGTTCGTTTACTAAGTGTGGCAGTCGTTAAGGCTAGTAGTAATACGAGTAGCCCAAAAGGCTATTTTGGAGTTACCTTAACTTCGCTTGCCTTAAGACAATACAGTTGGTGGGCCGCTCCGGTTGAAGCCGTTGGCTTAACGTTGCAGATAACTAAGCT
>JAJYFN010000008.1 GCA_021790875.1 bacterium | reverse complement strand
CCTTTATGACTGAGCAGACAGACGAGAAGGGGAAACCCTTAATTGCGCCAGCCCATACTTCTACCATGCAACACCGGGTGCTCAAGCACTACGCTGCTGATTTAGAGAGTAATAAACCAATTGCCGTCGTTATTCCGGGACGCACCTTTAGAAACGAAGATGTTGATGCCCGTCATGAGCATACCTTTTACCAGGTAGAAGGAGTCTATGTCGCTAAAGGTGTCAATATTGGTAACTTGATTGCCACTCTTAAAGTCTTTTTACAGCGTTATTACAATAACGACGAATTAAAGGTTAAAACGCAACCATTCTACTTTCCATTTACTGAGCCATCGCTAGAATTTGCCCTTAGCTGTCCATTTTGTAAGATGCAGGGCTGTTCAATTTGCTCCTATAGCGGCTGGATTGAACTTCTAGGTTGCGGCATGATTCATCCAAACGTTTTAAGTGCGGCCGGTATTGACCCTAACTCCTACCAGGGCTTTGCTTGGGGTGTAGGAGTTGAGCGCTTAGTCATGATGAAATACGGGATTGAAGATGTGCGTCACTTTGAATCAGGACGCTTAGCTTTCTTGCGCCAGTTTTCAGCTAGCAAGGATGGCCTAAACTCATGAAAGCTTCACTCGCAATCATGCGCCTTATTAGTGGCGATCCTAACTTTCCAACTGACAAAGATGAAATAGTTAGACGCATTGGCGCCCAAATTGGTGCAATTGAGGAGACGATTGAGCTTGGACCACTATATAGCGACGCGCTAATTGTTAGAGTTGTTAGTGCCGAGCCAATTGCTGGCAGTGACCATTTAAGTCTCTGTCAGATAGACGATAAGCAAACTCGTAAAGACGTGGCCCGTGGCGCAGACGGCCTGATTCAAGTGGTCTGCGGTGCCCCAAACGTTAAAGCTGGACAATTGGCGGTCTGGCTACCGCCAGGTAGTGTCGTACCCTCAAGCGCTCATTCCAGTGACCCTTTTATACTTACTAATCGTAAAATCATGGACTTTGTCAGTAACGGCATGCTCGCTAGTGCTAGCGAACTAGCTATTTCTAACGATCATGACGGCATCGTAACCTTACCTGAAAAGAGTGACTACGGAGTTAGTCTTAGTGCCTTACTCAATCTTGACGACACGGTTGTCGATATTGAAAACAAGATGTTTACTCATCGCCCGGATTTGTTTGGTCAACTTGGTATTGCCCGCGAGATCAGTGCTGTTTTTAATCAGCCCTTTAAGAGTCCGGACTGGTATCGAGCCGAAAATACCTTAACCGCCAAGCCAAGCGGTAATTTAAGCGTCGACAATCAGCTACTTTCAACCTCCTGTCAGCGCTTTATGGTCGTAGCGATCGATAAACTAAGCGTTGAACCAAGCCCACTCTGGTTGCAGAGCTATCTCTCACGCTCTGGCATTAGACCGCTCAATAACATTGTTGATGTTACGAACTACGTTATGTTGCTGACCGGCCAACCCCTGCACGCTTATGACTTAGCAAAAGTCGGGGATGGGAAGCAGGCCGAAATAGTGGTGCGCAACCCGCTCGCTAACGAAACCTTAAGCTTGCTTGACGGCTCGCAAATCACACTTAATAAAGACGACATTGTGATTGCGAACCGCAGCGGCGCCATTGGTCTTGGTGGTGTAATGGGTGGACAGGATTCAGAGATTAGTGAGTCCACTACGGCCATAGTTCTAGAATGTGCCAGCTTTGATATGTACCGCATCAGGCGTAGCTCGATGGCGCACGGTATTTTTAGTGAGGCAGTTACAAGGTTTAATAAAGGTCCATCACCCTTACAATGCCCGCCGGTGCTCGCCTATGCCTATAGTTTACTCAAAGAAGTTTGCCCCGAGGCTGAACTGGCGTCTGAAGTCGTAGACAGCAAAAATGATGCGGCACTCGAAAAGTTCCAAGCTAGCATTAGCCTTGATCTTAAAACACTTGAGACTTACTTAGGGGTTGCCTTAGATCCTAGTGAAGTTATTACGCTGCTTTCTAACGCTGAACTAGAGGCGAGCCTTGAAGGCCAAACAGTAACGGTTCGCCCGGCCTTTTGGCGCACTGACTTAAGTGCCCCAGTTGATTTAATTGAAGAGATTGCCCGGCTCCACGGCTTTGATAACTTACCGATAAATGTTCCATTAAGACCGCTTACTCCGCCTGAAGCTTCACCACTCCAACAGCTCAAGCGCCAATTACGTCGTACATTAGTTGCCGGCGGCGCAAATGAAGTCTTAAGCTATAGCTTTATTAACTGCGCGCTTCTCGAGGCTGCCGGCCAGGATCCAGCGCAAGCCTACAAAATCTCTAACGCCTTATCGCCAGAGCTGGAGTATTACCGCCTCAGTCTGGCTCCCAGTTTGCTAGCTAAAGTACATCCTAATCTTAAGGCTGGCTTTGAGCGCTTTAGTCTTTTTGAAATCGGTAAGACGCATTTAGTTAACCAGCTTGGGGAAGACGGTTTGCCCACTGGTGCAGAGCATATAGCTCTAGCAGTCGCGGCCGACGCTAAAAGTGCGAAGCTCCACTACCAAGGTGATGCTTACTACCACGCCAAGACTTATTTAGAATATTTACTAGGGTCGTTGCAGCAAAACAGCCAGGCCTTGGTCTATACGCCCCTTAAGGAAGCTAATTTAGCCACTGAACCATTTTGGTCGGCGGCTGCTAAAACCTATACTGCCGGGCGCAGTGCCTTAGTGAGCCTGAATCAGGCAATTATTGGTTTAGTTGGTGAATACAACCAGAAAGCAACGCGAAGCTTAAAACTGCCACCTTATTGCGCTGGCTTTGAACTAGATCTAAATAGTCTGCTCATGCTAATAAATCAGAACACAAGTCCTGCCTATAGTGAGCGCTCCCGTTTTCCGCGCGTTGTGCAGGATTTAACTGTTCCTAGTAACGCTAGATCTTATGCCGAGATAGTAGCGGCTATTAATAAGTCCTTAAAGAAACAATTGCCACCGGATGTTAGCTACAAACTCTATCCAATTGACTCCTATCTACCCAAGGATGAAGCCAATAACAGTTTCTGGACCTTCCGCCTCGAGAGTGAAAGCTTTGAGCGGACCCTAACAGACAAAGAGATTGCATCTGTTATCGATCAGCTGAAAAGCGACCTTATCTAAAGATTAAAATTTAGCACTCGACAGTTAGCTAGCTCTGCCGTTATAATGGGCAAACAATATGGCACTCGGAGGAAGATTTTTTGCAGGTTTTGGAGCGACGCTGTTTCTAGTAACCAGCTCGGCTCTGACTATTGCCGTAATTCTATCCTTAAGTTCCAGCAATTCTAATAATAGTAAGGTTAGCTCGACTTTAAGTACTACTGCGAACTCCAGCAGCTGCCCAAGTGGCTATGGCGTCTCTGACGGAAGCATCCTCCAGGGCTACACCCCCCAGACTAAACCGATACCACATCTCGAAATTGGTGATTTGCAAAAAGGTACAGGCGCTACCGTACCATCAGGCGCAACAGTTGTCGCTTGCTATGTTGGCGCGCTAGCAGATAGCGGAGCTGTCTTTGACACTTCAAACGCCCACGGTGGTCCACTAACGTTTTCTCTAAGCAGCGTCATTACTGGCTGGCAGCTTGGTATCCCAGGCATGAAAGTCGGCGGAACCCGCGAGCTGCTCATTCCAGCTGCTATGGCCTATGGCTCACAAAAGAACGGCAGTATCCCAGCTAACTCTGATCTCGTCTTCTACGTTTCTGTTCTTTCGGTAAAGAAATAGCGTAAAAAGCACAATATATAGCGTATTGACGTAAAAGCTAACACTATTCTATAATACTGAGCATAAGACCTTAAATCTCAAAAACAAACATTTTTGTAGGCCTTAAACAAAGTAAAACTAAGACAAAGTCTAGCGAAGGAGACTCTCGAAAATGGTCAAAAATATCACCATCTTTACGACGAACACCTGCGGCTACTGCCAAATGGTCAAAACCTTTCTTAAGGCTAAGGGTATGGGGTTCGAAGAAGTTAACCTCGATCACGAACCACAGCGACGCGCTGAAGCGCACCGCATAAGTGGGGCTTTAACAGTACCAGTAACGGTAGTTACTAAGACTGATGACAGCCAAGAAATAATTGTTGGCTACAACCTAGCTAAACTGGCTCCGGCCGTTAACTAGCATCGATCAAGTTCCGCACCAGAGTAGTTAAATTAAGTTAATGAGAGATAATAAGTGAGTATTTCTATGAGTGACGATCAGCCGAAACAGTACGACTTAGTTATTATCGGGGCTGGCCCAGCCGCCCTGACGGCTGCTATTTATACTACTCGCGAAGATATTGATACTGTTTTATACGAACGTGGCGTAGTCGGTGGCTTAGCGGCCGTGACTGACGTTATCGATAACTATCCCGGCTTCTCAGAAGGCGTCAAGGGATTAGATTTAGCTGATGACTTACGTAAACAAGCCGAACGCTTTGGCGCGAAGATTGAACTAGGTGAGATTACAGCCATTAAAGACGAGGGTGAGCATAAAAGACTTCAGACCGACAGTGGCTCTGACATTCTCGCCCGCGCTGTCTTAATTGCAACTGGCTCTGACTATAACCGTACCGGTATCCCTGGTGAAGAGCATTATTATGCCCGTGGCGTACACTTTTGTGCGACCTGTGACGGCGCCTTCTACCGTGACAAACGCTTAGTTGTCATTGGTGCTGGCAACTCCGCGATTCAGGAAACTATCTTTCTAACCCGTTACGCCAGCCACATCGATATCCTAGTGCGTTCCGAAGTGAAGGCCAGTGAAGTTTTGATTAAAGAACTACAACCCTTTATAGATAGTGGAATGGTGAGCTTGCAGCTGGGCATTACACCTAAGGAAATAATTGGTGACGGGCAGGTAGTTAATAAAGTAATTGGTAGCAATAAAGATCATCAGGATGTTGAATTCATCACTGACGGCGTATTTGTGTTTATCGGGCTTAAGCCAAACACCGCTTTCTTAGCTAAGAGTGACGTTAAGTTAAACAGCGTTGGTTTTATTGTTACTGACGCCAATCTTGAAACATCGCTCCCTGGCGTTTTTGCGGCTGGTGATGTTCGCAGCGGCGCAACAATGCAGATTGCCAGTGCCTCCGGCGAGGGTGCCACGGCAGCACTTAAGATAAGAGAGTACCTAGAAGGTCGCCTCCACCAAACCGAGCTACAACAGCTCGAAGTCATGCCTTGAATTTATTGCTACAATTAAAGTAGAAGCTAAACTTTAAGATCCCGTTAAGGAGAGAGTGAACAAGACATGCCAGACTTTAATAAAGTGCTCGACCCAGGTGACATCGCTAACGCTAAGCTCAATGCGGTAATTGAAATACCGATGGGTAGCCATTTGAAAATTGAGTACGACCGCGAACGGGCTGCTTTTATGCTCGATCGGGTTGAACCAAGCATTTACACTAAGCCAACTAACTATGGCTTTATTCCTAAAACTAAAGATGAAGACGGTGATGAGCTGGATGTTCTAGTCGTTAGCAGTGAGCCAATTCCTACTGGTATCTGGTTATCTTGCAAGATTGTCGGTGTACTGCACTTTGAAGACGGCGGTGAGGGTGATCACAAGATTGTTGCCGTGCCGGCTGATGACCGTGACAGTGGCGATAGCATCAATTCCTTAGCAGACTTAGGCGAACGTTGGCAACAAAAAGTAGCTGAACACTTCACGCACTATAAAGACCTTAAGAGTCCTGGCACGACCAAGGTTCTAGGCTGGGGTGACATTGAGGCTGCTCAAAAGGTAATTTACGAATCCATTGAACGTTACAACAAAGCTTAAGCTAGAGCTGGTATAGTAAAAGTATAGCTAACACTTAAAAATTAAAGGGAGGGCATAAATAAAAATGATTACAAAAGTAGCAATAAATGGTTTCGGTCGGATTGGCCGGATTGCCTTTAGAATTGCCCGCGATCGAGACGACTTAGAAATTGTCGGCATTAATGATATTACCGATACTAAGACCTTAGCTTACCTCTTAGCGCATGACACTAATTACGGTAAATACCATCTTAGCGTCGCCTATGATGAGCACAATATTATTATCGACGGTAAGCCAGTCCCAGTCTTTGCCGAAAAGGATCCGAACGCTTTGCCTTGGAAAGATCTTGATGTTGACGTAGTCGTGGAATCGACTGGACGCTTTACTACCACTGAAGGAGCCGGCGGGCATATTAATGCCGGTGCTAAACGGGTTATTATCTCCGCACCGACCAAGAGCGACGATATCCAAACGGTTGTCATTGGCGCTAATGACGATGTACTTAAAACCTGTGGCAACATCGTATCTAATGCCTCCTGTACGACAAACAGCATTGCGGCCATTATGGACATCCTCGATCGTGAATACGGAGTTGAAAAAGCGATGCTTACCACCGTGCACAGTGACACAGCAAGCCAATCCCTAACCGATAGTCCATCTAAAGACTTACGCGAAGGGCGCGCTGCGCCCTACAACATTGTGCCAACGACGACTGGCGCGGCGATTGCTGTTGCTAAGACCGTACCGTCACTGGTTGGTAAGTTTGACGGCTTAAGTGTGCGCGTGCCAACCCCTGTTGTCAGTTTAAGTGACGTTACGATGCTACTTAAAACTAACGTATCAGTGGAGACCGTTAATGACCTCTTAATTAAGGCTTCTAAAGAGCCTTATTACCAAGGCATAGTAGCTGTCTCGGACGAACCGCTTGTTTCTTCAGACTACATTGGCAACTCTAACTCTGGCATTGTCGATCTTGCACTAACTAATGTCGTAGCTGGTAATCTGCTAAAAGTGGTAGTTTGGTATGACAACGAGTGGGGCTACTCTAACCGTTTAGTTGAAATGGTCGCTGACACTGGCCGGCTTTT
>JAJYFN010000007.1 GCA_021790875.1 bacterium | reverse complement strand
TTTGTAGCTTTCTTGGCGCAAGTTGAGCCTTCAGTAGAGATCAAAAGTGATAAGCGCCTATTAATCTAAAAAAACAGGCGGATTTATCACTTTTGCTCCAAGAATTACAAATAATATAAGCATAGGCTTGCACACTTATTCAGCCTAAATAATGCAAATAATTAAAACCGCCTCAACGCAAAAAGTGTTGCAGATCGCAGCACTATTATTAGCTGACTGTGCATTCTTTGTATTTAGTGACCCTAGTCATTTGTCACTAATACTTATGATACTTGGCTGGGTATTGATAGGAATCACGGTATACATGGCCTGCCTTTATGGTGCTCGGTTATCTTTAAGAGCAGGGTTAATTAAGAACCAAAAACGGATTACTCTAGTGTTGTTAAGCAGTGTTATCTATTTAGTGTTGGTTTTACAGGCTGTTGGCCAGTTATCCCTTAGAGACATAGCAGCCCTTCTACCCCTTATGATTATCGGCTATCTGTACTTTAAGCGCGTCAAGTCCGAAAAAGTAGTCGCATAACACCTAAAACAGTATAAAAAATTGTATAATAGAGGCTATGGATCCCGAGCAGAGCATGCCACAAGTAAGTCTACCGACGGTTGGCGAGGGCAATAGCCCAAACCCGCTAACTAATGATTTAGATGCAAGCCAGGCCAAGCCAGCAGTAGCTGGATCGGTTTTGTATGCCAATCAACCATTGCTTAGCTCGACTGAGACTCAATCAGCCCAAATACCAGCTGTTTCTGTGCCCAGCATTGCCGATGACGTAGACCTAATCGAGAAAGAGTGGGTCACTAAGATTGGCGATACAATTCATAATACTAAAGACGATCCGTACGAACGGTCTCGGCAACTAGCATTGCTAAAAAGTGAGTATTTGCAGAAACGTTATCAGAAGACCATTAAATTAACATAATCAATATGACAACACTTATCTGGGTAACTGTCTTAATAATACTCGTTGTCGTTGTTGCGACAATCTTCCTTCTGCAAACACGCAAGGTGTTTAGAGAGCAGAAAAGTATAGAGCGAGGTCTTAAAATGATCCCGCTATTTATTCATTTACCACCCCCGAGCGAAGACGTAGAGGGAAACGGTCGGGATGCCAGAGATGTAGTAGAGGAAACAATATCTAGCGCTCAAACTATTTACAACATTATCTCCAGTACCGTTAAATCGGGCTTTAAGACAAAGTTGTATGGTCAACGACACTTCGCTTTTGAGGTAATTGGTAGCCAGGGTTTTGTATACTTTTATGCTGCTGTGCCGGTTGCAATGGTTGAGGTTGTTAAGCAGGCGATTGTTAGTGCCTACCCATCTACCCGCATTGAAGAAGTGGGTGAACACAATATATTTAGTAAGGTCGGCAAAGGCACAGGAACACTCGGTGGCGAAATGGTTCTTAAAAAATCATTCGCCTATCCAATTGCTAGCTATCAAGAATCAAAGCGTGATGGCATGCAGGCTCTACTTAATGCTCTATCGACATTAAGTAAAGAAGACGGCGCCGCCATCCAAATACTAATGAGACCTGCGAGTGATGCATGGCGCGATCAAGCTAAAGCCGTAGCTGAAAATAAACGTACCGGTGGCAAGCAAGGCAAGGGTGCGATTTTGGGCTCATGGGTCAAGAGTTTTGCGATGGCCTTCGCAAAGCCAATTGAAGAGAAGAAAGACGACAAGAAAAAAGAACTTTCTAATCTAGAGCAGGCAACCCTAGATGCCATTGATGCCAAAACGCGTGAGGCGGGCTATGAAGTCCTAATCCGAATCGTGGTGTCGTCTAACATATCACAACGCTCACAAGCCATCTTGAGCAACATAGTAGCAAGCTTCTCGATATACGATTCACCAGGAAAGAACGGTTTTAAATTTGTGACCGCTAAAGATCAAGATAAGCTTACGTCTGACTACATATTGCGCATTTTCCCGCAAGATAAGCGGAGCATGGTGTTAAATTCGACTGAGCTAGCCAGTATCTTCCATTTTCCAGACCAGAGGAGCATACCTACCTCTCAATTAACACGACAAGCGTCCAAACAAGTTGACGGACCGCGGGATGTTCCAGAGGATGGTTTGCTACTTGGTTATAACTTATATAGGAGTGCGAAGAAGCCGATTAGGCTTAGTCTCTCTGACCGTCAGCGCCACGTGTACGTAGTGGGGCAAACTGGAACTGGAAAGTCTACTTTCATGGAAGATTTGGCTTTTCAAGACATGAGAAGGGGCAATGGCTTTGCGTTTGTCGATCCTCATGGTGATACCGCTGAGCGATTGTTAGCCATGGTTCCTAAGGAGCGAGTTGAGGATGTTATTTACTTTTGCCCTGGAGATATGGACTACCCAATGGGTCTTAACCTGTTTGAGTTTCAGTCACCAGACCAAAAAGACTTCCTAATCCAAGAAGCCCTCAACATGCTCTATAAACTATATGACCCGAACCATCAGGGTATTCTTGGGCCACGCTACGAGAGTCTGTTCCGCAATGCGGCGCTGACCATAATGGCCGACCCTCAAGGTGGAACCTTTGTGGATATCCCTAAATTGTTCCGCGATCCCCAATACGTTAAGCAGAAGCTGCAATATGTTACCGACCCTACGGTGATTGAATTCTGGGAGAAAGAGATGCCCCAATCTCAAAGATCAAATGAATTCGGCGATGTAGTTAGCTGGTTCGTAAGCAAATTCGGCGCTTTCTTAAGCAATGAGATGATGCGCAACATAATTGGCCAAACTAAAAGCGCCTTTGATTTACGCAAAATCATGGACGAGCGCAAGATACTGCTTGTTAATCTTAGCAAGGGGAGAACAGGTGAGCTGAATTCGAGACTACTTGGCATGATTTTTGTGATGAAGTTCCAGGCTGCGGCTATGAGTAGAGCCAATATTCCTGAAGAGGAACGAGTCGAGTTTTGCCTCTATGTAGATGAGTTTCAGAATTTCTCAACGGACAGCTTCGCAACCATCATGAGTGAGGCACGTAAATATCATCTGAATCTGATCGTAGCGAACCAGTTCACGACTCAGCTGACTGAAGAGGTTAGAGATTCCGTTTTCGGCAACATGGGTACTATTGTTGCCTTTAGGGTGGGCCAAAATGACGTTGAGAGCCTCGCTCGCTACTTCCAGCCGATTTTTGAGGGCGAAGATTTACTTAGAGTGCCCAACTTTAATACGATCGTCAGAACGCTTATAAATGGGGTACCGACTCAGCCTTTTAGCATGGCTACATTACCAGCGCTCGGAACTCCTAATCCTAAGCTAGCAGAAGCTCTAAAGCAGTTGTCGGCAGCCAAATATGGTCGACCAAGAAGTGTAGTGGAGCGCGAGATTTTTGCACGCATGGAGACTAAGCCAGTTGCACCGTCGAGCGGAGCTCGGCCAGCTACGACGCCAGGACAATTTATGCCACCGTCATCATCTTCGCCAGCACCAGCTTTAAACTCAAATCCCCGACCAGCGCCAGGTACTGGTTCATTCCTAGATGAATGGATGGCTAAAAAGCAAACCCAGGCTTTACCGGTTCAGCCAGTCAATGCGCCAAGCGCGCCACGACCAAACCCTACTAGCTTGCCACTAAATCCAGTTGCACCAATCAAAACTCAGCCACTTAATAGCAATAATGATGGCGAGAATATATCAAGCGAGCTGGTAGATAGCCAGGAGGCAACTAAGATTGCCCAGGAATTGGAGGGTGGTTTGCTACATGTCAGACAGCCAGCTCCTATTCAAGCATCCGTACCAGTACCCGTACCAGCACCAGTCAAGACGCCTAATCTGTCACCAGACAAAACTCTTTCGCAGGACGACACTATCTATATAGACAGAGAGGGTAACCTTAAGACCATTAATTCGACGATTAGTTAGTTTTCTTTTGAAGACCTAGAGGCTTTAGAGAGCAATTCAATTGCAGTAGCTATGGCGTAGCCCAACACAAACAGCATTATGAAAATCAGATAGTTGTATCTTAAGCCTACGTATTTACTAAACAAAAGATAGATTAAACTACCGCAAAATGCCAATACTCCGCCACCCAGCAAGCCCACTGGACGTGTAATGGTATGGGCGGCAACATCACTTAAGCGTCTAATTGTGGGCTGATGAACGCTCTTACTTAGCAAACGTTGGCTACTAGTTAGCTTTGTGCGAATAAGATTAAGTTCGTTATTAAGACTAACGCGTTTCATGGCGCGATCAATGTATATGGGCTGGTCATCTTCAGGACTATCCTCTAGTGGCTGCTCAAGTAGCGCTTCGGGCTGCTCAAGTATCTCCTCTCTCACAGCCTCAATATTTATGGCTGGAGTTTCTTCTGGCTTTGAGGCTTGTTCGGAGTTTTTTTCATTTTCCGTTGACAAAACTTCATTTCGATTTTCGCTCGTCTTACCTAGCTCATTATTATTCGGTTTAAGTTCACTCATAAACTGCCTCCATTGTTGGCTTCGATTGCAATTCCACCCTCTAAGGCTAGAAGACGGGAGCGCGCAAAGAAGTAGCCTGCAATAACGATTACTACTGCAGCCATAATTAAGCTGCTACCGGGCCCTGTATTGGGCAAACTGGTTGTAGCTGAGGCCACTACCGTAACCGGACTTGAGGGCAAGTTTATATTAATGGTATTGCCGTATACGTTGGTCATAATATGGTCAAAGTATGCGGGATCTGAACTAGATGGCGGGGTTTGTGGAATCGGATTCTTGACTGTAACTACAATGGTGTGTGTCTCTGAGGCAGAAGGCGAGATATTAGTAGCGGGCCAGGAGATGATGTTGTTTGAGTTAAGGCTTCCATTATCGTCGCTGACAATCGTGGCGTAGTCCAGAATGTAGGAAAGATCATCTTGCATTACAAAGTTTGATACAGTCGCTTTGCCACTGTTATAGGCAGCTAATGTGTACGTTAGCTTATCGCCTGCATTAGCCGTTTTGCCGTTAGCGTCAGCAATACCTTGAGTGTTGTCGGCAGCAGTTTTGCTGTACTGGATACAGGCAAGTGTGTCTGTGCTACTTAAGCTATTCTCGCAAGGCTTGCATAGAGCAGAACTGGCAGCAATCGAACTGTCGTAAGCGCAAGGGACAATAGTGGTTGTTGGTGGTGGCGTATAGGTTGGCGTGGGCGTAATGGTTGTTGGTGGTGGCGTATAGGTTGGCGTGGGCGTAATGGTTGTTGGTGGTGGCGTATAGGTTGGCGCAGGAGGCGTATGCGTGGGGGGTGTATACGGAGAGGGGATGCCGATTGATACCAAGTTGCCGCAGGTATAGAGAATGAAGAACGTCCTACCAGTTAGAGAGCTCTTCACTTTGACAGCCTGATACGTGGAGTAACTTCCCGTGTCCCAAGACCACAAATAACGCCAATACAGCGGGGATGACAAGCCTGGGATTTTAACTGGCTGTTCGTCAGTTGGCTTGTTAGAGATTGGGTTTACTTGGCCCTGAGGGTTCCAGCCCATTGAAAATAAGTGCTTACTATAACTAGTTGAGACTAAAGAAACAGTCTGCCCAGCGCCTAGTTCGCCGCAGTTAAGGCCGTAATAGGTAATTATGGTGCGGTAATCTTTAATATTAGCTTGGCAATCGGCTACCAGTTCCGTTTTGCTCGAGAAGCCACCATTAATCATGTCATTAGTAGAGGCTGCTACGCTTGGCGTTGGGGGGCTCAAGACTGCGAAAAACTGCACAAAAAAAGCCAGAACAATAAACACTAGCCCCAAACGGCGGATTGACTCCTCTTGCCGAATTCGCCTGACGTAAAAACCCAAGTCTTTGATTAAGGAAGGGTTATACGGCAGGTTGGCAATAATTTTTTCGAACATGTTTGTCTGCCTTCATGCATATTTAATCATAAGCAGTGTCTACTCTACAACTTTCAACTAATAAATAAATGTATCCAGGTGTAATAAGCCTGTTTAATCTGGAAAAATGGTTGTACATATCTGTTAGATGGACTATAATACGAACAAGTGGGAAAATAGAAGCTTGTCTTATTATAAGAGGGTATTGAGTGGCAAACAAAAGTAACAAAAGCGATTACTCCGCTGATCAAATCACTGTACTAGAGGGATTAGAGCCGGTTCGTAAGCGGCCTGGTATGTATATTGGTGGCACTGGGGCTGAAGGATTACACCATCTAGTCTGGGAGGTTATAGACAACGCAATTGATGAGGCGTTAGCGGGTTATGCAACAGAAGTAACAGTTACTTTATTAGAAGACGGTGGCGTCAGGGTGGCAGATAATGGGCGCGGTATTCCAACTGATACACACCCTAAGACCGGTAAAAGTACTGTCGAGACCGTTCTAACTGTATTACACGCCGGCGGTAAGTTCGGTGGCGGTGGCTATAAAGTTTCCGGAGGACTGCACGGTGTCGGTGTTAGCGTCGTAAACGCCCTGTCAGCCAAGCTTATTATTAGAGTCTACCGGGACGGAAAAGCCTTCGAACAGACGTATGCACTAGGTGCTCCTATTAATGAGCTGAAAGTTACGGGCAAGAGTGATCAAACAGGCACCGACATTACTTTCTATCCCGATCCCAGTATTTTTAAAGAGACGACTACTTTCAGCTATGAAACTATCATTGATCGCTTGCGTCATGCGGCGTACCTCACTAAGGGTATTAGAACCACCCTTATTAATGAAGCCGATCAGTTAAAGTATAGTTTTTACTTTGAAGGTGGTATTCAAAGTTATGTTAAGCATCTCAATATTGGCAAAGAGGTCATTGATGAAGACATCTTCTATGTTGATAAAACAATCGAAGATGCTCAAGTTGAAATTGCGATGCAATATAGTGAGAACTTTACTGAAACCATCAAAACTTTCGCCAACAACGTACTCAACCCAGATGGTGGTACACATCTAACTGGCTTTCGAGCGGCGCTAACCAGGGTGATTAATGACTATGCTCGTAAACAGGGGCTCCTTAAAGAAAAAGAAGAAAACCTGAGTGGAGAAGATACAAGAGAAGGACTAACCGCTATCATCTTAGTCAAACTACCTGATCCGCAGTTTGAGGGGCAGACTAAAAACAAACTTGGCAACCCAGAAGTAAGAGGATACGTTGAATCGGTATTATCCGAATACCTAAATTATTATCTAGAAGAACACCCGGCTATTGCGCGCAAGATTATTGGTAAGGCGTTACTTTCTGCCCGAGCCCGTAAGGCAGCCCGTGCGGCTAGGGAAAACATTATTCGTAAAGGTATCTTAGACGGTGCTAGCATGCCAGGTAAATTGGCAGACTGCTCGAGCAAAGATC
>JAJYFN010000003.1 GCA_021790875.1 bacterium | reverse complement strand
GGACGCGGCACCATCAACGTCATCAAAAATGTTAATGACGGCTTAGGAACCACGACTACAGATGCCTCAGGCTGGAACTGGAACCTAAATGGTACTGGCAATTACACTGACGGAGGAACAGCGGTCAATGAACCAGCTGGTAACTACAGCGTAAGTGAAGCCCTAAATGCTACCCAGAGTGCTGACTACCAAGTAACTGCTAGTAGCTGTAGTGATGGCACCACTACTACTAACACTACGCCCGCCAGCACGACTCAGAGCGTCACGCTTGCTCCTGGAGAAAATATTACCTGCTACTTTACCAACACTAGAGACACTGGAACCGTAACTGTAAATAAGGTAATCAATCCAATTTCAGACAATGGCACGTTCAACCTGAGCATTAACGGCCCAACTTCTTCAACTACCCCTGACCAGGGAAGTGGTGGAACTACTGGAGCTAAAACAGTCGTTACTGGTAGCTACAATGTTAGCGAAACCGCCTACACCGGCACCAACATGAGCGACTACAGCTCGACTTACCTATGTAATAACGGCTTACAGGGCAGCGGTACAACCACACCAAACTTCACCGTAAGCAGTAATCAGAATGTAGTTTGTACCTTCACTAACACTAGACTAGCTACTCTAACGATCATTAAGAATGCGTCGCCATACAGTACCCAAACATTTGGCTTTACTACAATCGGGAATGGACTACCAGCTAACTTTAGCCTGACCGACAACAGCGCCATTACAAACACCAACCAGCAACAATTTACTCAACTTGCACCTGGGAACTACAGTGTTACTGAAGACCCGACCACTGGCTGGAGCCTAACTGACCTTTACTGTGACCAAAATACCTACACCGCCAACATTAGTACAGGAGAACTGAACGTTACGCTTGCTCCTGGAGAAAACTTAGCTTGTAGTTACACCAATACGGAACTAGATTCCATTAGCGGTTACAAATATGAAGTTAATTCCAATGGCGCTACAGTTAATCCTCTCGCTAACATAACCATTGAGTTATTAGTGAGTGGAAGCGTTAAACAAAGTACAACTACTAGTAGTAATGGCTCATACAGCTTCACTGGACTTTTGCCTGGTTCCTTCACTCTAGAAGAGCTAATGCCGACTAGCGGCTGGACTCAAATCTACAGTCCTGGTCCTGTCACTCTGGTTGCTGGAGTAGACTCAACAGGTAATAACTTCGGTAACTTCAAGAACGTAAGTATTAGTGGTTACAAGTTTAATGATCTAAATGGTAGCGGTGTTTGGAATAGTAATGACCCAGGCCTTCCTGGCTGGACAATCGATCTGTACAACAGCGCAAACGTTGAGCTAGGTTCACAAGTAACGGGTGCAGATGGCAGCTACCAATTCACCAACCTCGGACCAGATACATACAAACTATGTGAAGTAATGCAGAACGGTTGGGTACAGACTTACCCAGGTACTCCTACTAGCCCCGCCTGTCAGAACGTTGACGTAACTCAATCAGGTGTTAATCAGACAAACATAAACTTTGGTAATATGGAGAACGATTCAATTACGTTAGCTAAGACTAATAACCGTCCTAACCCTACCACAGTCGGAGATACAGTTACCTATACCCTTACCGTGACAGTACCAGAAAGCAGTGGAATCGTGTATGACGCTACGGTGATTGATACACCCCCTGACAATTTTAAAGTTGACAACTCTACTGCAACCGCCCAGCTTATTAGAAATGGTCTTACGACTATTCTAAGTGTTCCCAGCCCGAACTACGGATCTCCAGGAACTTGGGTTTTAGGAACTCTATTGCCCGGAGATAAGGTTGTTCTAACTTACCAGGCGACAATTCAGTCAAATGTTAGTGATGGTATTTATCCGGACTTGGCATATATAACTGGCTATAGCCAACCAAACAGTAGCGGTTATGAGGTCATAGGAAATATTACTAACTTAAGTAATTCAGCCAACACTCCATTTGTCGGCACCTTAGTTAGTATAATATCTCCGTTACCAATCGGAACTTACACGGCTCCTAGAATAGTTGGTCCGCCTGAACTAGTGAACACGGGAACGAATATATTGGCTGCACAGTATATATTGCCAGTACTGTTAGTGGGCGGTGTAGTGATTGTCTTACGCCGAAATGCCAAGACTGGAAGAGGAGACAAATAAGATGAGAAAGTTTCTAATTAGTTTAGCGGTGACACTGTTTCTAGCAATTGGTATGAGTGGCGCAGCTTTTGCTGGTACTACAACCTACCCAGATTGGACAGCTAGCATATCAACTCTTCAGAGCCCGATTAATACCCAGAAGTTCAATATTCAATATAGTGTGATTTCACTTGTGCGGGCTACATTTACTGTCGATCTTTACGTCAGCATAGATAACGGCACAACTTACGGCACCACTCCTTGCGAGACACAAGACACCAATTACGACAGTAACAATGTTTACGGTGGTTCTGGAACACTGCCCGCCTGCATTACCAGTGGTGGTAGCTATACCTTTAAAGTGGTAATAACCAAAGATGGGGATATCACCGATACGTTCCACCCACTATATACCAGCACCGTCGTCAATTCTGTTGCACCTAATCCACCTACATATAACGGCAAGACAATTAGTGGTGATACCTACACTCTAAACTTTGTTGCTCCAACAACGAGCAATGTCAGCTATGTCAATATCTACGCCTCAACCAGTACTACTTACCAGACAGATAGTTCTACTCTTGTTGGTAAAGTAAATGTTACGCCTGGTCAAAGCTATAGTTATGCTTACACTGCGCCTAACAGTACGACCCGCTATTTCTCCTTACAAGCCTTTGATACAGCCGGTAACGGTTCGACGCTGGTTGGTGACCCTGGAGTTGTCATCACTCCTGTAATAACCGCCTCTAGTATCCAAAATACGTCTACGCCAGCTAGTACAAGCAACAGCCAGGTGTTAGGCGCCAAAACCTCAACTTCTAGTTCTAGCAGTGGTCAGATTAACGCCCCAGGAGAGTCGTCCAAGAAGATTTCAAAGAGTAGTAATGCGGGTAGCGTACTAGGCGTAACTAAGACTCCGCTTAAACAAACAAAAACGACTAAAGCGTGGGAGCTAACTGTCGCCATAGTTGTTGCCCTGATCGTTATATACCTGACGTATGTGTCCAGAACCGGTCGAAGCCTTTTGCTTAAAAAACGATCAAAATAAAACCAGCTGAAATTATTGCAATCAGATAAGTAGTTAAGATTAAACTAGTTGTCGTTTAACGGAAGCCGTTAATTGTCTTTTTGCCAGCGCTTCACACTCGAGCTTAGCATCAGCGTACATCATTTGTTCCGGTGGTGTCTTTTGAGTCCATGCGCTTGGTCCTCTTAGTGCACCGACAACGCCTAATTCCTTAGCGACTTTTAAGTATCTAATGGCATCAATCACTACGCCGGCGCTGTTTTCACTGTCTTGAACCGATAATTTAGCGTCTATCGTTACGGGAGCGTCTCCGAAACCGCGTAAACGGATATTAAAGTAAGCAACCTTATTGTCTTTAAGGTAGGGCAGGAAGGTACTCGGTCCGGCAAACAAACTGTCTTTCGGCACTTCAATGCCCCTTAGATCGTTTTGCGCCCGGATAACGTTCTCTTTACTTTTCTTCTTGGACTCTAGTCTGGACTGAACCATCATGTTGTTAAAGTCGGTGTTACCGCCGATGTTTAATTGTTGGTGAAAATCCACAACCATCCCTCGATCAAAGGCAAGTTCTTGCAAAACCTGACTTAGCACGCTTGCGCCCAGTTGTGAGCGCATATCGTCACCGATAATGGGCAGCTTAGCATCTATAAACTTTTGTTCCCATTTAGGGTCACTAGCAATAAAGACCGGAATGCAGTTTAGGAAGGCAATATTAGCGTCAATGGCCGCTTGAGCGTAGAACTCGGTAGCTTGCTGCGAGCCAACAGGTAAGTAATTAACTAGTAAGTCAGCACCACTTTCTTTAAGTGACTTGACCATATCGACAGGCTTAGCGTCTGAAACCCTAAAACCAACATGCGCCGGTTGTTGTTGCATGTAATCTGACATGCCATCTAAAACATGGCCCATCTGAACGATTGGACCATCCGGAACGTTTGGCGCAAACACGCGCGCACAGTTCGGCTCCGCAAAGATAGCTTCGCCCGTCGGCTTGCCGACTTTCCTTGCATCAACGTCGTAAACGGCTACTACTTTAATATCACTCGGGCGGTAGCCGCCAATGTCGGCGAACATAACTCCCGGAATGTCTGATTCGGTTGAATCTTTGTAATAAGTGAAACCCTGATAAAGGGCCGAGAAGCAATTTCCTGCTCCTATAACTGCGATTTTTATTTCTGACTTTGGATTGCTTGCTTGTGACATAAGAAGTATTTTATACAAGCATTTAGAATAAGACAAGCTTATATCTAAGATAAGTAAACACTATGCGATATAATGAACCTCATGGATCACAGATACCGCAAATTCTATGAGGTCGCACGGCTGAAAAGCTTTTCAGCAGCCGCTAAATCTCTTGGCAAATCGCAGCCGGCAATCACCTTAGCAATTGGCTCACTGGAGCGTTCTTTAGGAGTTAAGCTGTTTAAACGAAATCGTTATGACGTTGCTCTAACTACTGAAGGAAAAGTAGTCCTTGAGAGCGCCAAGAAGATCTTAAAAGAAGACAAACTACTGCAGCAAAAATTGGCTAGCGTAGCCCATGACCCAACAAGGCACGTCGGGATTATAGATAGCATTGCGCATTTGCTATATTCCTCCTCTCAATCAATTGAGCTGCTCAGCGGGCTCAAGATTATGGTAGATAATTCTAAAAAGATAATTAGTGCCTTAGTAGCGGGGAAGATTGACATTGGCCTAATTACTGGCCAGCCTGGGCTGCTTACTAAAGAGATCCGTATCAAAAGACTACATAACGAAAAATTTGTCTTTGTGCGTTCACCAAAACTTAAAGTCAAGAAAAGGGAAGATTCAATTGACGACTGGTTGGCATTTAACGCTGACTCAACGACCTATAGCCACTTCGTTAAACAATTTAAACGGCTGTATTTAGATATTCATCCAATCTTTTTCTCTACTAGCTTAGATTTACTTAAGGATATGGCGATTGACGGCAGAGGAACGGCACTACTGCCTTATCACATGGTTCGAGAAGATATTGCAGATGGTAAATTACTAAAAGTTAAAACACCAACCCTAGCCCGTCCTATATGGGTGGTTACGAGGAAGAGTGACAAGGCGTCAGCCCAAGAAGACATAGCAAGGCACGTTAATCGACTACTTGCTGGGATTGCGCCTAATATTCATTTTTAATTATAAAAAAGGATCCTCTAATCGTTCCAGCTAGTTTCGATTTCTGGCGTGCAAACTTAAACTTAGTCTCGAGTTCTTTTGGAATTGGCATTCCTTCTGAGAGTTTAAAGCCGACGGCACGCCTTTTTGGATCATCAAGTGTATACATTACGTTTATTTCTAGTCCATTCTCATAAAACACATAAGCCCACTTAATGTTCTCAACCTGGAAAATAGACGTTTCGAGCGGTCGAGCCGAGAAAACAAGCTGACGCTCAGATTGTAATACCTGGTTAACGTAATCAAGCGTGGCCTGACTCTCGCGAGCTGGCACAACGCTAAAGTTATGGTTGTACTTATTGTGAAAGTATCTGGCTTCATTAGCTCTTAAACCAGCCAGTGCTTTAGCGTAAGGCGACGATTCAAGCCCAATAGTAGAAACTTCATTAAAATCGACAAGGTATGACATGGTACTTACTCTATTAAACTAACTTTCTGACTATGAATATCTACCGTTCCAACTCCTTTTATTCTACTACCCCCGCTATCCATTATTAAGGCGGTGTTCTCTTCAATGCCAATCCACGAGTTGCGGACTTCAAGGGGTGCTTTTTTGATCACCTTACTGATTACTTTGTTATATTTTTTTAGCTTGTTAAAGTGCGGGAAGACAGTAAAATCAACTAGTTTAAAAGCTTTATCCCAATTGGCGGGCAGACTACTAAACACCGCCTTAAAGGGACTTTCAAGTAGGTAGTTGCCCATTATCATGGCCCCAGCTGAGCTTCCAGCCAGCAATGCGCCTTCATTCACTCTTTGAATAACCTTATCCCAAAGTTTTGAGCCTTTGAGGGTATCAAGCAGATACTTAGGGCTACCTCCAGAGAAAAATATCCAGTCGACTTGATCTAAAAGCCCAACTAGTTCGTCATCATTAGAGCCCTGACTGTCGATTATTGGAACCGCTACAACTTCAATATTAAGTTTTGCGAAATGGCTAAGCGCCATATCGATCCACTTGTGATAGTCACGCTCTTTACCGGCTGCCGTAGGGATAACGGCTACCGTTTTTAGTTTATATTTCTCGATTAAATAACGGTCAATTTCATTAACTGAGTCCGTAAACTCGCCAGAGCCGTAGAGCGCTATATTCATATCTATTCATACTATCTAACAGTAGAGAGGGACGTATAGCAAGGGCATACGCATGTTGTTTAGCGCCAAACGACAAGTAACATAACAAAACTTTCATTAACACTGCTTCTAACACAATTTTGACATAATCAAATAATAAGAATATCGTATAAATACGTTGGGATGTAACAGCATAATAGAGAGGGGATCGCTATGTGGCGTACCAAAACTTTAAAACACCCAATACAAAAAATTCGGAAACAAATTTTAAGCTTCGGTACAACAATCGTATTAGTTATGGCAACTCTTAGCGGCGCAGTGCCGCTATTTTTAATGCGTACTGCTTCTGCAGCTCCCGTGACTGACACCGTTTGTAGTGTGCAGCCTTGTGACGCAGCAACTGTTCAAGCAGCAATTAACAGCGCTAGCCCAGGAGACATAATTAGTTTTGCTGGCAACGCAACTTTTGACCAAGAGGTCACAATCACCAAGCCGCTAACTATCGACGGTAACGGTTACACTGTGGAACCAAGTTTCACTAAAACCACCAACTCAAACAACGCTGTATTTGGTATTGATGGAACTAGTAATGTCACTTTCAATGATATGGTCATTAACGGCTCAGGCGGTACTGATCTACACGGAATAAATGTCTACGAGTCCACTTACGTACAACTGAATAATTTAACAACTGAGAATAATAATTATTCCGGCCTTAACGTTGATGGATCAACTGTCACAGTCAATAACATCACTACAGCAAATAACGGCTATGATGGAATTGACGTTGATCAAGGCACGGGCGTGACTAGCCCCGCTATCTTAACTGTCAACGGTACAAGTAACCAGTCCGAGATTGCTGCAATTTATGTTGATGATATCAATAAAGATGTAAGGGTTAACGATACCAATTCTCAGTATGTAGCTCACCCTTACCAAATCATTTCGCAGTACTACACCCAACGTCCAGCCGGTTTAGCTAATCTGTCTCCTGCTAATGGTACCTATATGACAACCGCTGCACTGAAGCAAGTCACATGGCAGCCTGCTACCAGCTCGTTCGGACCCCTAACTTACTATTACGAAAGTTCTTTAAGTAATGCCCAAAATCCAGACGGCTCCTTCATTAATCCCATCTATACATCGCCACCCCTTAACACTGCATTCATTCCTACATCTGGAACGCCTGCAGGAATTTACTATTGGCATGTTCGTGCTGTAGACACCCTAGGAGACAGTAGTGCTTGGACATCACCGTGGAAGGTAACCGTAGACAATACCCCTCCAACCACGCCAACTGGTGGTCTACCATATAATTCAACTGAGTTCACTAACTACTTTAATTTTACTTGGAATGCATCGACTGACATATACTCACTACCTATAACTTACCAGTTCCAGTCATCAATGAACCCTGCAAGCTCTAATGGCGTCCTTACTACCAATGTTTGGCGCTCTGGAACTCTGCCAAATCCTTTAATTTTGTCACAAGGCGCTCCAGACGGCGTTTGGTATTGGCAAGTTCGAGCAATTGATTCGATTGGAAACATGAGCCCATGGAGTGCAATATGGCAAGTTAGATTAGATAATGCTACATTGCCGGCACCGATTCTAATTGCGCCAATCAACGATGCATACGTGAACGGTGCAACATCGCTAACAAATAGCTGGTCAGTAGTGCCTGGAGCCGTAAAGTACGAATACCAGAGTTTCAATGACCAAGCTGGTACAAGCCTACGATTTGACGGAATTTATACAACTACATCTAAGACGGCAACTAATGTAGCGGACGGTACAGTCTTTTACTGGCGGGTACGCGCTATTGACCAATACGGTAAGCCCGGGGCTTGGAGCAACGGTGGAAACTTGTGGAAGGTTACAGTAGATAACGTTGCGCCAGTAGTCGCAATTACAGCGCCAACGTCAGGTGCAATAGTTAAGGGTAGTGTCTCAATAACTGGTACGATCACGGATGTTAACCCAGACCATTACTATCTAGTAATTTTGGACTCAAAAGGCAACGTTGTGGCTGGACCTGGTGTAGTTTATAGCCCAGCGACAAACGTTAATTATGTTTGGGACACGACTAAACTAGTCGATGGCACATACACAATAGATTTTGAGGCGCGCGACAAGGCAGGTAATAAGGATGCTAATTCAGTTCAAACTATAAGCGTAATAGTTGACAATACAGCACCAGTCATAACGGATAGCAATTTCAATATTGCTATGTTTACCGGCGATAAATTAACGCTCGATCCTAGTGTGACTGATGTTAGTAAAATTACCTATAAGTGGCAGGTTTCAGACTCGAATTTACTAAACAATCCACTAGATACTCTAAGTGGCAGTAGTTTAGCAATAGGGCCGGCGCCAAAAGGTAGCTATACAGTGACCCTTACGGCTACTGATCAAGCCGGTAACTCCAGTTCAGCTACATATCTTGTAACCATTTCCGACCATTCGGTCAATCAAACCAATAACACTCTATTACTGTCTACCACAACAACCAATCCCACAGTTTCAACCAACCCGAATTTAAGTAATACCAACAATCCTCAAACTGGTGGAGGAAACTCTAATAATCAACAAGTTTTAGGAGCAAGCACAAATACACCAAGCAGTACTACAAAAGGATCTCCAAATAACAAGAAGACCAACTTAGCCAGCTTAGCTAGTAAACATAGTAATTTCCTGGCATTAGGCTGGTGGTGGCTATTAGTCCTTGCCGCAATTGTTGCAATTTTTTGGGCTCTGTTTAAGAAACGCAACGGCAGTATAGAGAACATCTAAAGACAACGTTAATAGTATATCTAGTTGCAATCTATAATCACAGCACTCTTCATTAAGACAACCATTACTTCTTAAAAGAGTACGGTAATGGGCGCCTTTAATAATGTACACTTCGCTACCACCCCTAGCGACTTGTGCTTAAATAATCCTCATAGTCTAAGACTAGGGGCTTAATTGTTAATAGCTTTATCTAAAACATATGTACTAGGCGTTCGTGTATCGATACGTTACTTTGGTTCCCGCTACAACTCGCCGGGTCTTTTGTGACGTCGTAGTGATGCGCAGTGCTAGGTATGGCGGTATATTCCTGCTCTAGAACGCCCGCAGTTACATCGCCGAAGCTAACCAGTAACTTATCCTGATCTTTTATGACTGTATTGGCTACTCCGCCTAAATCAGTGTAGTTTTGCCCGTCAATTAAAATATTCAATTTAGAATTGCCAGATTCCTTATACATTGTACCGTCGGGTGACTCAATGAAGTCTGGCCCCATATACCATCCTAAGTTAGCGAAAAACTGGCCCCAGGTTACCGCATGATCTTCAACATGAACCACATCATTAACGTTATCGTGCATATGCGCACGACCGATGGGAGTCATTACATTATTGATGGTGCACATCTCGGCATCGGTGTAGTACTGGATACCCCTGAACTGTACTCTTTGTCCGTTGATGTATAACGCGAAGTTAGCGTGGTAGTGTACGGTGTCTGGCTGGTAGGTAAAGAAACGAAGGCCCAGAACAATTAAAGCGCCAAGTGCCAGGCAGCTTATCGCAATAAACCACTTGGTATAAATAAATCTGAGTTCTCTCTTATTCACAATCTTAGCTCCTTATCTAAAAATAATTATCTTACTTAAATTTGCTACCGTCTAAATCTTCGCCACCTCACTCTCGAGAATACTGTTATTGATTCCCATCGCCGGATCGTCTTTAGTGAAGCGTATGATACCGTTCTGATCAATGACGAAATAAGTATGCCCGGGCTTCATGCCTTTATGCATCGAGGACGGTAAAGACAAGACATTGTACTGATTCGATACGCTTAAGTCAGAATCGAGTAAGATCGTACCTTTTCCAAGTGCTGGCATTTTGCGGATCGCTGAGGCCCATTCGTCTTTGCTATCTACTACAATACTGGCACTGACAACATTAGCGTTGTTGAGTTTTGCATCAGTTCCCAGTGCTGCCATCTGGTTCCAGCAAGCTGGGTAGCACATGATGCCTTCGTTAAAAAATAGCACAATCTTTTTGCCTCTTAAGCTACTTAAGCTAAACGTTTTTCCGCTCACGCTTTGGAGCGTAAAGTCAGGTGCTGGCTGTCCGACCATAGCATTTAGACTACTCGTTGGCTGTACAATCGGACCGTTGTTAGGGCCTTTATGGTTGGTAAATATTGCAAAGACCACAAACGCGCCAATAATAAATGTAATAGTTGCCCAAAATTTCATGATTTATGCTCCTTTTCCTGTGTTGCTTTTGCTTCATCTTTGTTGGCTTGTCGATAAGCCAACCATGCAATAAACACAAAAATAAAAATAAAGATTATTGCCCACACCCACTCGGGTACGTCACCGGTGGCACGATTTGCTATTTGCGTGATCTGGGCTGTCCATATGTTGATGTCAATCTGGTAGGTTGTACCAAAAGCTTCTGGCCCCTTTCTCTCAAACAGCAGAATGAAAATGCCAATGAAGATGTACAAAATACCTGAAACCAGATGCGATAGGTAGACTGAAATATTTCGCCCGAAAAGTGAATAGTGGATCTGTCGTTTGAGTGACTTGAAGCGTTTTAAGGCTTTAGTCCGATCAAACAATAAAGCAAATAAGAATAACGGCACAACCATACCAGTAACAAACGCGAGCGAATAGACCGAGCCAAGTAACCACGATCCAGGCATTGCAGACAGGGCTAGCACCCCAGCCAAAACTGGCGCGCAACAACTGGTTGCAATACCCGAAAAGATGCCGAGCAAATAAAGTGAACCAAAGTTATGCTGTTTCCCAAGTTTGGGGTGTATATGTAATGGCAGCATTAGAGATTTACCAGAAACCAGCGATAGTCCGAGTCCGACCATGAAGAGTCCGCCAAGTGTAAAGAAGATGCCATGGTAGTCACGGAATATACCGCCGAGGCTGGCGATTCCTAGACCTAATGGTAGAAATACGGTTAACAGGCCTAGGTAGTAAACGAAGGTCATCAGGAAAATCTTGGTTCTTGTACGAAAAACTGAAGCCAGATAGGAAGGCAACAAAACGCCGATACAACACGGCGCAAAGAGAGCCGCACTACCGGCTAAGAATGCAGTAATGAGTGAAGCAGTTGCGACAATACCCATTATTTCTCCTCACAGCAGTTCATGACTGCGTCGCTAAGTTGTTTCTTGCCCGGATCATTGCGCCAGGCGAAAATGATATAGGCACCAATCCAAAGACCGAAGAGCACAAGTAGTGGTGGAAATAAATCTTTAGTAAAAGTGATGGCGAAGTAAAATACAGTAGTCAGGGTCAAAAAGAAAGGCAGTGTAAAAATACGCAGAAGTGGTGAAACGCGTTTTTCAAGAAAGTAATACAAGCCGGTTATGAACTGGCCCATCAGCAAACTAAGTAAAACGCTGTCATGGAAGTGGTTGGTGCGATATAAGACAAGCAATGCCGTCCAAGTCACGAATATGCTTCCACACAGAACGCAGACTTTGATTGACAATCTTTTTTTGACCCCCAAGACCAGCACGAAGAGGCCAGTAATGACAAGTAATATGGTAGCTAACATGATCTTCTCCTTAATGAAAAGCTTATTTTTTTATTGTCTCGGAGCGGCCTACTCACCATCATCGCTATATTGCCAATAAGAAACATCATGAGGAGCAAGCTAAACGAGCATAGCAAAAGTATGCTAGCTAACGAGCCTCGACTTATTGTGCTAACAAAAGTTACGCCGACGAGGACCATGCCGGCAATTATCAACCAAGCTGATCTAAGCTTGCGATGCATAGTAAATCTCCGATCTTTAAGTTGGCAAGTGGTGGTAACGCACTATTATTTAGACGGTCTGTATATTGGATTGCTCATAAAAAACTGATACGAAATTTCAGCGAGACAAGAGTAGCTCTGGCTACCGTGGCATAGAGCGCAGTAACGCGCTAATACGCTCGGATTAATCCTCTCCATACAGCCCCTAAGAATTTATAGCGTAGGGGGTGTTGGCTATCGTGCTGAATACTGACCTCTAGTCTATTAGTAAACGTCTTCACTAGAGCACTCCTCTACCTTTACGTTTGGTTATACGTAAAAAGACAGGGGCACTCTAAAATCTAAAAACGGCTAAGGTCGCAATCATGTCCGGTGGATGAGATTGAGGGCAAGCAAACTGCCGCGCTGGCCGAATTATCCTCGGGACTATAAAAGTCATGAATTGCGTATAATACGGTGGTATCGAGTCGGGTCGTGGCAAAACCGGATCGGGTGTTTCGGCTTCTTCTTGTCTAATAACAGTTAGTTGGGGGGCACTAGCCGGGTTGTTGAATTTTGCGCAAAAAGTAGCACAACTGGAGTTTGAGCCGTGATCAAGAGAACTCATTGCAGGCGCTGCTGCAACACGCATCACGCCGACAAAGGGCAAAGTAAGCACTAGACAGCTTGCAATTAAGATGCGCAAACGGCGTCGCGTCAATTGCATTATTGAGAAATTAAGCATAAGGTCACTCTATACCCCCATGGGGTATACTGTCAATAATCCATAATTTCTGGTAATGTTTATTTGACGTTTAACGACACCTATGATTTTAAAAATGTACGCCACAAGCACAAAAGTCAAAAAGTTATCAATGCATGTCGCGACTTTGCGAATCGTCTTTGGCATCATGTGGGCGATTGATGCTGTCTTTAAGTTTCAGCCATCATTCCGTAACGGATTTATCAATCAGATTAAAACAGCTACTCTAGGCCAGCCTAGCTGGCTCAAGCCATGGTTTCATTTCTGGGTCCATTTTTTAGGTTACAATCCGCATCTTTTTGCGCTACTGACGGCAATTATTGAAAGCTTTATCGCCTGCTCATTACTGCTCGGCTTAGCCCGACGCGTGACGTACCTATCGGCGGCATTTTTTAGTTTACTTGTCTGGGCGATCGCCGAAGGCTTTGGCGGACCGTACACCAGTAGCTCAACAGATATTGGTGCCGCTATTATTTATGCCGTAGTTTTCTTTGCGCTCTATGGCTTAGAGCGTCTTACCGTTACGCCAAAATGGTCGCTTGATAACTATATTATTCAGCACCTACAATGGTGGGCCGTTATTGCCAATCCCTGAATAATAGTATTGTTGACATAGTACCCCTAGGGGGTATATATTCGAGCCATGATACCAGATATTAAGAAACGCGCCGCTCATCGTACTAAAATTATTGAAGGACAGATAAAAGGCGTCCAGAAAATGATTAATAGTGAGGCCTATTGCATGGATATTCTTATCCAAAGTTTGGCTATTCAAAAATCACTCAGTTCTTTGAACAGACTTGTTCTCGAAAACCATCTAAAGACGCATATAAAGGCCATGCTGACCTCTAATGACGAAGCTCAACAAAATCAGGCAATTGAGGAGCTACTAAAGCTGTACGAATTGACCCAGAGATCAGAAGCTTAAGTAAAATAACAAGAATAAAGAACTGAAACGGGAGATTACAAAATGAAGCAAACCAAATACTTTGTAACGATGCTAATTGTGTTTGTGCTTGTAGTCTTTGCGTCCAGCGTCGCTTCGGGGCAAACGATGATGAACCAGCAAGACACAGCCAATGCTAATAGCATGAGTTATAGCGAGCAAAAAGGTCTGGCTATATTTAATCAACTACAGAATCAGCAAACAACATGCAACAAACTGTCTAACAGCGACTTTGACGTTCTTGGTGACTTTTACATGGGTCGTATGATGAGAGGCAATCATGCAGCTATGGATCAGTACATGGTTAACGATTTAGGAGCCAATGGCGAAACGCAAGTCCATATTGCCCTCGGCAAACGCTTAAGTGGTTGTGACGTCAATGCTACTTATCCCAGCTCTATTAATAAATATTCAGCACTTTCCTGGATGAATGGAGTAGGGGCGATGAACATTAATGGATGGGGCGGCATGATGAATGACTTTAACTACACTGCTTGGTCGTGGACCAGTATGGCACTCGGTTTTCTACTTATCATATCTGTTATCTGGAATATTGTTATGTTGCAGGGTCAAACAAAATCTAAGCATGCCATCGGCTCGAACAGGAAGAAGTCATAAAAAAATATCGTAAGCAACTTGCTACTTTCAATACACTACACTCGGCAAAGATACTGGCTTTATGTGGATTAGTGCTAATAAGTGCCGCCTTTTACTGCGTGCTTGTTCGTTTTCGCTACCCTGGGGCTTTGATGAAACAACTTAGGACCGTGACTGTGAATATCTTTCCATGGTTAATGTTAGTTTTCTGGGTCGTTGGTGGTTACTTTAGTGTAATTGGCTTCATGAAAGTTGATCTTTCAAAAACTACGTTGCGAAATCACTCGAAGAATGCCTGGAGGGTAGCGACTTTAATAGGATTGATGATGGTTGGTATAATGGCCGTCGTAGACACTTTACCTCATACTATTTTTGCATCACTATCTATTGTCCTTGTAGCGTTCTTCAGCCTTGCTTTAATGCCCAACAGTTATGCGGTGGAGGTCTCGTAATGCCCACAGCGGTTTACTATCAATGTCCGGAGTGTGGCTTGCGTTGTAGCGATCAACCTACCGTAAGGCAATGTAAGAAGCGCTGCAGCGAATACCGGAGTTGTAGCCTTGAGATTTATAAGCTGTCTTTAGAATATCTATACTTAAATCGGAAAAGGGGACAAGGCGATGGAAAATAACCACCTCAATCATTTGCAAGCTAACTCTGTTATAAACAGTACGCAAAGCACTGTTTACGCATGTCCTATGCACCCAGATATCCAGCAAGAAAAGCCCGGCTTGTGCCCAGAGTGCGGGATGCATCTCGTGCCTGTAAAGAAAAAAATACAATCGCAAACGCTCTCCGCAGACACTGTCCATCAAGCTCATGCTGGCCACGACAAACATGCTGGTCATAGCGTCAACATGTTTAAACAGAAATTCTGGCTCAGCTTACTCTTGACCGTACCGACACTGCTGTTTTCGAATACCGTCCAGAGCTGGTTTGGTTACCATCTGACTTTTAGTGGTAGTCAATATGTGCCGGCATTCTTCGGCACGATTATTTTCATCTATGGTGGTTTGGTTTTTCTTAAAAGCGCCAAAGTCGAGATAGAAGGTCGCTTGCCCGGCATGATGACTTTAATCTCTATGGCTATAACTGTCGCTTTCGGCTACAGCTTTGCCGTCACTTTTAAGCTTGTAAATGGAATGGACTTTTGGTGGGAGCTCGCTACGCTTGTGACAATTATGCTCCTTGGGCATTGGCTGGAAATGGCTTCGGTCCAAAACGCCCAAGGTGCATTGAACGAACTCGCTAAACTGTTACCTGATCAGGCGGAATTAATTCGTGGTAAGGAATTAATAAAAGTGCCAGTGGTCCAGTTAAGTGTTGGTGACCTTGTGCTCGTTCGTCCTGGCGCCCGGATTCCAGCGGACGGCGAAGTAGTTAAGGGCGAATCTGATGTTAACGAATCAATGCTTACCGGTGAATCAAAACCAGTTGAAAAAACGATTAATGCACAGGTGATAGGCGGCACCATTAACGGTAGTGGCGCACTAAGCGTCAAAGTTACTAGAATTGGCGATGACTCTACGCTCGCTGGCATCATGAAGCTTGTTGATGATGCTCAAAATAGTAAATCAAAGACCCAAATATTAGCTGATCGGGCGGCGTTCTACCTTACGTTTGTCGCCATTGGCGCAGCAGTTATTACAGGTATAGCATGGGGTATTGACGGTAAGACGGTCGGCTTTATATTGCAACGTATCGTGACAGTTCTTGTTATCGCTTGTCCGCATGCGCTCGGTCTGGCTATCCCTCTAGTTACATCTATCTCTACGACACTTGGTGCCAAAAACGGCCTGCTTGTCCGGCAGCGTATGGCACTAGAGAATGCTCGCAATATTGATGTAGTCTTATTTGACAAGACCGGCACCCTTACTAAGGGCGAGCAAGGCGTTGTGGATATCTTAACTGAGGGCGATACGAACGAACTACTAGCTCTCGCGGCCGAAGTTGAAAATGAATCTGAACATCCGATTGCCCGGGCAATTGTACAATCTGCGACAGAACTAAAGTTACAGTTTAGTCATGCAACAAATTTCTCCTCTCTTTCCGGTCGTGGGGCAAAGGCTATGGTAAAAGGAGTAACGGTTTATGTTGGCGGCCCGCGTTTAGTGGAGGAGTTAGGGGCAATGATACCAAAAACAATCAGCCTGGCTGCGGCGCAAGCGTCCGAAGACGGTAAGACGGTGATCTATGTTATTACCAACAATACGGTTCGGGGTGCAATTATGTTGGCTGACGTTATTCGCGAAGAATCTAGAGAAGCAGTAGCAACTTTACACGCAATGGGCAAGCGAGTGGCAATGCTAACCGGCGACAGCCAAGGCGTGGCTGCCTGGGTCGCAAAAGAGCTTGCAATTAACGAATATTTTGCTGAAGTCTTACCAGATAAAAAGGCTGAAACTGTCAAAAAACTGCAGGCTGACGGTAGTAGAGTCGCTATGGTCGGTGATGGCGTAAACGACGCGCCCGCATTAACACAAGCAGACATCGGCATAGCGATAGGTGCAGGGACCGATGTAGCTATAGAATCGGCGGGTATTGTTTTAGCTTCCAGTGATCCTCGCGGAGTAGCCAAGATTGTCAGATTATCCAAGGCTACTTACCGCAAAATGCTCCAAAATTTGGCCTGGGCTACCGGCTACAATGCTTTAGCGATTCCGCTAGCCGCAGGTGTCACTGCAGCTATAGGCTTTGTGTTGTCACCAGCTTTTGGGGCCGTGTTAATGTCAGTTTCGACTATCGTCGTAGCAATTAACGCGCAATTTTTACGGAAGTTTAAGTTACAGTAGTCAATTAAAATTAGGTTCAAGACTAGTTTAGCCTAGCCTAGAGCGTCCTTTCGTAGGATTTTAAGTAATGCATGGTACATATCCTCATGACGCATATTGTACCGGAATTCACATTCTTTTAAATGCAGATTAAAGTGGTCGGGCCTAAGACCTCTTAACTTAGTAAGCCTGACCTTTGCAATACCCCAGAAGTTTTCAATACCGTTAATGTGACTCCGGCCTCTGGCAAACTCATTAGCTCCATGGTTCACTCGGTAATGCCGCTTGTAGCCCCAATCTACCAGTCCGTCGTAGCTTCTCCAGCCGTCAGAGTAAATGGTACTGTCTGGTTCAACCTTGGCCTGCACTATCTGTTTTAAGGTCGCTCGTGACACATTAGGTACAATTTGGGTGTAGACCTTGCCCTGACGTTTTAAGAGGCCAAAGACAATGGTCTTACCACGAGCACCTCTACCACGTTTACCTCGGACTCTGCGAGCTCCAAAGTAGCTTTCGTCTAGTTCTACTTCACCAGACAGTGGGGAGTCAGCTTCACAGTAAGCCACAATGGCTAAGCGAATCTCAGTTAGTAACCGGTTAACAGTATTACGATTTAAGCCAGTAAGGGTAGCTATTTGAGTAGCGGTCATATCTTCACAAAACAGCCGTATAACCTGCCGAGATTTAGCCTCAGAAATATGTGAACGTTTGAAGTACTTATTAACCATCTGTTAGAAGCATACTACAGAGCTTCTAAACTAGTCTTGAACCTAAAATTAAATTCCCGCACAAGTAGTGATTAATAATCACTTTGGCAATCTAATTTAAAGGGCATAAGCAGTGGCCGCCAGTTAATAACAAGCCCCTAGGGCCTCTTATTAAGCAAATAGAGAATCTTACTTCTACTTTGCTGAAATGGCTATCCTTTTTGGTTCTGGTAGTGGAGTCAGCGGTACTTTAACTTTTAATACCCCGTCTTCTAAATGAGCATCAATCCGATCTGCATCCGCTTGTTTAGGTAATGCAATGCGTCTGTAGAAGCTGCTTGAGCTTTCCCTAACGACGTATTGCTTACTTTTATCCTCATCTTTCTCGTGACGCTCGGCACTTACTACCAAGGCGCCATCTTCAACTTGGATATTAATGTCTTTTTGATCGAAATTTGGTAAGTGAGCTTCTACAACAAGAGTGTCATCTTTTGAATAAACGTCAGTTGTAGGCACGTTAATACCCTTAAGTGGCGATAGCCAATCATCACCCAAAAATTGCTTTTGTAAAGCACTGAGTTCCGCAAATGGATCCCATCTTACAAGACTACTCATATAGTTCTCCTTTCATAATTAAATGACTAAGAGAAGCATAAAAGCTTCTAGGATTAGTTTAGAAAATTAGCACTCTCATGTCAAGAGTGCCAATTTACTATTTAAAATTAGTAGCATTATTCTCCTGGGTTATCTATGATAGTTTGGAGTTAATGTTAAAAGTGTAAATTTAATTGCCGGTTGGAGTTATGATGAGGGCGAATCTAGTTAAACTAATAGGGGCTGCTTTTATAGTGGTGTTATCAGTCATTGGTCCTATTATTCCAGCGACAGCAAGCGCTTTCAGTTCGTTTACAGTTGAAGGTAATCAAGTGCTTCTGCCCGACGGTAGAAGGTTTGTTCCTGAAGGAATCTCCGTCTACGGCGGCCTGGAAGATACTGACTACATGGAAAATACAGCGAATCTTGACGCACAAATTATCGCCTCGGCACTTTATTGGCACGCCAACACAGTCCGCTTACAGGTTTCAGAAACTAATTTATTTGAGCATCTTAAACCCGGACAAGCCTATAACACCCAGTTTTTGTCTGAACTTATCCGTGAGGTCAAACTGGCACGTAGCTATAATCTCGCTGTGGTCATCAATGACCAAACGGAATTTACAAGCAATCTGCCAGCGCCAACCAAGGTAACTGCAAAATTCTGGCAGGTGATGGGCCAGACGTTTGGCAACTGGCCCTATGTCATTTTTGATTTATTTAATGAGCCGAGATTAACAACCGCAAATGTTAATCACGTTAATTTGCAGAAAAAGGGCATTAGGCTGCTACTGCATATTAACCAGCTAAATATCCCTCGTCATAGACATAAGACGCAGCATGCGACTCCAACTAGCATGTGGAACTATTGGAAGTATGGTGGCAAACTCGGGGGCATTAGCTATGTTGGTATGCAAACTCTAGTTAACGAAATTAGAAGCGCCGGGTATAACAACCTAGTTTGGGTCGAGGGGCTAAGCTGGGGTCAGAGTCTGCCCACGGGGCAATATCTGCTAAACGGCACCAACATCGTTTATTCCTTCCACCACGTTAATTTAAATCGTCAATCATACTGGCGCTTTATAGGCAATCTGGCAGCGATTAGGCCGGTAGTTGACGGCGAATGGTCACAGTACCAGTCTCCTTGGGAGGAATGCTATTCAAGTGCCCCACGTAATGCGCCCAAGTATTTAAATTACCTAAAGTTACACAACGTCGGGCTGATTGCTTGGTCCTTGCAGGCTGGCTCACTGCTCAAAGGTAGAATAAGTATCACCCCAGCTAACAACAACTCTCCTGGCGATCCAATACACCCGTATCAGCTTAAGACACCTAGTAGCTTCTCTAAGAACTACCAATGCAACAACCACTACGGTGAAGGTGCGGGCAGTCTCATTAAGCGCTATTTTATTGCTAACAGCCAGCCGTTATAGCTAAACAGTAATTGGCGGCCACACTTTTAAGCGTTATTTAAACCCTTTTTGACTAGGTGTATAAATTGGCGGTCTGAGCGGGAGAGAGTAAAATAAACATGGATTACCGCTTATGCTCCAAGCAAACAAACTAACTTTTAAAAAGATCAAAAATGCATGAATAACTGGACTGGAATATTTATCTTCGGCTGTTGGTCAGTCTTATTTATTTACTGGATTATAAAAGCCGCTAACGTTAAGAAAAATCTTGAGAAGCACATTAGCTATAAGTACATCTTTTTACTTAGTGCGGCAGTCATCGCCTTGTTCGCTACGATGTTTTATACAAAGACGTTCCTACAGCACAGCTTATGGCAAACTACAGTGCGCTTGGGCGTAGCAACAGATATAATTGTCGTCGTTGGTTTAATTTTTGCTGTTTGGTCTCGTAATATTCTTGGTAAAAACTGGAGCTCAAACATAAGCTTTAAAAAAGGCCATAAACTTATTAAGCACGGACCATACTCCATTGTGCGACACCCCATCTACACAGGCATGATAGTCATGTTAATTGGCACGGCAATCAATATTGGTCAGGTCTTCGCTTTCATCTTGCTCGCTGTTTATTTTGTCGGCTTTAACGCCAAATGTCGTCTTGAAGAGGAGCTGATGCTCAAACATTTCGCCAAAGATTATAAAATATATAAGAAGCGGGTTAAGGCTATCGTGCCCTTTGTCTTTTAAAGACAATTAAGATATGCATTTACTATCATTCTATTCAACAATCGTAGTCGCTACAGCAGTGATGAAAATTACACTGTCTCACTTGTTCCTATACTTTGGTATTAGCATTATCCTAGGGTTTTTAATTGCATCTGTTTAGCTATGAAATGTATCAAGCGCATCATTAAGTTTAGCCAGAAAGAGTGCTTAATCTAGCATGCACGAACTGTTTTCTACCATAATCATTCATATCGCCACGGTGAGGTTAATGGCGATCCTCTTCACTGGTTTTATAGTTGGCGTTATTCTTGGCATCATTTTCTAAGTCGCACTAACTGATTAGAACAAATCAGCGTAAAGCTGAGCAAATTTGGCGTAGCTTCGAAGCGTACAATGAGTTTATGAGTAAAGCAAATCAATCCTGGATCATATATAGTGGGGGCATTTTTATAGTCTGGGCCCTTATTTTTCTAGTCAGGTGGAAAATTAAAAGCAGTCCAAGCCTAAAAGACTTAGGCCTCGTCTTTTTTGGTTACTTTATTGGCTGGCTATCGGCAACCATAAAATTCATCCTTGTGAATAAGAAAATTTACGGCCCAACTTTTTCTAAGTCGGAGGAATAGGCTTTGGCTACTTTGTTCATGCTGACTGAGGTCTAGTGGCTTAAGAACAGCCATCTATTTAAAGCAAAAAGGTTCCTTACTTTCGACTCAGAACCCAGCGCACGGATGGACTTATTGGCTTGTCTTTACGGTGGATACAACCAATCCAACAGCAAGGACGGCGCATACCATCCTTTAGCTCGGATATAACACGTTGCACATGCTTAGCCCGAGTTTCGGCTGTCTTTGGCGCAATCGTCCAGCAAATCCATTCATTGCGTGCTAAGGGGGTAATATCTTCCCAGAGTAGAAGGGCCTTGCTATCTAATAGGAGAGCTTGCCTTAAATCAGCCGGTAGTTTGTGCACCACGCCTGCGGATATCTGTTTAGATGCCATAGTTATAATTCTAAACTGAAATTAGATTTTCCTATCTAATATATTCTAAAAAGCCTAGCACCACGGCTTAAGTAAACGTTAAGGCTAAGCGTACAATGAAGCTATGAGTAGCGTTAATAGAGAATGGGCAGTCTGGAGCATCGCACTTTTCATAGCCTGGGTGATTGTACTAGTAATTAGATGGAAAATTAAGAAACCAAAAGATTTTAAAATTGTGCTCTATGTCTTTTACGGTTTTATCATTGGTTGGCTAACCACAACCATCAAATTTCTGTTAATTAACAAGTGAAGCGTTGCGCCTCAGCAATAAACTCACCTTAATTAGTAGCACTGGTGTTAACTCTTAGACTGAGCCTTATGCTTTAAGCTGGCAAAGCTAGTTTTTGACATAAAAGACTTAATCACACTGGCCTCTAAGCTAATAATTGGCTTTGAAGTACTGATTATAATTACGCCACCTACGACAATTACAAAACTAATTGTTTCAATTATGACTGCCGTTAATGAGGTGCTAATCGTATCGCCAAAAATTTGTAAGCCAAGCAGGGTGCTAACAATTAAAGAAGAGATTTCGAGCATCGATTGCGTAATAGTTAATGGCCCTGAACCGTAGCCAACCTGAACCGTAATAATCGATATGATGGCACTAATTATTAGCGCATAAAGAGGCCATCTAAGAAGAGTCGAAACAATGCCAGTATGTAGCTGAATCATAGTTAACCTCGTTAAAGCTGCAGTCATGCCTAGACTTAAGCCGGCCACAACTGCACCAACTAAACCTCTGCGCTTTGGATTATTACTAAGTCGCCTGGCTATCAATGCACCTAGAGCCATCAGTAAACTGATGGCTATAATTGGCACCAACCAAATCAGCCCAAACGTACCTCTACCGCCGTGGGGTTTAGCAACGGCAACAAAGACACTAATGCCAATACAAATGAAGATTATACCCACCCATTCTCGTAGCAAGACTGGTTTTTTCATCCGGAAATGAACGATAGCCAACAAGAAAACGAGGTTAGTCATGAGGAGTGGCTCAACTAATAGCAAGCTACCAAAATAAAGCGCTACGAGCTCTAAGAGGGCAGCAATCCCCTCAGCGATTACACCAATTCGCCAGAGCCTATTCTTACTAGTTTCAACAATCAGCACTTTACTATAAAGCTTCTCGGCAGCGGGCATACCCGTGCCTTTTCTCTGAAACAATCCGGAAACTGCGTTTAAGAGCCCGGCAATTAAGGATGCGATGATAGCTATGTACATATAATCTAGTGCTGATTAGTTAGCTAGCTTATAATACATGTTTTGCTACACGTATAACTTGGCTCAGCGACTCATAAGATTGTTTAACTAATGTATCCCGGCCTGGAAGATGAATGAAGGCAGCAAGGATGATTAATAAAGAGGTGCTATAAGCCCAAACTTTGCGACTACGTTTGACTACCGGTGCACGATAGGCTGGGGCCATACCAATGATTGTCCGTTTAAATAGTCGATTTAAGTGATAGGCCAGTAGATAGTAGACCAGCAGACTAACAAACAAGCTATGGAATAAACCTTCGTTTAAACGCCGTCCAGAAGTAAATACCGGGTTATTATTATCAAACACTACCTTACCCTTATGTTTAAGGTCATGTAGGAGTGCTAATTCATCACCACCTTGAGTCATAGAAGTGTGGTAGCCATTCCAAGCTGACTTTTTAAAAGCGATATTCGTGGCTGTTACATAAAACGGCGCACCAAACAGCGGATACGCCATACTTACAAATGCAAACAGTAACTTAGAGTACTTTTGTCCCCACCATGGACCATCGATATACGTGCAAGGGCCGGCAACCGCTACGCAGCTCTTGTCTTTTTTGAATGATTGATCAATATTCTGAAGCCATTCTCGTGAGAGTAGGGTATCAGCGTCAGTCGAGATGACAATCTCGCCACTCGCCGCCTCTGTGCCCGCCTGTCGTGCCCAACAAACGCCACGGTGGTTTTCAGTAACAATTTTCGCACCGTATTTACGAGCAATCGCAACGGTATCGTCGGTGCAGTTATTGTCGACAACAATAATCTCAAAACTACCTTTAAATAGTTGATCCTTTAGAGATTGAAGCGTCGGCTCAATATAGCGCTCTTCGTTAAAACACGGGATTACTATGCTGAAGCGTGGGGCGGAGCGTTTCACCACTGTATTATGACATACAAAGGTCAAGATTCAATAACCTAATATAGTCAGTTGGTATAAGATTGGAGCATGTCTTTGGTAATTTTATCGCCACATATTGATGACGCCGTCTTTAGCTGTTGGCATTTAATAACTCAACCTGATGCAACAGTGGTCAACGTGTTCGCAGGTATCCCTCCAAAAGGCACTAAGACTTTATGGGATAGATTCTGCGGTGAGCCGGATAGCGCCGTTATGATGCAGAAACGTAAAAAAGAGAATGATCTTGTTTTAAAAAGTCGCTCAATCGCTTTTTTAAACCTTGATTATCTAGATCGGCAATACCGATTAAACGACTTAGATCTAGACGAAATAGCGAATCGGATTCAGGAAGGATTTAAGGGCAACATCGAATTCTATGCACCAATCGCAGCTGGTGTCTTTTGGCGACACCCTGATCATTTAGCACTAAGAGAAGTAGGGCAACTACTTTTGCGAAAAGGTAGAAAAGTTTCATTTTATGCAGACATACCCTATATGCAGATGCCGATGGATTTAAATAAAGGATATCTCAGGCGTATGGATCAAAGAATTGGCAAGCTTCTAAAGACTCCACTTCGAGGTGAAATTACAAAACTTCGCCCAGCAGAGCAAGAACTTAAGCTTCAAGCGATGCATCAATTTAAGAGTCAGTATAAAATGACTAATCTAACTTCACTTAAGACTCTTAGCCGCAAAGCAAACCTAGCTAAAGAAGTAACCTTTGGTATTAAAAAGTAGCCCCATTCTCTTAGTATTAACAGATTAAGAAAGCCTATAATCTGATTGCTAGTTGGTCTTAGCTAATTGCATAAATCGATTGAAGCAGATGATTAAATAATCATCTAAAAAGTCGCTAAATTAGGACTCGCACGAATTTTAAAAAAGTATATGATATTTAAACCACTAAAACGATGAGTAGATGATAGAAAATAGACAAGAGACAACGCAGCAGCTTAATAAAGAGCCGCTCTATACTACTAATCAAGACCCAGAGGCGTTCCAAGCCAAGTACGAAGCTCTAGTTGCCTATAATGCTGATGGACTTGAAATCGCAAGCGCACCTTTTCTAGAAGATGATGCCAGAATTGCTCTATTAGGACTCTTGTCTGCATGCTCAGCTTTTAGGATTGAACCGGATAATCTCTATAGGAAGAATGACCACGCAAGATTTAATAAAATAGTACGCGTCTTTGAATACGGATGGAAGATTAAGAGGTTAGAGAGTCAAACTGCCCCCAATGGGGCTACACGCAATTACGATTTGCTAGTCACTCCTGATCTAAAAGTAAAGTCAGTGTATGACAGTGATGGCTCTAAAGGTTTAATCCTTCCTGAGCGCGCAAAGGATCTATCGTACCGTGATTACTTTAAAAGCGAAGTAATAATTGCAGATGTCTCTAAACAAGCTACTACTAAACGCTTAAGCTGGACTAAATTCAAGGGTTAGTAATATTTCTCAGGACATAGTTAACGATTGCTTTAACAACAAGTCCTTAATAGACATGATGAAGTATGTGAGCGAATCGGCTAATACAATTGCAAGAATCAGGTAATTACTAAAACAAAGTACTGGAAGTCGGAGAATCCTGAACGGGCTGTCTTTTTATGGTTGGATAAGGGTCATTGTGCAGGATTTGAAGGATAGTATCCGCAGGGTAAACTTGACCGCTAAAATACTGTCTTACCCGATTAATGACTCT
>JAJYFN010000006.1 GCA_021790875.1 bacterium | reverse complement strand
GGGATAGTGAAGCGGTCAAACACGGGTGACTGTAAATCATCTGGCTTTCGCCTTCGGGGGTTCGAATCCCTCTCCCTGCACCATTTTTAGCTATAAATTTGGGTGAAACATAGTTAGATCTATGTCATGCAGTATGCATATGAAAGTTTACGGGTAATCTGGTCGACCTGAGCCGTAAAACGTTAGCATGATGAGTGTAAGTCTCATCCACCCAAGCTAATAATCGCTATAAACTTTATTATTAACTTTTAGATTAACTTTGCTAATTTAATTAAAGGCTAACTCTTTAGATTATTGACTATTGATTAATTTCTAATTACGAAGCGTATAATCAGCTTTATTAATAGGTGGTAGTAATATGGAATCTGAAAAACCTGATTCACCGAAGAAACGCTATTTGAAACTTAAGCTATGGCAGTGGGTAGTTCTTTATATCGTGGCAGCGGTTATTTTATACGGCTTATTTTACCTCTTGTTTTTCCACAAGGGCGGAACTTCAACAGGATCTAGTGGCGGTTATTAAGTAAAGCTTGTTTGGCCACTAAAAACTAGACAGTGGCATTGCTTTAATGAATTAAGCTTAATTATTAAGAAAACCTTAGACATTTGTCTAGTTTAGTGTTATTATATATATTTAATGGCTAAGATTATACCCTTTAAGCGAGTCGAAGACATGCGTGAGTCTATCTATCAGGAGACAGACGAGCTTTTTGCTGTTAATAATATCGACTACCAAACAGATGTTACGCCGCTTAATGTCGACACTATATCTGAACTATTGGTTGGTGATGCGAAGACTGCCCTTCTAGAATCCCAACATTCCTACCTAAGTTCAGTTGAAGCGCATGACTTTATCCTCTACTTATGGCAGAAACGAACTATCGCTAAAAAGATTTCGGATAGCTTAAAAGGTCGTCATCTAGAATCGATTCTGCCTGAAGTATCACCCCAATTTATGATTGATGGTGAAAACTGCACATTATATGATCGTTCAGTTAGTGGTCAGTTATACATTGGTAAGAATAAACGCTATGAACCTGCAGACGTTTTAGTGACCGATCGCTTTCTAGATGGCGCAGTAGCTATTAATAATAAAGAGTTCGAGCTCGATCCAAATGATCGCTTAGTTAAAGTTGACGTCTATATCCACCGCACTGGCATTACCCACTACGACTCACTTATCTCATATGCGCTTTACCCAGATGAAGAATTAGTGCAACAGAAACATACACGGATATTTGGCGCCAATCAAACCTTGACTAGTTACCCATCGACGCAATCAGCCGATTCTGGCGAACGGATGATGAATAACATGCTTAACTCCATTAAGGGCTTAAACCCAGAAGTTAATTAAAATATAGTATTATTTTAGTAATACTAACGTAGAATATAGATATTAAAATATGCCGTATATAGAAGAATTCCTGCCAGTTATTATTGATCCTGGACACGAACGATTCGCGCATACTGGCACGCTCTACATTGAACAATCCCGCTACGATGATTTAGGTGAGCTAACTATTAAATTCAGCGATGGTGTAGTTTCAAGAGTAAATAACGGATTGCGGTCTGGTCTAGCGCAGTATTATATCTTTCCACGCAATCAAAGTTCTCAAGCAGATCATTTAATTAGTGTACTACCGCAAATTAAAGATCAATTATCTACTATCTTCAGACGGGCAGCTTTGCCGCAACCTGAAGAGCATCAAGAAGAAATCCAAACCGCACAGGCTGCAGCTACTTTCTTAATAGCTGCAACTCTATATCCAGAGATGTTTTCCGCTCGCTCAGTTGGTTTTGTAGCGCCAAGCGAACTTCTATAGCGCCCTCTTTAGATAACCACGCGCCGAATAGGTCTTAACAAGCGCTTTGGACTGCGCGTTTGTTTATTAAACTTCTTAATTCTAGCTTCTACGCGATCAACGTCTTCTCTCATACCTTGGTGCTCATAAGCACGCTTTAGTAATTCATAAATTTCTCTGGTAGGTTCTAACTCGGCGGCAATCTCTAACTCTTGCACCATCAGCTTATGGTTACCAAGCTTCTCTTGGACTTTAGCGTAGGCCACATGTCTGGCCGCTAACTTATCCTCGAGCTTTAAAGCCTGCTCAAAGGCAACGGCTGCTTTGTCGTAGTTTTCGGTTTCATAGTAGATTAGACCAAGATTGTGCAGCGAAGATGGTGTAGCCTCAAGACTGCTGGCAATTTCAAAACAATCAATGGCGTCCCGATATTCTTTTTGCTTAGCATAGAGGATACCTAGTCGGTTATAAGCTGCTGCATTGCGTTCATCAATTTTCAGGATCGTAATTAAGGCCTTCTCAGCCCTTAACATCCGGTTTTCCTTCATGCTCAGGTGAGCAATATCCCAGAGTTTACCGACACGTTCACCAATCTTGCGTGAAGCACTAGCAAATTCATCATCATGAACTGTCAAGTTATAAATGGCAAATGCCGCAAAGGCGACTATTATTAAAAGTTCGTACATATATGCAATATTGCTTACTTATTATATAACAGATTAGTTATAGGTGTAACATCATATTAGTTAGCGTTAACTTAGGGTTGCTGTTCTGGGATAGTAGCTGCTCGGTTAGATAAGCCGTATTTAAGACTTTTTGCCAGTGGGTGGATTGTTTAGCTTCAGCTGTTTCTAATCCCAAGCGGGCCATCTGTTGTATTAAAAAAAGCACCTCTGTAACAAACTTCGGATCCTTAGCGAGACTATTAACGAGTAGAAGCTTAGCGTAAGTATCACTGCTTAAGATTTGTTTAGCAGTTATTGAAGCTTTAATAAGGCTGTGATCGTTTTGATTTAAGGCGATCGCAATTGCGAGTCCCGGCACGCCACCACTCATATTAATAGCTTGTTTGATTACTTTAGGGTTGTTTACTAATGGCATAAGGTAGGACGTAATATCATCTTGGGTAGGGTTAGCTAAACGGATAGTGCGTACTCTTGAGAGCAAAGTTGGGAGCAGTTTTGTGCTATTAGTGCTACTCAGAAGAAAAACACTGTCCTGCGGGGGCTCCTCTAGGTTCTTTAAGAGAGCATTCTGAGCATCTAGGCTTAGATACTCAGCATCATCAATTATTACCACTCGTGTAATTTGGTTTTGTTGATTTTTTGGTTGGGACACTACTCTTCCAAAAAAACGATCAAGTTGATGCACCGTGTCGATACCAATGGAATTAGTTGGACCTTCAATAGTTAGCCTCAAAAGGTGGGGATAGCTAGCTAATTTGTTAGGCTCAATATTTAATAGACGCGTTGCTAAGTAGTCTAGAATACTGGTTTTACCACTTCCCTTTGCGCCAATAATTAAAAGTCCGTGGTAAGGATGCTCTATAAAGTCATCAATCTGCTGTTTGGTTTTTGATGCCAGCAGTAAGTTTGGTTCTAGTTTATCCATTAGTTTAAATTAAGCTTTTTAAGATCGATGTAGCGCTTAAATGACTCTGGTAGTGGCGCTTCAAACTTCACTGCATCGCTACTTGATGGTAGTTTTAACTCTAATGAAGTAGCATGCAACATTAGTCGATCGGCCTGCTCTCCTTGGTAGACATGATCGCCGACGATTGGGTGATTAAGGGCTTTTAAATGCACCCGCAATTGATGAGTCCTTCCAGTAATGGGTGTTAGTTTTAGCAGGCTATATTTGCCATTTGTGGCTACTATCTGGTATCTAGTTACGGCGGCTTTACCATTTGGGCCAGTTCTAAAAGTAGAAGGTGCTTTTGGGTTGCGCTCAATTGGCATATTAATTTGGGCTTCTTCCTTGCTAAGCTTGCCAGCAATTAGGGCGTAGTAAGTCTTTTTAACCTTCCGGGTAGAAAACTGTTTTGTTAAATACTTATGGGCGGCATCAGTTTTAGCAATAATAATCACACCTGAAGTTCCGCGGTCGAGACGGTGCACAATGCCGGCACGGTTATTGATCTTGTCTGGTGCTAGTAATTCAGGGCTAAGATAATTAAGTGCAAAGCTAGCTACACTTGGTTCTTCATTAATGGCGCCTTTAGCATGCGTTAAGATGCCACTTGGCTTATTAACTACTAAGCAAAACTGGTCTTGATAAATAATCGGCAGCTCAACACTTGCGGCAATCGGTTTATCAAGTAGGCTCTCATCTAAACTAATTCGGTCATCTTGGCGTAGTTTAAGGCTAGCGCGGGCTACTTGCTTATTAACTAGAACTTGCTGATCACTAATCATTTTTGCGAGTTGAGTGCGGCTAACGTTGCTATAGATTTGGTGTAAGTAGACATCCAAGCGTTGCGGAGTCTGAGTCTCCACCTTAATTGTTTTTTTAGCTTGCATGATATGCGATAACGAGCTCTTATGGCCGGATGCCAACACTAGACTGTACTTTATTGAGTTTCGCCTCAGCAATGCCACGAACGGCTTCTTCGTGCTTAGATAGAGTATCTAGTGCGTCTTCAGAGCTAAACTGAAGTAGCTTAGCTTGGAACTCGCTCAGCGTTGCCTCCACTAAGTCAGCTGCGGCGTTTTTAAGTTTGGCATAGCTAGACTCACCCTTCCATTCGCTAACTACTTCATTAAGGGGCTTATTTTGAATCGAGGCTATAATCTGTAATAAGTTACTAACTCCGGGCTGGGTTTCGTAATTAAGATTAATTGAACCGAGCGAGTCAGTAGTGGCTGCTAACACTTTCGCTTTGGCTTCTTTAGGGTCATCAGACAGTAATATTGTGCCGGCCGGATCAGCGATACTCTTACTCATCTTTTGTGAAGGGTGCTTAAGACTACGGATGCGTACACCAGCTCCGTTACCATTAAACTTCATTTGATTCTCCCACGATTCTGGAACAACAAAGAGTTCGCCAAACTGATTATTCATTCTTATGGCGATATCTCGTACTAGTTCAAGATGTTGTCTCTGATCTTCACCGACTGGGACGTAAGACGCATCATAGAGCAAAATATCGGCTGCCATTAACGCTGGGTAGTTAAGTAGGCTAACACTGACGGAGGTTTGTTTTGCGCTCTTCTCTTTAAATTGGGTCATCCGCGCTAGTTCGCCGTAATAGATAAAGCAATCTAGGATCCAAGTAAGCTCACTGTGCGCTGGTATATAGCTTTGGCGGTAAACGTTAGTATTAGGGTCATCCAGTTTGAGTCCGGCAGCTGCGTAGATACGCAAATTATTAATCGTGCTTTGATACAGTTGCTTGTAATCTGTAGGCGTCGTAATGCTGTGAAGGTCTGGCAAAAAAGCATTAATCTGATACTCACCAGCATGAGTGGCCTGCAACCTCACTAAAGGTAAGATAGCACCTAAATAATTGCCGAGCGTTGGCTCTGCGTTAGATCTAACTCCAGTTAAAATAACAGGTTTATGCATAACAAATTGATACTCTAAAACAAGTATACCTAAGTTGCTAGAAGTAAGATACTAATCTAACGTTTAGTGAACTGGCGTTGCTTACGAGCACCCTTAAAGCCAAACTTCTTGCGTTCTTTTTCGCGTGAGTCGCGACCTAGTAGATCAGCTCGCTTAAGAGTAGATTTTAAGTCTTCATTTTGAAGTACTAAAGCTCTTGAGATACCGAGTCGAATGGCTTCAATTTGGCCATCATGACCGCCACCGCTAACTTTAACGGAGACATCATGCTTGCCAATGGCATCAATCGCAATAAAGGGATCGTTTAACTTATTAAGAAGGTACTTACTATCGCTAAAGTATTCTGCTACCGGCTTATCATTAACTTTAATCTCACCTTTGCCATTAGATACTCTAACGCGAGCGGTAGCACTTTTACGGCGTCCAATAGCGTAATAGTAGCTGTGATTTGATGCTTTAGTGGTCGATGCTTGAGCCATATGCTTAGTTTAGGTTACCTTTCGCTAGTTTTAAAACGACCGGTTGCTGTGGGGCGTGCTTGTGTTCACTGGCACTATAAATCTTCAGACGCTTTAGCCGTTCGTCGAGTAGTTTATTGTTTGGCAACATTCCTCTTACTGCAGTAAAGAGGACCTTAGTTGGGTCAATCGCTAGTTGCTCGGCGAGGGTTCGTGTGTGCAAGCCACCTGGATAGCCACTGTGCCGGTAGTATCTTTTTTGCTCTAACTTCTTACCAGTAACTACTATCTTAGATGCGTTAGTAATAATAACGTAGTCGCCACAGTCAATGTGCGCACTAAATTGGGGCTTTCCTTTACCAAGGAGTAGTTTAGCAGCCTCAGCTGCTACCTTGCCTAGGGACGCAGTACTAGCGTCGATCTCAAACCAAGTGCGTGTAATATCTGCTGGTTTTATAGAATAGGTTTTTTTCATGATTTAGCTTCTTCCTTGGTTTCTAGCTGAGTCGCTTCAGGAGCAGCAACACTAATGCTGTCCACGAACTCAATAATTGACATCTGGGCGTTATCTCCCCGTCTAGTAGTGCTCTTTTTAATACGCAAGTAGCCACTATTACGCTTCTTAAGTTTAGGCGCAATTTCGTCAACTAACTTATGGGCTGCTGCTAAGGTTTGTAAGCCGGAAATAACCTGGCGGCGTGAGTGTAGGTCAGCGCCTTTAGCCTTAGTAATTAATTTCTCTAGATAAGGTAAGACTTCTTTGGCCTTTTCGTGCGTTGTTTCAATCCGCTGGTTCAATATTAAAGCTTCCGCTAGACCCTTAATGAGGGCCGACCGTTGATCGGTTTCGCGGTGTAGTTTCCTGCCTTTATATCCGTGACGATGCATAATACTAAAGCTCTAACTCTGCCATTTTTTCTTTAACTTCATCAAGCGCCTTGCTACCAAAACCTTTAAGATCTTTGAGCTCGGCGTCATTCAGACTAAATAAGTCTTTAATGGTGTGGATGTCGTTATTAATTAAGGCGTTGGTGGTGCGTGCAGATAGGTTAAGATCTTCGATTGAGGTGTTAAGGGCCGCAATTTCTTCACCAATCATGTCGTTGTCCATACTTGCTTCATGGTTTGTGGTTTGCTCAAGGCTAGGGGTGACTGCAATACGGGTCTTACCAGCTAGGGCGGTGTATTGGCTAATTAGGATCGCAGCAGCCTCTTCAAAAGCATCACTAGGGCTAATTGAGCCGTCTGTATCAACGGTAATAATTAACTTGTCTAGATCAGTAATTTGGCCGACACGGGTGTTCTCAACCTTATAACGAACTCTAAGAACTGGCGTAAAGACAGCATCAAGTGCGATCATGTCGCTCGCCTTCTTAGCAGTACCTTCCTCAATTGTGCGGTAGCCACGGCCAACTTCAACCACCATATCGATAACTAGTTTGGCTTTATCGTCGTCCATGGTTGCGACTAAGTGTTCTGGGTTAACAACTTCGACGTCAGCATTAAGTGTTATGTCTTTGGCAGTGATTGGACCTTTGCCTTGCTTGACGAGGCGTAAGTTCTGTAACTCTTCGCCATAAACTCGAAAACGAATACCCTTGAGGTTCATCATGATGTCAACAATGTCCTCTTTAACACCTTTTACAGTGGTAAATTCGTGTGAAACGCCCTCAATCTTGAAGCTTGTAATGACAGCTCCAGAAATACTGGACAGTAGAACGCGCCTTAGAGAGTTGCCCAAAGTCATGCCGTAACCATTGTGTAATGGTTCAATCGTAAATGTTGACGACATTGGCGAATGTTCGTCGACTTTGACTACTCCTGGTGTATATATTAGGTTTGACATTGCTTTACTCTATTCCTCCTCTTAGCGTGAATAATACTCAACTATTAACTGTTCATTGATATCTAATTCGGCATCATCTCGGGTTGGTAGTGACACTACACT
>JAJYFN010000001.1 GCA_021790875.1 bacterium | reverse complement strand
GATAGATAGACTCACGCATGTCTTCGACTCGCTTAAAGGGTATAATCTTAGCCATTAAATATATATAATAACACTAAACTAGACAAATGTCTAAGGTTTTCTTAATAATTTGCTTAATTCATTAAGGCAATGCCACTGTCTAGTTTTTAGTGGCTAATCAAGCTTTACTTAGTAGCCACCACTAGATCCTGTTGAAGTTCCGCCCTTGTGGAAAAACAAGAGATAAAATAAGCCGTATAAAATAACTGCTGCCACGATATAAAGAACTACCCACTGCCATAGCTTAAGTTTCAAATAGCGTTTCTTCGGTGAATCTGGTTTTTCAGATTCCATATTACTACCACCTATTAATAAAGCTGATTATACGCTTCGTATTTAGAAATTAATCAATAGTCAACAATCTAAAGAGTTAGCCTTTAATTAAATTAGCAAGCTTAATCTAAAAGTTAATAATAAAGTTTATAGCGATTATTAGCTTTTAGGTTGATGAGACTTACACTCATCATGCTAACGTCTTACGGCTCAGGTCGACCAGATTACCCGTAAACTTTCATATGCATACTGCATGACATAGATCTAACCATGTTTCACCCAAATTTATAGCTAAAAATGGTGCAGGGAGAGGGATTCGAACCCCCGAAGGCGAAAGCCAGATGATTTACAGTCACCCGTGTTTGACCGCTTCACTATCCCTGCAGATTTTGCTGGAGCCACGGTCGGGATTTGAACCCGAGACCTCATTCTTACCATGAATGCGCTCTACCAGCTGAGCTACCGCGGCACTATTAACCGATTAAATATAGCAAATTATATCTGTTTTTGCTACATTTAAGACAGACATTTGCCGCCTTAGCTCAGTTGGTAGAGCGTCAGTTTTGTAAACTGAATGTCGTCGGTTCGAATCCGACAGGCGGCTCCATTTACAAGCAGCATATAATCTGTTAGCATATAAACTTATGGCAAAAAAAGGCGACAAACGTAAGATTATCGGTATGGTTAGTGAAGAGAGCGGTGAACGCATCTATTACACGACTAAAAATACCCTTAATACTCCAGATAAACTTAGCTTACGTAAATATAGCCCAAAGCTACGAAGACACGTGGTATTTACTGAGACAAAGAAGAGCTTGGGCCGTAACGAAGCCCCGAAACGTTAGCTTAAATATCGTAAAAGTCTAATAGGGTGTTGATTAGTTCAGCATGGCTCCAAACTAGCGGTGCCACGCCAAGTGGCTTCCCAGTTTCTGGGTCAAATTGTTCAGATAAAACGCCACTGTCTAGCTGACGATCTGTCACCCAGTTAATGTATTTAACTGACTCTTCTTTATTATTAGTAGCGATTAGATATTGCGCGAGCCAGAGCGTGCAAACTGCCCATGGGTTACCGAGATACTTTTGGTTACTGAGGAAGTAGTTATCGTGTTCATAGCGAATTACGCCTCCAATTGGATCAACATCAGCAATTCTTTTCTTAACTTGATCAGCGGTTGTCGTAATACGTATATCATCCAGTGGTAGACCGCTATACATAAATGGGCCATAGAGCGAGGAAATATCAATCACATCATCGAATTGTGTCTCCGCATCCTGGCTAATAAGAAAACCGCGTCTGAAATAACCATCAGGGTGTACAAGCTGGTTGAGATTCGATCGTATGCTATTTGCTATATTCTGCCAGCGCGTCGAGTCTTCACTATGGTCTGTTAGGCTAGCTAATTTAGAGGCGGCATCAAGCCCAGCGATAATAGTACTTGTTGTGTAGGTCGTAGTCATAAAGCGCTCTTCCCATAAGTCGTAGCTAGCGTGTGGCAAGTTTGTCTGAGGGTCAATGTAATTAGCAATAAAGTGCGCAGCCGGGGTGATAAAGCTGTCGTACATTTCTCTAATAAAAGCCTCGTCATGGCTGGACTTAAAGTACTCAAGTAGCATAAAAAGCACACCTGCTGTCTCATCCTCTTGAATTGCTAGTTCTTTAGAGCGGTTATGGACCAATGGATGCCAGGTACTACCAATCGCTCGGTCCGGCTGATACTTATGCATCATATAGCCCTCAGGATTCATCGTATCTTTAGCAAACTTAAAGAAATTACGGGCTTCATCAAACAACCCTAATCTAATTAAGGGCCATAAGGCGTAAGCAGCGTCTCGTGGCCAGCAGTAGCAGTAGTAGTCGCGACCATAATTAAAGATTGAGGAGTCGCCACTAGCTAAAATTGAACCACGTGCATCACAGTGTGCCTTAATAACCAACAAACTCTTGCTCATCTCGAATAAATGCTTGTCAGAGACCTGTTTGAGACGTTCTAGGCCAGGAGTGAGCCACTCATGCCAATAAATGCGTACGGCCTCTTCACGCTCCGCTATATCGTAATGTTTTAAGTAGGTATGAACTAATTGCGCCTCGTATTGGCTTTCAGCTGCAACAACCCAGTAGTCAACTTCATAACTATTGCCCGGTCCGAGTCGTCGCGCAAAACGAATCACACTATCGACGCCGCCATGCTCGACTAAGTTCCCAGATAACTGACCATCTTCCGCGTCAATAAAGGTACCCTCTTTACCCTCCAACTCGAAACTACCTACAGCGAACTGATCAAAGTCACCACCATCCACAAATTTACCGGCAATCAATAAACTGCAGCGGCCTTTATAGTCCAACAAGTAATGATCGTCTGGGACATAAAGTGCCGTATCGGCTCGCCCCCGGCGGGATATTTCAAATACCTGGTGCATAAACAATCTAATTTCTCTCTCTTTAGCGTGCTCATTCTTAACCTTTATACGCCTGATTAAGACGTTATACTGACGATCGACAAAGTCTTCAAAGAATAAGCGCACACCTAATTTTTCCGAATACATTGATACGTGACTAATTAGAGCGCGCTCCTCAAAGTCCAGTTTAATATCCCAACTACCATCATCTACCCAAGAGAACTGTCCATTTACCCAGACACCAATCTTGTGTGGTACACTGCGGGCATTATTTAAGTTATCTAGTCCCACATAAGGGTAATAGAAGTCATGCACTAGACCATAGTCGTCTAAGCCGACAAACAACTGTCCGTTACTTAAAACTACCGGTCGAGACATCCCACCCCCGTTATTTTAATCACACCAATAGACCTTTATCCAGTATCCTCGATTTAAGGTCATGATAAGCATTCATAAAGTTCATGTAGGCTTCATATGGCGAATCGTAAGGGCTGAAGTAGGCGTGAATGTCACCATCGTTAAACCATTTGATGCACATATAGTAGAAATGGTCCGAAGTCTGCAACTTGCGCCAATCTTCAATCAGGGACCAATCATTTAATTGCAGCAGGGGCTTTTCGAGCAGGTAAAGCGACTCGATAGCTTGCCTCTGCATTGCATTACCAAGCCAAGCGCTTAAATCTCGCTCCGTATCCGCCCATGTGACAGTACTTGGGCTATCTATCTCACCAACGGCTTCAATGCTAGCAGCTGCCTCGCTGACAGTCATAAAACCATGTTCTTTATTGGCTAACCACTCTTTAGGCATATGGCTCAGGAAATCAAAAATACCTGACTCTTGCCATTGATGTTCACCAAAGGTCTCATAGTCCATAAATAAATTAAAGTTAGTCGCATCGTTGTCTTCATTAAGCCAACGCACGAACTTATCTGCTGTTAAGGGCCATTCACTCCAGCTTTGGTCACCAAAACGAAACGCAATATCATCACTGAGGCGGTAGTTCTTAAGCAACAGTTTAATATTGGGCGCACTGATTGGATGATAAATATAATTCGGGCTACGCCAACCAAGCATGTTATGCCAACCCTCGGCCAGCACGCCACTATAGCCAGCAGCTTGTACCCATGCGGCAAGATCGTTATTGTAGGCCAGTTCAGTATTACGAAAGATTTTTGGTTCCTGGCTAAAAAGCCGTTTCACAATATCTTTATGCATTGAAACTTGGGCCTCAAATTCACTGCGTGAGTAGAAAAAGGCCAGGGAATGATGATAAGTCTCAGCCACTAATTCAACTCGCCCAGTTGCAGTTAATTCCTGGAAAGAAGCTAATGCATCTGGAGCCCAGGCTTCAAGCTGTTCAAGCAACAAGCCAGACATCGATAGACTAAGTTTAAATTCGGGATGCTTATTAAGAAGTTTGAGTAGTCTTTCGTTCGTCGGTAGATAACTTTTCTCGGCGACCTTAAGTAAGATTCGTTTATTATTTTCGCTGGCTTCCCATTGGGCATCAAAATAGTCATGATTAACACCGCTATCGAAAATGGTGTAGTGACGCAGTCGATAGGGCTGGTGCACATGCATATAAAGCACGATCGACTTCATGAGGCTGACCTCTGCAACTGTTGCTCATAGAGCTCCTTAATCCGGCCCGCTGGTCGCTCCCAGCTAAGTGTGGCTAGTTCAGCTTCTAAGGCTTCACTTAAAGTATCTCTTAAGACCTGCTCACGTAAGACGCCAACAATCTTATTTGCCATTTCATTAACATCCCAAAAATCAACGCTTAAACAGCTTGATAAAATCTCGCAAACACCAGACTGCTTAGATATTACAGAAGGTACGCCATAAAATCCGGCCTCTAAAGGTGTCAGCCCAAATGGTTCAGAGACTGATGGCATGACGAATAAATCAGCAATCGAGAACGAATCACGCCATTGTTTACCGCGCTGAAAGCCCGAAAAGACGACATTGGCGCCAATCCCAAGCTCAGCCGCCAGTGAAATTAATTCCTCCATTTGCTCACCACTACCGACAATTAAAAAGACGGTCTTTGGCAAAGCATCAACTACGACACGGGCAGCATGGATGAGGTTAACTAAGCCCTTCTGTACAGTTAAACGGCCAACATTAGATACAACCTTGTAGCCATTTTGCTTTAGCTGCGTCAGGTAACGGTATGAATTATCCTGACTTGCTGGCTCAAACTTGGTACGATCGACGCTGTTATAGACAACTTCAATTTTATCTGCTGGAATATGGTATTCATCAACTATTTTTTGTTTCGTGAGCTGACTAACAGCCACAATGCTATCTGCAGCTAGCATGGCAGTTTCTTCGATTTCACGCACCAGTGGGTTGCCTGGCTTGCCACCAGCGCGGTCTGACTCCACCGAATGCACGTGCAGGATGATTGGTACATTATTGGAAGCCTTAACTCTTAGGGCCGCTCTAAATGTTAACCAGTCATGAGCGTGGACAATATCAAAGGACATATCTTTTGCCATCGCTGCGACCGCATGCTCATAGAACTTTGATTGTGAATAAACATCATGCCACTCTTCATGACCATCACGGTAAATATATTTATAACTATCATAAGCAATACCCGATTGGAGTATTTCGAGAACTCCTTGTCTGCGGGCTGCGTGTACCTTCATGAATGAAATATTGTGATCAGCTTGATAGGGAAGAATAAACTCAAGATCAACCTCGTTTTTGGAAAGTGCTTCACAGAGCTGGTAACAAGCGACACCAAGACCACCACTATTATGCGGCGGCAATTCCCAACCAAGCATTAACACCTTCATTGATTTATTTTTTTAAACGTTTTGTTCGTAATCCTCCACCTAATTATAAGAGATGAAACTCCTAAGCACAACCTTTTTACTATATTTTTATAAATTAAGTTTAATGCTTTTATCAGCTAAGTGTCTATAACAGGGCTCAATTTATGTGTAAACTAGTAATAAATGTCACTAAAATTTATGCATAACAAAGAATTGTTAAAAGGAGCTAAGTCGGTACTATCGACTAATAATGTAGGTGGCCTGATCATACCAGCGCAAGGCTTATATCCACATACCGTACTCTGGGACAGCTGCTTTATCGCTGTCGGGCTGAGTCACTATGATTTAAAGCTCGCTCAAGCACAGGTTGAGCATTTCTTTAGCGCCCAATGGCAAGACGGCATGGTGCCAAACATTATATTTAATAAGCTCTTTAGATATTTTTGGGATAGATGGATCTGGCGTAGCTGGATATCTGTGAATTCACAACCCGGTATTCCAACCAGCGGCATAACGCAACCGCCGATGTTAGCAGAAGCAGTCGTACGCATTGGTAAGCAATTAACGCCAGCCGAACGCATGCTCTGGTACAGAAGAGTGATTGAACACTTAGTGGACTATCATAGCTGGCTGTACGAATACCGTGATTTAAACCATAACGGTCTTATTACGTTAATTCATCCTTGGGAAACTGGTTTGGACAACACTCCGCCTTGGTTAGCTTCGCTACGCCATCAACATAATCCATTTTTATTAAATTTAATCGGTTGGCTAAAGATTGATAAGGTAGCTGATCATTTACGCATTGATGCCCATTACGTTGATCCCAAGCAGCGCAGCACAACACTAGAGGCGCTTAGACTTTATGACGCTTTAAGGCTCATTAGGCGCAAACGCTATGATAATGCCAAGATTTTAATACATCCAACCTTTGCTATTGAAGATATTGCCTATAACTCAATCTTTATTCGAGCTAATACTCTACTATGCGAAATTGCCGATGATATTGACTACCAATTGCCACAGAACTTACTTAGTAATATGCATCTAACAAGGCAGAATTTAAATCAATTGTGGGACGACGAACGAAAATCTTTCTTCTCCAGAAGCCATAAAACTAAGAACCTACTTAAAGAAGACTCTATTGCTTCCTTACTCCCGCTTTATTCTGGTGCAATCTCTAAAGCTCAAGCCGATTTAATCGTCAAAGCCATGCAGGATAAAACACTCTACCAAACCAAGTTCCCACTACCGAGTGTACCCATTAACTCAAGTTGGTTTAAGCCGATGCGCTATTGGCAAGGACCAACCTGGATAAACATTAACTGGCTTTTAATTGATGGGCTAGAGCGCTACGGATATAAGCAACTTGCATCAGAGCTCAGCGAGCAGACAATTAATCTGGTTAAAAACAGCGGCTTTAACGAGTATTTTAATCCAATTGACGGTAGTGCAGCAGGAGTCCATGACTTCTCTTGGACGGCAGCCTTGACCATCGATCTATTACTTAATAAAACTGATCAAAAAAAATAACTAAATAATTGGCAGGGGTGGTCGGACTCGAACCGACAGCACAGCTTTTGGAGAGCTGCCGCTTACCATTAACGGACACCCCTATAACTACTCCGGGTTAATACTATAAATTAAGTTAACTGAAATACATACCATCATATGTCAATTAATAGAGTGCTAATGCTTTTTTTATTGGCACAAATCTGTTATATCTAAACAGTGATGAATAAGATAACGCCGACTCAACCATTGCTTATTATGCTCTACGGATTCCCTGGATCTGGTAAAAGCTATGTTGCACGACAACTAGCTGATCAGTTAAAGGCAGCCCATGTTCAGGGTGAGAGAATTAGAAGTGAGCTATTTGACAACCCGCAATTCGACCGCGCTGAAAACGACGTAATTGCAAAGCTAATGAACTACATGAGCGAGGAATTTCTAGGTTCCGGCGTGAGTGTAATCTTTGACACCAATGCCTTACGCGCAGCCCAGCGTCACGCCCTACGTGAATTAGCACGACGTCACAAGGCTCAGCCAATAGTAATCTGGCTGCAAATCGATACTGAATCGGCTTTCATGCGTACACAACGCCGTGATCGACGCAAAGCAGACGATAAGTACTCCTTCCCGATTGAACGTAAAACCTTTGATAACATCCTTGGTAATATGCAAAACCCGACAAATGCTGAAGACTATGTCGTCTTAAGCGGCAAACACTTATTCACGACCCAGTTATCTGCGGTCTTAAAAAAGCTCAATGATATGAATCTACTCAAACTTGATGATGTTAGCGCCGGACTTGCAATGCCGGAATTAGTTAACCTCGTACCCAATCCTGCCGCCGGCCGAGTCGATCTCAATCGACGCCGCAACATTGTCATACGTTAAGCGTTATACTTTGTAAGTAAGCATAAAAACTACTTAATGAGTCGTAGCAGCTATTAATGTCGCTTAAAGCTTTTAATTTAGATTCAATTGGTAATGTCACTGTCTATAAGCGCCGTAACAACCGACGCATTAATCTTAGTGTTAACGCTCACGGAGCAGTGCGGGTCTCAATTCCAATTTGGATGCCTTACCAAACAGGGCTTAACTTCGTGCGCAGTAAAGAGAGCTGGATAATAAAGCAGCGTCCACCAAAGCAAGTCTTTACTAACGCTCAAACAATAGGCCAAGATCATGAGTTAGCCTTCGCTAGCTCGCCATACCTAGAAAAGCCCAAGATCACAGTTAAAGACGGCTTAATCTTAGTTAAATATCCTTCTCATCAGTCAATTATTCATCCCGAAGTGCAAGCAGCAGCGCTAAAGGGCGCGCTTAAAGTAATCCGCTCTCAAGCCGAGTTGAAACTATTAACGCGTCTCGATTTCATTGCGCAACAAACGGGACTGCCTTACAAGAGTCTCAAAATAAAGCGCTTAAGCCGACGCTGGGGTAGTTGTGATCGGGAAAAGAATATCGTCCTCAATCTCTACTTAGTACAACTGCCAGATGAATTAATTGATTACGTTATCTGCCATGAGTTAACACACACAAAAGTTTTAAATCACGGTGCCGACTTTTGGACTGCTCTAAAACAAATCTCACCACAGGCAGCAGAATTAAAAGTTCGCCTAAGACAATACAGTCCAGCAATCATTTTTCAATAAGATTTGGTAGTTAAATGGACGCGTCTTCGCTACAATACGCATTAGGGTTATGCTTATGGACCATAAACAAAATAACTTAACAGCGCAATCCAAATATAACGAGAGCGTTGCTTATAGTCGCCTAACAAGCCTTGTTAACAGCATGGCCGATGGCGTTATTGCAGTTGATAAAAATATCGATATTGTTTTATTCAACGGTGCCGCTCTTAACATCCTCGATATCAACAATCTCAAAGAAGGCGAGCAACTAGAAAAAGTATTAAAGCCAATTGATGCTAATAACCAGCCCGTTGACATTGTAAATATGGTTCACCAAACAACAGTCTCAACAACTAACCGTGACTTACGTTTAGCTTACGGCGATGGCAGCGTTTCGAATCTTTATCTTAGTATTGCACCAGTCCACTTAGGCTATGGCAAAGACGGTGAAGATGTTGGTGGCTATGTCCTATTGCTACGCGACATAACTACCGAGAAGTCACTTGAGCAAGAACGCGACGAATTTATTAGTGTTGTTTCGCATGAACTAAGGACTCCAATTACTATCGCGGAAGGCAACATTTCAAACGCGCAGTTAATTGCTGATCGCGAAGGAGATATCACTGCCATCAAGGCTGCCCTTAAGGCTGCCCATACACAAGTTCTATTCCTAGCTGACATGATTAACGATCTCGCTACCTTAAGTCGCGCCGAAAGGGGTAAGTTAACTCTAGAAGTTGAGTCCATCAACGTGCATGATTTAATTCTTGAACTAGCCGAAAATTACCAGGCAGACGCCAAAAAACGGGGACTAAGCATTAAAACAATCCTTGATCCAAGACTTGAACTTCTTAAATCATCTAAGCTTTACGTCCGAGAGATCCTCCAAAACTTCATTACGAACGCCTTAAAATACACTATGAAGGGTCACGTCACAATCCGAGCTGAACAACGCGAAAAAGGAGTCGAAATTAGTATTACAGATACTGGTATTGGCATCAGTAAAGCGGACCAGGAACGCTTATTCGATAAATTCTTTCGAGCCGACGACGTACGCACCCGAGCCATTAACGGTACTGGACTCGGACTTTACGTCACCATGAAGCTAGCTAAACTCACTAACGCTGACATTAACTTTAGTAGTGAGCTCAATAAAGGCTCAACCTTCAGTATTATGTTTCCAAATATTAATGTGGTGCCGCGTCAGAAGAGTTAGTGAGCGCTCCTTGGCTTAGGACAGACGGACCAATACTGCGACCCTTCCAAAGAACATTTCCAAGCTCGTAGCGCCACATTGAACGATTCATAATGAACAAATCGAGGCCAAAAAATAAGGGCCAGACAAGATAGTTAATGAAGTGATGTTTATGGTAAGTTAGGCGCGTAATAAGACCAAATGTCAGACTAAAGAATAAGTAAGCAAATAGATTAAGCATTAATTCTACCCAGTTTCGCTTTACTATACTGACACAAATCAGCACTACGACCGACAGCGCGCCAAGCAACTCAACTAAACTAGAGAACATAACGGACTCAAGTTGGCGCCTAAGTTGTGGGTAGCGTAAGCGAATTGCGGTTTCAAATTGTTCACTTTGGGCCTTTTGACTGTACACGCCTGAATACTGAAAAAAGCTATACCCGTCAGAGGAAAGAGCAAGCTTAGCAAAATAGCTTTCGGGCGAGACACGTCGACTGACACCTTTAAAGCTGCCATTGTTATTGAGAAATTCACGCCTGGCCAGCCAACAAGTTGCAAGCACTGGAGGGCGGTGCAATAAGCGCCTAGGCAAACTTATCTCCCAGGCGTAGCGTAAAGGCTGGAGGTACCAGCGACTCAACCGATCTGGGAGCTCATTTAAAGGCATGACTGATAGAATCTGCTTATTGCGACTAACTAAGGAAGAGACTAGAAACTTTAAAGCTTCCGGCTCAAACCTAGTATCAGCACCGCAAAATAAGACTAATTCGCCGTTTGCCGCCTCAAGCAATTGCTCATAGGCCCAGTTTTTAGCTAGCCAGTTATCATTAAACGGCTTGCCGGCAATAAAAATCACTCCATCATGTGCAAAGGAACGGATAATTTCAGGCGTCCTTTTATCTGTTGATGCGTCGTCTAGGACTAAAATCTCAAGCTTCGGATAATCATTCGCGATTAATGATCTTAAGCACTCGTTTAATGATTCAGACTCATTCCTTGCTGGTATAACGACACTTAGCGTTGGTAATTCTTGGCTAGGTAAGTTTTTATTGCTACTTAGAGCGCTTGCGAAACTATAGTTACGCCAAGTTGAAGCAAGCATTAAGAGACTTAGTGCGTAAGTTAGCATCGAGAGCGCTAAGCTAATACTAAAGCTGGGTGCGTAGTAGTAAATGCCTAGGATTAAAGTACTAACGATTAGTTCTATAAGCCAGAGTCGAAAGCCACTATTTAATGTTATATGACGTAAATGCTCACTCTTTAACTTACTTTTCATAGCCCGGTAGAGATTAAAGAGCTGAAATAAAGCGATAAAAACAATCGCTTCAAGAGGCAGTAAATGTATCATTATGCTAGCAATCCCAAGCCAAAGAACATTGCCAACTAATAACACAAAGATCAGTCCTATGATAAATTTACGTCGGCCCCAAATTGTGTGTTGACTAAGACCAATCGAGCCGAGCCATAAGAGTTGCAAAATGAGGAGACTAAGGAGAGTTAAGTGCACGGTTTAATTATAGCCTTTTTGAGTTTAATGGACGGCGACCAATTAAGCATGTACTTAAATGGCACCCTTATTATTTTAGAATGATCTTTACGCAGTATAAATCAAGCTGGGTCCCAACTACAACGCACGCTAAAGTTTGACCCCTTGCTATCTGAAAGGCATCAGTGTTAAACTTGACTTTAGTGGCCTACAATTAATAGTGATTGTAGGTTTTTTAAATGAGGACAACCCCAAGTGGCAGAGAAAAAATCAAAGCGTAAGTTACGCCCCGCTCAAACAGTGCGCGAGAAATCAGCCGCAGCTAACGAAGTAAAGCCAGTCAAAATTAAACGCCGTAGTTTAGTAGCTACTAAAATTGCCTGGCCGTTTAAGACATCAATCCATTTTCTAGGACGCTATAAGTTTTTTAGAATCATTGGCAAAGTCCTTAAATTTATTGGTCGCGTTATTGTACCGAAGTATTTTCGAAGCAGTTGGGCCGAAATTAAGCTGGTTACCTGGCCGTCTAGAAGTGAAACGCGCCGTTTAACCTTAGCCGTAATTGGCTTTGCGGTTGTCTTTGGTGTCGTCATTGCTTCGCTCGACTACGGCTTAGGACATCTGTTTAAGATTATTATTTTAGGCAACAAGCATCATTAAGAGCAAGAAGTATTAAGGAGAAGGTTAGCAAATGGCAACAGTAACAGTTAATAAGCGCTATGACACAAGCAAAAGGTGGTACGCCATACACACCTATAGTGGCTATGAGGAAAAAGTCGCAGAGAGTATTCGGCAGCGTGCTGAAAGTCTCGACATGGGCGACAAAATATTCGAAGTTTTAGTCCCGAAAGAAAAGATGATTGAAATTAAGAACGGTAAACGGCGTGTCGTTGAGAAGCGTATCTTTCAAGGTTACGTCTTGGTTCAAATGAAACTCAGCGAAGATGCCTGGTATATCGTCCGCAACACTCCAAGTGTGACTGGTTTCGTAGGCAGCGGCACTGACCCGACACCAATTGAGCAGGACGAGATTGAAAAGATTCAAAAACGAATGGGTCTTGATCAGCCAAAACACAAGATTGACTACAGTATTGGTGACATTGTTAACATTATCGACGGACCATTTAAGGGCTTTGATGGTGCCATTAATGACATTGACGTTCAAAAGGGTAAGCTTAAAGTCCTAGTCAACATGTTTGGTCGTGAGACACCAGTCGAGTTGGACAGCTTGCAGGTGAAACGCGTTTAACTTCTTGTCAAGAAACGTTTTAGTTGCTACAATACTCATCTGTTACGCACCGAAACTTAAGGAGAAATCATGGCGAACAAAGCCATTAGAGCTAATTTGAAACTAAAAATCCGCGCCGGGCAGGCTAATCCTGCACCTCCGGTAGGTAGTACGCTTGGTCAATACGGCGTTAATATGATGGATTTCATTAATCCCTTTAACGAGCAGACCAAGGACCTCCAAGGCGCTGAAGTTACAGTGCATATCGTCATTTATGAAGACCGTACCTTAGATTTTAGAGTTGTTGGTTCACCAACCGACAACCGAATTCGTGATGCCCTTAAAATCGATAAGGGATCCGGACGACCTAACAGCGAAAAGATTGCGAAGAAATTAAGCCAAGCCGATTTAACGAAGATTGCCGAAGCGAAAGCTATTGATATGAATACCGATAATATTGAGTCAGTTAAACGCATGGTTGCCGGTACGGCACGCAGTATGGGTGTCGAAGTCGAAAGCTAAAGCTCAGTTTTGTAATTAATAATCAGTGGGAGACTAATTTAAAATTAGCCGTTTGGACCACGAAAGGATAAAGTTAAATGCCAACCGCCAAAAAATCAACGCCAGCAGCCAGTAAGACTACTAAAGCAAAAGATGCACCTGTTGCGCCAGCAAAAGTCGTTAAGAGTGAGAAAACAACTAAAGTAATTAAGAGCGAAGAGACAGCTAAAGTTGCTAAGGCCGGACGGCGTAGCGCAAAAGCGATTGCTGAAGTAGAGCAGAAAATTGCTAAAGAAGAACGTAAGCGCGAAGCAAAAGAGACTATTGAGACTAAAGAGACCTCCAAAAAAGTACTTGTTCCTAAGACCCGTTCCACTCTAGAGCGCCGCGCTAAAGCCTACCGCGCAAAGGTGAGCCTAATCGATCAAACTAAAAACTACTCATTAGACGAGGCAGCTAAATTAATTGGCACGACTAACCCAGTTAAATTTGATGCAACCGTTGAACTACATTTTCGCCTTGGCGTTGACCCAAGACAGGCAGAACAAAACATTCGTGACAGTGTGCTCTTACCGGCCGGTAGTGGTCGAAATCTACGCGTCGCCGTTTTTGTTGAAGGTGATGATGCTACAGCCGCAAAAGAAGCTGGTGCAGATCTAATTGGCGAGGCAAACGTTATTAAAGAACTAGAAGCCGGAAGCTTTAGTTTCGATGTTTTAATTGCCACCCCATCGCAAATGCCAAAATTAGGTAAGTACGCCCGTATACTTGGTCCCCGTGGCCTAATGCCGAACCCTAAAAGCGGCACTGTTACAACCAATGTTCGTCAAGCTATAAAAGAAGCAAAATCGGGTAAAGTTGAGTACCGCGTCGATAGCGGTGGCAACCTCCACATTCCAGTTGGGAAAGTCAGCTTTAAACCAGCTCAGCTAATTGAGAACCTAAACGCTGTGATTGCTAGTGTTCAGAGCAATAAACCAGCCGCCCTTAAGGGCGCTTACATCCTAAGCTCACATCTATCAACATCAATGGGTCCTGCCTTAAAACTAGCGCTTTAGACGCCGATTCTTAGGTAGTCGCATTGCTCTAACGAGCGCATTAAGCATCTTCGTAAAGCCAGCAATACCGCCTTTATAGCCCAGGTATTTGTCTTCCCATGTTGGTTCGTACTTAGCTTTAAAACGCTTTAGGCCGCTAAAAGAGTAGAAGCGGTCACCGTTAACGTAGGCAAATCTAAGCACGCTAGATATTAGGTTATCTTCCGAATTAGACTCATCAAGGCCGACAAGTGGCGACAGGCCCATACTCAGTGTCTTTTTAGCATCTGCATTTAGTGCTAGTAATAAGTTAGCTAAGAGGAAGTCATTGGTATTTGGTGGTGCGGAGGCTGCAGCACGCAACATGTCGTAATTTACTTCTTGCTGATTAAAACTATCTGAAGGAACAACATTTAGAAAGGCCTGGATGGTCTGGGCGGCATCACGCACGACAGCGATAGCGCACTGCTGCACATAAGCCTCTGAATAGTAGCCCATAACGAAGCCACGCTCCGTTCTACCAGGTTTACTTAACCAATCTTGGGATATGGCGCTTAAGCGTTCTAAAACGGCGCTATGATGAGGTGGCGTTAGTATTTCAAAGCTAAAGTCTTCCTTATTAAAGCGATTAGTAATATTCCTAAAGTATTTGTTGTGCACTACGTTTTCACAAAAATTAGCTATGTCGACGAATGCTTCCTGGCCAATTAATTGCAACTGAAAGCCAGCGTCCTGATAAAGCTTGCGGTACTTGTCATCAACGTGGATTAAAGCAGGTTGCCAGTCATTAGCCCAACAGAGCTCTGAGAACTCTTTAAATAGTTTTTTAAATGTCTTAGGTTCACCCACTGGATCGGCTAAAACTAAGGCGACACCTCTTTTGGTTAAATAGGCTAGGGCTGCTGTGCCGTCTTGACTAAAGAAATAGTGTTTATCGTGCGGCCAGAGCTTAAAGAACTCCTCACTAGGGGCAGAGTACCGCTCAAGTAAGGCTTTTAGCCTAGCGCGTTGCTCACTTTGGTCAACTAAATGAGCACGGACTGGTTGGACCAGTGAAACAATTAAAAAGACTACTGAAGAAATACTGACAAACGAAAGTGAGTCCATAAATAAGCTGGCCCGTTTCGTGTAAGGATGTAAGGGATGAGCGGTCGTAAGGTCAAATTGATCTATGGTGTGATGGAGGGCACTAGAGAAACTAAGCTCTTGCCTGAAGTCGGATTTATCCATAAGCATAAAACCGCCGATACCGTAGGCTAGGGTAATAAAAATGACAATGAAAGCAAGTACTAAAGAGCTTTTAAAAGCCTGGGTATCACTTTTAACCTTAAACTCGCCTCTTGCTAAGAGTAGGCAGATTAAAATAACAGCCGGTAGAATAACGTAGCGCAGCAGAATAAGTGTTGAAATTCTAGAATCATCGGGGCGATTCAGTAGTTCTGTGGTGCCTTCGCCCAATAAAAAGATGAAAGCGCCAAGTCCGAGCATGAAGGCCGTCCGTTTACGACGAGCCAATAATAAACTTAAATAAACGAAGCCAATACCAAACAAGAGATGAACATCAATCACGAAGCTATTTAAGATATGAAAGCGGTGGATTAAGAATTGGTCTAGCAGGGTCGTAGCAATAATGTAGAGTCCGTAGATGCCAACAAAAAAACTAACCAATACGACAATCTGGTTAGGCTGAATCCGAAGTCTTAAATATTTCATTTTTCGATTGTTTACTCAACTACACATTGTACTTTAAAAATTTACCATCTAGAAAACTCAATTAATAGTTGCAGTAAATGCAAAATAATTAGTAAGATAGGTTTAACAAATAGCTAAAGCGAGGGCAGACATCTTTGGGAGTCTACAGTAACACCCAGATCCGTGAAGCAATCAACAGTGGGCATATCTTATGCGTACCGTTTAACCCGAAACATATTGCTCACGCCAGTATGGATGTAACGCTTGGCTATTACTATTACCGGATTGAGCGCATGAATGAACGCACAATCTATAATCCATTCGACAAAGAAGACGTTGAACGTTACTTTGATGGACCTTATAAAGCGATGCCCCATCATGAATGGTGCAAACAAAACCGTTTTCTACCACTCACTAACATTCCCCCCGACCATCCAGTCATTAGCCTAAAACCTGGGGAGCGCATCTTAGCCCACACGCACGAATTTTTTGGCATCTTACCGCCAGGCGCTTATGAGCTTAAAAGTCGCTCAAGCTGGGGACGCAACGGTGTTGCTGTTTGTTTTGATGCCGGCTGGGTTGACCCGGGCTATATTAATCGCCTGACACTTGAAATCTATAACCTCAACCAACGCGAAACTGTCTTATTACCGGTAGGTGAACGTATTGCACAAGCCGTCTTTCACGAAACTGGACCAGTTGAAGGCAACTATGGCGAAGGTAGAGATAGTGGCTTTAGTGGCAAGTACCAGCAGGGCACCGACATTGAGACTCTAATTAAGACCTGGTCGCCTGACATGATGTTACCAAAAGCCTACAAAGACGTACGCACTCTACCGCAAGCAATTGATGGAATGGCTTATGAGTAAGGGTAAATACATTGTTATTGAAGGACCAGAAGGCGTTGGTAAATCCACTCAAATAGCTGAACTAGCGCGCCGTCTCCAAGCCACCGGTCTGCCAATTAGAACCTTAAGAGAACCCGACTCACAAAGTGATTTAACGGCTCGGGCAATCCGACAATTGACCCAAGATCCCCGTTACCCAATGAACACAGCCACTGAAGTGTTACTCTATAACGCAGCCCGCGCCCAGTCATTGCAAGTTATTGCCCGGAGCGTTGCATACGGTGTTACTTGTATTGTCGATCGTAATTATCTCACCACACTAGCCATTCAATACTATGGACGTGGCGATGTCCCCGATTATGAAACAATTAACCAGATTATTAAATTTGCTGTTAACGGTGTCGAACCCGACTTAACGATTGTGCTGGATGCGCCAGTTCAACAACTAATGAGTCGCTTAGCAAAGCGGAGCGGTGGTGAACGTTTCGATAACTTAGAAGCCGCTTTCTTAGAACGAGTCCGCGCCGGTTATCTATGGGAGGCAAATCAGCGTCATTACCCGATCGTAGTCGCGAGTGGCAGTGTTGAAGAGATAGCTAATCGCATCTGGCAACACGTGGCAGTGACACTTGGCCAGCGTGACCAAATTAAAGAGCCCCTAAAGAGGGAAACTGACACAACGCTACTTCTAAACGCACCACCTATTAAACAGCTCCAAACAGCCCCAAATGAACCCTTGGTTGTAAAACAAGACGGCAACCAATTGATTACCAAAGCTGGATCTGAAATTCTCGCTCAAGCAGTTACCAATATAGAAGGTAATGTTTACGGCTTTTATGATTATTTCCCGCCCTCAACAGTTGCGGCCGCCATGGCCCGCCTGAGCCGTCGGGGTGATGACATGCGCTTAACTTTGCTTGATGAATTTGCAGCCGACAACGGCCGAGATAGCGACTTACTCAAGCGCGTCATTACAGCTTATGGTGATGACTCAGTCCAGCAACTGTCAGGCGTTCATATGGTAGTTGAACAAGCCTCGAACCTACTGACCAAAAAACTGGAGTGGGGAAGACTTGCCGCCTACCTAGAACAATCCACACGCTACATCTACTACGATCAAAAAGATAAAAACGGTAATTATCGTTACTACACGCCATCTAACTTAAAACCTAAACTAAAAGCGAGCTACCAACATAGCCTGGATCAAATTTTTACTATCTACTCCGACATAGTGCATCAGCTCACGGATTATATAAGCGTTAACTCAGACGTTCCAAAAAACGAGCGTGACGTTGCCTTTCGTTCTGCAATAAAAGCGCAGGCTTGTGACGCCGCCAGGGCAATTTTACCGGTAGCGACAACCTCAACAGTTGGTATTTATGCCTCCGCTCAGGCCCTTGAGTCTTTAATTATGCATTTATTGGCCGACGATCTTAACGAAGCAAGAGTTACCGGCCAGGCTCTGCTTGATGAAGCGCGCAAGATTATACCTATGTTCTTAGAACGAGCCGATTTACCCGACCGTGGTGGAGCAAGCATTGCCTATAAGGCAAATACAGCCCATGCCATGCAGGACTTAGCGGATCATGAGCTAGCCCAAAGTTTAGCCCCAACCATTGCCCAAAGCGCTACCTTAGTTGATTTCTGGCCCCATAACGAACTCGACCTGGTGGCGGACATGCTCTATGAGTACACAAACCTACCACTTAAAACAATCCGTCAGGAAGTGGCATCTTGGAGTTATGAGCAAAAAGCAGCCGTTATTAAGACTTACTGCGGTGAACGCTTAAACCGCCGACAGCGACCAGGACGGGCACTTGAAAAAGCGCATTACAGTTGGGATATATTATCTGACTACGGAATCTTCCGTGATTTACAGCGGCACCGCATGGTGGACGATTTAGCCTGGCAGACGCTTACACCTAGATATGGTTTTGATGTCCCGGACTTAATTGAAAAAGCTGGCTTAGTAGATAAGTTTGAGCAAGCCTTTGAAATCTCACTAAAACTCCATAGTGAGCTGATAGCGGCAAAGCAGACGAGTGAAGCCCAGTACGCAACACTGCTAGGTCATAAGATGCGCTGGAAGCTAACCTATAACGCCCGCGAGGCCTTTCACCTCCATGAGCTCCGCACCAGTCCGCAAGGCCACCCGGGATACCGCAAGCTAGTTAAAGACATGCATGAGCAATTAAGTCTCATCCATCCTCTATTAAATGCCGCCATGATTTTCGTAAACCGTGATGAAGACCCAGAACTAACCCGTCTCGCTGCAGAGCGCTACACGCAGTATAAATTGCAGGCACTAAGCAACGCTGAGCCCAAAGCCAAAAACCCAAAACTAAAAACTAAACCGCAGCCCCGTCAGAATTAAAATTGTAGGCAATGCCACAGATATCAATTGAGACAAACTCGTTGTCTGCTGAGCGACTAAAGTCATAGCTACAATTAACACCTGTTTTGAGCTTAAGTTCAGGAAATATTATTGAGCTAGCCTCTAGAGACTCGTCCAATCCGCTACTGCGTTGATAAGGCGTATATAACTCAGGCCGAGCCCAATCAATTGGCTTAATCCGAAAATGATCTGGATCCATCCCATTCATCACAGCTGCGAGTCTTCCTAAATGATGCCGAATACGGTCGTTCATGGCGTTAAGCACAATATCGCCTGCACCAACATAAACATCCTTACGTTGCGCTAAACCTGAAATTTCAGGGGCTAACCCAGCTAAAAAGGTTAAGGCCTTACGATCTGCAAATGGTATAACTTTATCACTATCAATTGAATCGTCGCGGTTGCGCATAATGCGCCCCTTAGCAAAACGATTACCATAACTTGAAATATAAGAATCGAGATAATTCTCAACTCTCCGGTCTACCGGGCCTACAACCACACTTGTCTCAAATTCTTTTAAACTCATATATTTTTTGAAAACCGAAATTAACATTACTAGCATTACCTACACTTGTCAACAGGGCTTTTATGGCACTTATGCCTAAAAATAGATGACTTAGCAGAGCAGAGACCCGAATTAGCAAATCGCACTACTTATCGAAAGGGGTTTACCGGCACCCCTCTATCTGATATAATCGTCCTCAAGTTGCCAAAGACAGCGACGGGAATTTTTCCTTGATAATGTCGCCGAGGTCTATTCAACTCTTTAGTTACAGACAAGTTTAGGTTATATCTAAACTCAATCAGTACTTTAGGCAACAGTAAGTAATACTTAACGAGCAGTAAGCAAGGTCGATCGCTTCGTTAGTAGATCTATCATTAAACTTTAAGGAGTGGCAATCTTATGCCCCTAAGTAAAGTCAAAAAAGAGCAAATCGTTAACGATATTAGTGATTTGCTAAAAGTTACTAAAATGACCGTAGTCGCCAATTACAAAGGCACTCCGGTTAAAAACATGCAGACCCTGCGAAAAGCTGCCAAAGAAAACGGCACCACAGTCAAGGTGGTTAAAAACCGTCTTGTGATGCAAGCTCTAGGCAAACTCGACCAGTACAAAGCCTTCGATGCTTCACCTCTAGAAGGCATGCTGGCCTATGCCTTTAATGACAGCGATGAAGTCGCAGCGGCTAACAGTCTAGCTAATTTTGCTAAGACTAACCCGACCTTAGATTTCGTCGGTGCAATTACCCCAGAAGGCAACTGGCTCAGCGCTGAAGAAGTGAAATCACTTGCAGCTCTGCCAAGCAAACCACAATTAATTGCTAGCGTAGTCGCACTACTCGGTACCCCAATCCGATCAGTGATTAGCGCCAGCAATAATCTACCAAGCATTATTGCGGCTCTTGAAGCCAATGCTAATAAAGCCTAATTTAAGTAAATTTTAAGGAGATAGATAAGATGTCAAAGATTGAAAAATTAGCCGAAGAACTAGTCGGTTTAACTGTTTTAGAAGTAAATGAATTAAGCAACACCCTAAAAGACAAGTACGGCATTGAGCCAGCAGCCGCTGTCGCCGCTGTCGCTGCTCCAGCAGCAGGTGCAGACGCTGCTCCAGCAGCTGAAGCTAAGAGTGAGTACGATGTTGTCTTAAAGGACGCCGGCAGTCAAAAAGTAGCTGTCATTAAGGCTGTTAAAGACATCACCAACCTTGGTCTTGGTGAAGCTAAGGCTTTAGTTGACGGTGCTCCAAAGACAATTCTTGAAAAGGCTAAAACTGAAGACGCTGAAGCCGCCAAGAAGAAGCTTGAGGAAGCCGGCGCAACTGTCGAACTAGCTTAAGTAACAGTTAGACTAAATTCAAAAATTAAGCGTGAGATTACGGCTTAGATAGCTGGTGTTGTTCTTTATCCACAGAACACTTTGACTTTAAAGCGCATAAATGTTAGTTTAGGGGTAACTGACCCTAGACAAATACCGATCGAGTCGGAGGAAGCAAATAGAGGCCAACATGCCAGAAGTACCTGACAAGCAAATCAAGCGCTTGCGCTCACTCATAAGAGAAGCAGAGACAAACATTGCCGCCGCGAATGAACTTTTAATTAGTTTAGTTGGCGATGATGAGAAAATTGCTCCAATTGCGCGCGAAGATACGCTTGGCAAAATTATTGAAGGCGTATTTGACGGTCAAAACATGGTTGGTAGCGACAGCAAGACCTATCCTGTTCCTGCTAACTACGCTTCAAAGTCTAAACTCGTCCAAGGTGACATCCTAAAACTAACTATTGCTGACGATGGAACCTTTCTCTACAAGCAAATTGGTCCAGTACCCAGAAAACAAGTTGTCGGTACGCTCAATCTAGTCAATGGCCACTACTCAGTGAGTGTTGGCGACAAAGAATACCGCGTACTACTAGCTAGCGTAACTTACTTTAAAGCTAAACCTGGTGATCAGGTTAGCGTCAATGTTCCAGAAGACGACAACGCCGAATGGGCAGCGCTCGAAGCTGCTCTTTAAGTCGACTCTCCGTCAAAAGTGTGACTATGGGCTATAATAGCTAATAGTCTATGGGGCAAGCGCTATACCGCAAATACCGGTCTAAATCTCTGGCTGAAATTGTTGGCCAAGAGCATATTACAGAGACCCTCGATCGGGCCGTTAAAAGCGGCCGGATTGCTCATGCTTACCTTTTTACAGGACCTAAAGGAGTTGGCAAAACTTCAATTGCTCGTATCCTAGCCCACGCTATTAACGATATTAAATATGACGATGACTCGGCAGATATCGATATTATTGAAATTGACGCGGCTTCAAACCGTAAATTAGAAGAAACTAAAGCCTTAATTGAGAAGGTATATGTTGCGCCAGTCAGTGCGAAGTATAAGGTCTACATTATTGACGAGGTCCATATGCTTACTACCGATTCTTTCAATGCGCTCCTTAAAACGCTAGAAGAACCGCCGGCCCACGTCGTCTTTATTCTTGCGACAACAGAGGCGCATAAGCTACCCGAGACAGTCATCAGTCGCACTCAGCGTTACGCCTTTCGACCAATTCCAAAAGAGAAAGTAGCGCAGCATCTAAGTTCCATTGCGAGGAGCGAAAAGATAGCGATTGAACCTGAAGCGCTCGACATTATTGCCGAACACGGTCAAGGTAGCTTTAGAGACAGCATTAGTCTACTTGACCAAGCCGCAAACTATCCTCAGCCCATTAAAGCAAGTGACATTGCTCAACTAATTGGCGTGCCACCAACGCAACTGATTCACGACTTAATCTTAAATATCAGCAACGGTACCGCTAAGGATGTCGTAACATTCTTACATCAATTACTCGACCAGGGTTACCCGCCAACAATCATTGCTACCCAACTTGCCAAAGTTTTACGTGCCGATTTAATTAATGGCAGCCAGATTCTAGAAAGCGAAAGCGAACTTAGCCTCTTAGCCAATTTGCTTGATGTTAGCGCAGCATCAAGCCCAGAGATCTATTTAGAAATTTGCCTTCTAAAGAGCCTGACTAATTACGAGCCTAAGCCAGCTTCAGTAATAGAGGAGCAAAGTGTCACTAAAAAAGTCACAAGTTCCAAAAAACTTGCCGAGAGTCTAGACCAAAGTAATACGCCTATAGAAACTACGCAAAGTATGGAAACTCTAGAGCCAGAACCAAAGGAGAAAGAAATAAAATTAAGCGAGAACTTTAACCAGTCTTCATGGGACGAAGTTCTAACCCTACTACGTACCAGCTATAACACGCTTTATGGCGTAGTGCGCATGGCCAGCGTTGAATTTAATGAACCAAATCAGATACTACTTAAGTTTGCTTTCCCGTTTCACCAAAAAAGAGTTAACGACCCAAAAAATAAAACCATCATCATGGCTGCCCTTAAGAAAGTGACCAAACAAGAGTTTGCCCTCAGCTGCATCGTTGATACTGATTTATTAAATAAAACTCCCTCGAAGGCTAAGCCAGAAATTGATAAGCTCGATACAATCTCAAACATCTTTGGAGGCGCAGAGCTACTATCGCCCTAAGGGGAAAAAGTGTTTATAAGTGTTAGGGTAAAATAGACCTTCGATAATATAATGTGTGCGTAGGACAAATTTATAGGTGGACGAAAGCTAATAGTTTAAATGGCAGACATCATTAAAGAGTTAAAACAACCGCCGCAGAACCTAGACGCTGAAGCTTCTTTATTAGGCTCAATCCTTATCGACACCGATGCGATTGTTAAAATTGCCGACCAGATTAGACCAACAGATTTCTTTGATAAAAAACATGAAGTAATCTACTCGGCTATGAACGATCTCTATACTCAGCGTTCAGCGATTGATGTTTTAACCTTAGCAAATAAGCTTAAGTCCAACGGCGAGTTAGACAGTGTTGGTGGCGCTTCTTATCTAACGGAGCTAACAAACTTTGTGCCTACAGCAGCGCATGTTGAACAGTACGCCGATATTGTGGCGCAAAAGGCTTTGCGTCGACGGCTTATTACGGTGTCACAGCAAATGGTTTCGCTCGGCTTTGATGAAACGAAGGCCTTGCACGAATTAATCGAAGAGGCTGAAAGCAATCTCTTTGCTGTTAGCGAGCAGCACGTAAAACAATCCGTCGTCAGCTTGGAAGCGATTCTAGCTGAAAGCTTTGAACGCTTGGATGATTTGCATAAGGATAAGAAAAAGTTACGTGGCATATCTACCGGCTTTAGTGATTTAGATAACCTCTTAGCTGGTTTCCAGCGCTCTGATTTGTTTATTCTAGCAGCTAGGCCTTCAATGGGTAAGACAGCTTTATTACTAAACTTTGCTCATAGCGTAGCCGTAAAATCTAAAGAACCAGTTCTTTTTTTCAGCCTTGAGATGAGCAAAGAGCAATTAGTCGATCGTTTACTGAGCATTGAATCAGGTGTTGACGCCTGGGCTTTAAGAACTGGTAACTTAACTGACACCGACTTTGAAAAAATTGGTGAAGCCATGGGTACCTTAAGTGAAGCACCAATCTATATAGACGACACACCAGGAATTACCATCAGCGATATGCGCACCATTGCCCGAAGAGAAAATCACCGTCACCGGCTGGGCATGATAGTAGTTGACTACCTACAGTTAATGAGCGGCGGCAATCGCTTCGGAAATGATGGCAACCGAGTTCAAGAAATATCCGATATTTCTCGTGGCTTAAAGAGTATCGCCCGTGAACTCGACGTCCCCTTACTAACCGCCTCCCAGCTAAACCGCTCGGTTGAAAGCCGTAGCCCGCAAATTCCACAGCTATCGGATCTTCGCGAGAGTGGCTCGCTCGAACAAGACGCTGACGTCGTAGCCTTTATTTACCGCGAAGAATTCTATAACCCGGAAACGGATCGTAAAAAGATTACAGACATCATCATTAAGAAACACCGTAACGGTCCAATTGGTGGCGTGGAACTATTCTTCGATAACGAACGCCAACGCTTCCGCTCTTTAGACAAAAAACATAACGCACCCTTTTAAACATCACGCGCATGGCTAAAGCAGAAACTAAAAAATTACCTGGGTTGAGTTGGTTGATGCTAAGTATTTCAAAGCTTAATGCTAAGTTTTACGGCCTTATTCTAACAATTGCGGCCAGTACGACGCTCCTCGTCTGGCGACTAACGACACTCACGAATAGTTACATTAACCAGTTTGAGTTAAATACTAAGCAACAGTTTTTAATGAATGGTCATTGGTGGAAGTCTTTAAATGGGCTCTACGGTCCATACTATCTACTTCTGCATCTGAACTATGCTTTAAGCCACACTGTTTTTGGCTTTCGCTTCACTTCAGTGCTAATTGGCGTAATAACAATAGCCTTAGTTTATTGGGTAGTTAGCTCATGGCACGGCTATAAAATTGGTCTACTCTCAGCTTTAATTAGCCTCACGTGCTTTGGACTGCTAGCCGCCAGCAGGGAAGCCACACCGCTAATCAGCCAACTATTGCTTGTATCGGCTCTCCTTGCAGTCGTGTCATACATTAACCAAAATGCTACTCAAATTAGATTAATTTTATTTGCAGTTGTATTCGCATTTAGCCTTTATGTTCCCGGTGGCATCTGGTTCGCTCTTGTTGCCCTCTGGCTGTCTAAAAAAGCACTCTTAAGTGCCTACAAGACTCAGCCGAAAATTAATAAATTCTTAATGCCGCTCCTACCAATTGTTATTATTTTGCCACTAGGCTATCAACTGATTCGGCACTTCAGCCATCAGCAATTAAACAACTGGCTAGGCTATGGACTAAGCACCACCTCGCTCCATGCTTTTTGGCATGGACTGAGTCTTAATTTTATCCACGTTCCAACCAATCTCTTTGTTCATAGTGCCAACACTAGAGTAGATTTGTATCTGGGTCATCTACCATTAGTACCCTTAACTTTTAGTGTCCTTTTTGTGCTTGGCCTATACAGTTACTTAATCAGGCTCAGTAATTGGCGTTGGCGCAATGTCGTTATCTTTATAGGCTGCGGCTGGCTAATCGCTAGCTTTGGCGTTATTAATATAATCGCTCTTCTACCCTTAGTCGCTGTCACAGCCGGTACCGGTCTCGCTTTCCTGCTTAAAGAATGGTATGAGATTTTCCCCCGTAACCCAATCGCTCGTTTTGCTGGTCTATTCGTGATGTACGCAGTCGTTAGTCTAAGTGCTGTCTATGGCATCAGGAGCTATTTTGTCGCCTGGGCTAATAATCCTAGTGTTGTTAGCTCCTATCACGAAAGACTAAAATAGCACCCATAGTTTTAAGTCCACTTTGCTATACTTCTAGGCTAAGTTAGACTAGGAATAGGAAATATCCACTATCTAAGTAGGGGCAAGTAACTATGAGCAGAATTGATCAAGCCAAAATGGCACTTAAAATTAAGAAAGTTCAAAAAGAGCTGGAGCGCGAAATTATTGAAGTTGTAAAAGGCGATGGCGCCGTACGCATTGAGATTAACGGTGAGCAAAAGCTTAAAAAGATCCACATCGATCCAGCTTTAGTCGATTTAGAAGATATCACCATGCTGGAACGTTGGTTAGAAGAAGCCGTTCGCGAAGCAATTCAAAAAAGTCAGCACCTAGCCACCGAAAAGATGCAGCCATTTATGGGTCTATTAGGTAGCTTAGGGCTTTAGTTTAGTAAGTCAGACGTTAGAAACCGCTCATGAATAATAGCAGTAACGTACTTCCACCAGCACTAACAGAGCTTATTGAAGCTTTTAGCGCTCTTCCAGGCGTCGGTCCACGTAGTGCGGAAAGATATGCCTATTGGTTTGTTAGACACAACACGCAGGCTGGTGAGCGTTTAGCCGATGCACTAATTAAGCTCCCGGAGGGTATTAGCTATTGCGAGAAGACTTTTGCCTTAATACCATCTAATCAAACCGTTTCGACACTCTATAGCGACCCAAGACGCGACAAGACCGTTATTGCGGTGGTTGCTGAACCGTTTGACATCTTAGCGATCGAAAAGACCGCTCTTTTCCATGGCACATACCACGTTCTTGGCGGACTAGTTTCGCCAATTGATGGCGTTTCCCCTGAACAACTGCACATCGCAGAACTCATTAAACGCCTCGATGAAGATAAAGTTAAAGAAGTTATTCTTGCAACTAACGCCAGTGTTGAGGGAGAGTCAACCGCTCTATACATTCAACAGCAAATTGGAGCACGAGAAGTTAAAATAAGCAGGTTAGCGCGTGGACTGCCAATTGGGGTCGACTTAGAATATGCCGATCAAATCACACTCGGTCGAGCTATTGAACACCGACAGACCTTAAGTGAATCACCAACGGTTTCCTAAAAAGTAGCCTTAATATGCAAGAACAAGATCAAAGCTCAAAAATTAAAGCCTTAATTGACGCATCAACTAAGGTCTTAATCTTGCAACCGGATAACCCGGATGGAGATAGTCTAGGTAGTGCCTTAGCACTTGAGCAAATCTTGATGCTCCAAGGTAAAGAAACCGAGCTAGTTTGTGGCATAAAAATGCCAGGTTACCTATCTTACTTTCCAGGCTGGGACCGCGTTAGCCAAGAACTACCCTCTCATTATGATTTAGTTATTCTGGTTGACACGTCTTCACTAGCCTTAATTGACAACTCAATTAAATCACTAAGAGCTGGAGCACTGAGCCAGAGACCGCTAATTGTCATCGATCATCACGCTACACCTGCGAGTATCGACTTTGCGAGCGCCAGCTTAATTGAAGCCTCAGCTTCCGCAACCGCAGAAGTAATCTACAACCTATGCAAACAGTTAGGCTACAAGCTAAATGATGCCGCCCGCAATGCCTTAGTGGCTGCAATACTATCCGATACGCTTGGTCTTACTACAGATAACGTTTCGGCACGCACGCTCTATAGCATCGCTGAGATGGTAGAGCAGGGCGTATCACTAGCCAATCTTGAAGCCGCTCGCCGTGCTAACATGCGTAAGAGCGCTGACTTAGTCCATTACAAGGGTGAATTACTGAAGCGGATTCAGTACTTTGATAATGACCGCATTGCTTTAGTAGTAATTCCTTGGTCTGAAATTGAACGTTACAGCCCGCTTTATAATCCATCGGTGCTTGCCCTAGAAGATATGCGCTTAACTGAGGGGACCGCCGTTGCGATTGCACTTAAAATCTACCGTGACGGCAAAATAACGGCTAAGATTCGCTCCAACCAAGGTCACCCAATTGCTGGAGTCTTAGCAGAAAACTTTGGTGGTGGCGGACACGACTACGCCAGTGGTTTTAAACTCTACGGCAGTCAGGATAGCGATAGTTTAATTAAGTCAGTGATTGCTAAAGCCAGCGAGCTTCTTAATGCAGGTAATAACTAATGCTACGTCTCTATAACACCCTAACGCGCGAGATTGAAGACTTTAGAGCTCTTCAGCCACCAAAGGTCACTATCTACACCTGTGGCCCAACGGTTTACGACTACATGCACATTGGTAACTGGTTCACCTTCATACGTTATGATTTACTAATCCGCACTCTTAAAGCCTCCGGTTTTGAACCAAATTGGGTGATCAATATTACTGACGTCGGCCATTTAACATCCGATGCCGATGAAGGTGAAGATAAACTTGCCAAGAAGGCAGCAAATGAAGGTAAAAACGCTTGGGACATTGCACAGTTTTACGGCGACTATTTTATTACTTCATTGACTAAACTAAACTTCACCACGCCAACTCAGATTCCTAAAGCCACCGATCACATTAATGAACAAATCGACTTCATCTTAAAACTGGAAGCCAAGGGCTACACTTACCGTATCAGCGATGGTATTTACTTTGATACCGCTAAATTCCCACGCTACGCTGACTTTGCGCGACTCGATTTAGATGAACAGCAGGCCGGCGCAAGAGTAGAAGTAAATCCAGAAAAACACCAAGCTAACGACTTTGCTTTATGGAAATTCTCACCCAGTGACCAAAAAAGAGACATGGAATGGGATAGCCCTTGGGGTAAAGGCTTTCCAGGCTGGCACATTGAGTGTTCCGCCATGTGCTTAAAGTACCTCGGCCCGACGCTAGATATTCATAGTGGCGGGATTGACCATATTCCAGTTCATCATACGAATGAAATAGCCCAATCTGAAGCCTTAAACGAAGCACCACTTGCCAAATATTGGGTCCACACCAATCACATTCTGCTTAGCGAACAGAAGATCTCTAAGAGTCTTGGCAACACAATTACTCTAGAAGACATTATGGCTCAAGGCTTTAGTGGCGAAACACTTAGGCTGTTAGCGCTCGAATCACATTACCGCTCACAAAGTAAATTTAGCTATGATGCAATGCGGGCAGCCCAAGCGCGCTTAGTCCGCTACCGCAATTTTGCCGTTCTACGCTACCAACAACAGGACAACGCAACTGAACATCTCGCACCATTAGAGTTACTGCCACAGCTAGAGAATGATTTAAATACTCCGCTCGCTCTTGCTGCCCTAGAATCCTGGCTTAATCAAATTGAACTAAGCAACCGCTATAGAGCAGACGAAATTACAGAACGCATCAAACTAATTGATGCTCTTTTAGGGCTTAAACTTGAGTCAGTGCCAGATATTTCAGACCAGCAAAAGCAATTAATTAACGAACGTAAACAAGCCAGAAGTGATCAGGATTGGGCTAAGGCCGACACCTTAAGGGCTCAACTCGAGCAAACAAATATTACAGTCCTTGATCGCCCCGACGGCCCGATCTGGCAATACCTTTCTTGAGTTTTCTACTAGTCTTACTCAGTTTCGTCTAAATAATCTTTCGGCAAGCGGTTTTGTTGCTCAAGAATCTCAACTATTATAACTCTAGCTACACCGGCAACTGGTATAGCAATTAGTCCGCCTAGTAAACCGCCAAAATTAATACCAACGACAATTGCAATTAAGACAAGTAGTGGTGACATCTTAGTAGAGTTAGCCTGAATTTTCGGTGCAATTAAATAATTCTCAATGTTGATATAGATTACATACCAAATTAGTACCACCAAAGCGGCAGTGACGGAATGGAAAAGGGCCACGAAGGTTAAAATGACCGCGCCAATCGTATGCCCAAGCATCGGGATAAGACCACTAATGAAGACAATGACCATTAAGGCAACCGGATAACTGACACCCATAATAAATAGCGATGGTGCAACGAGTACTGCGGCAATGATAGCTAGTAAAACTTGACCATTAACGTAGCCCCTTATAACACGGTACATTTCGTGAGCAATGCGATTAACCTTATCGTCGTTCTTGCGTTGAATGAATATAGTCCTTAAGGCCTTTAACCAACGCGGTCCTTCAACTAACATCATAAAGGTTAGAGCTAAGACAGCTACTGATGAGAAGACGTCTTTTGCAACCCTGATGACGGAGTTAAAAGCGATGCCACCAATATTCTTTAATTGGTTAGACAATTGGGTCGATAAGTTGTCTACTTGGCCCTGCAAATGATGGATACGCACAAATTTACCTAATGCTGTGCGTTGATTCTGAGTCTCTTTAACTAAGTTAGGTGCCGCCGATATAAAACGTTCCGTCTGGTGCACGAAAGGTGGTATGACGTAGGCAAAGAAGATGCTAAAAAGGGCAATTACTAAAATATACGAAATACTAGTTGCAATTAAGCGACTACCTTTAATACGTCCTGGTAATTTATTGGCCAGCCAACTTACTGGACCATTTAAAACTAAGCTTAAGAAGAAAGCGAGCAACAGTAGCACGACGGCAGATTTAATCTTGAGAAAAGCTTCAAAAAAGACAATGCCAATTAAGATAATAAGGATCACTCTAACTAAGGTCTCGTTTGAAACTGTCATCTCTACTCGAGGTAGATGCTTTTCGTCATTGTGTCTGTGACCAAAGTGAAACATAGGCTAATTATCACTTATGACTACCCCAAACGCAAATGGTTAATGCTTAGGCTTAGATTGAGCGCAAGACTTGTTTGAGCTCATTTGGCAAAAAGTAACTCGCACTACGCTTATTTTGGTTTAAGACATAGCTATTTTTTCGACTCGAATTAGCGATTGTTAAATCAGGAAAGATAACTCTTAAATGTTGCTCAACTCGGTTGCGAATCAACGTTTTCTCATTTAAGAAAACATGCCAGGCTTTGACGTCTACTACACTATTGCAGTTCGTAAAAGTAGCCAGTTGCCCGACAATTGCCCCAAAAGTTCTTAAGTCACTACTTTGCCATCTTCTCACTTCGCCAATAATTAAGGCATTGGCAGCATCAGATTTGGCATTACGACCAAGACGCCGGCCATACTGCCAGCGTAATAGTGAATCGTTATACAGTATTTTTCTAAGTACCAGTGATGGTATTTTTTTGGAAGTCAGATAACTTAATAACTGATGTACCTTTAAGATCTTACTGCCTAATTTAAAGTCCTCGGCGTCGGCGTATCCACCAAGCGAAACAATGAGGTTAACACGGTGCGCAATTTCCGGGTATTTAGCCAGCATACGAGTTGCAATAACGAAGCCGAAGCCAACGCCAACAATGACGATCCGACGTTTACCATAACGCAGTTTAGTAAATGTCGCTAAATAATCAGCATAACTATCGATTGTGGGCCGTCTTTTAATCTTATAGAAACTTGTCATGCCACCAATGCCAGGTAAATCAGGGGCACTGACACTGCCGAAATCACCAAGGGCGCGAATCAGACCCCACCAATACTCAAGATTGGCGCTTAAACCACCGACAAATAATATTTCCGTTGCAACTTTCTGATTATCTAAGCGCACCATCCGACCTTCCAGTTGGTTCATATTCAACTGATGAATATACTTACGTGGTGCCGTACTTTTTAATCTTGTCATCTAGACCTAACAATAGACTAGCCTAACAACGTGATGCAAGCATAAGAACTCTTTCAATATCAAAGGAGATGGCGGACCAAGCACAAGGGAAAGAAAACAATAACCGCTATTTTTTATTTTGATACATTTATGTTATAGTTATACTAATGAGTAAGCTACCTTTGTACATCGATCTTGAGCGCGAGAAACAGACAGTTAACGGTTACCGATCGTTTGAATCTAATTATGAGGATCCATTCTATGGTCGTTTAGCGGAAGAAGGGGTGCCCCTTCAAGAAATTCGTGAGCTCGAGAACGTTGCTTATGACATGAGTAACTTTGCCTATACTTGCGCAGTTAATAGTGTCCCACAGTGGCATTTAAGAAACCGATCCACAACACTACCCAGTGGTGAGACCCAGCTAACTGAAATTAAAACAGAGATTGGGTGGCGGATTGCTAGATCACACATTACACGCTTTCGACCTGGAGTACCAAATATCTATGACAAAGTTGATAAACACTTATTTATTAGCGAAAACGATATTATCCGAATTAACGATGACTTCAATATCGACGCCGTAAAGTGCGAATTCAATGATGACAAAATCCTCCAATCGATGGCTAGGATGATAGTTTTAAAAAACCTAGAATTAATTACACGACCCGAATAATTAATTTGTAGCTAAGTTTTAAACTAAGACCATACTGATTAAAATAAAAGTTCTACGATTTATTATAATTAAAGTCAAATCTAGTTAAAAAATTAACATATTAATAAATCAAACAATAAAATTAACCAAACATGGAACCCTTTTGATTTTAAATTTATAACCAGATACTAATCTATTGACAGTATGATGGCATGACAGTATGGTGGCAGTATGATTACAAAAGCTACCCTCTATCTAGATTCAGCAATGTATAGAACACTTAAAATAAGAGCTGCTGAAACTGGTCAGACGATTTCAGGTCTTATGAATGAGGCTCTTCAAGCTCAACTCACAGAAGACATGGAAGACATAAGTACAATACGTTATCGGCTGGAGAAAAAGGAAACACCTCTTTCCTACGAGGCCGCTCTAAAAGAGCTACAAGCCAGTGGCCGCATATAACATTCAGATACTGCCAAGTGTTATTCGTAAAGACTTAATTAAACTGCCAGGATCTGATGTAGCAAAGATTATGCAGCGCATTCAGATGCTTGGTGAAAATCCTAGACCAACATGGTCAAAAAAACTTTCGGGGCGAGAGGAATATCGAGCTCGCCAAGACAATTATAGAATTTTATATGTAATTGAGGAGCAAGTTAAAGTAGTGCTAGTGACAAAAGTCGGTCACCGTAAAAGTGTTTACGACTAGTTAAGTTAAAGCAGCCCTATCTAAACCTTTGAGGCTTAGAAGTATATGTTTCATTGGCTAGGGCGGAGGGATTCGAACCCCCGAATGCCAGGACCAAAACCTGGTGCCTTACCACTTGGCGACGCCCTAATAGGAATAACACTGAACTACTCGTTAGGATTATACAAAACCGCACCCCTTAAAGCCAACTTAGGCGGTTTTTGACATTGGCACACGGCTTGGTTTACTAGCCGTTAGCCTATCACCTAAGTAAGGAGAGGTATAGAGTAGGCGACTATGTTTTATTACTTTATCTGCTACCGAATTACTACCATTGCCCTTCAATAAAACAGTTTGAAATGAAACCGGTCGCTGTGCTCGCTCGCCCATTGATCTTAAATAACAACTATAAGGTTTTAGATTACTTAAGTCTGAACCAGTTAAATAGGGTGAGAATAATGGCAAGATACGCCGTTTATCGACCTCAGCAGCCGTCCGAAAGGCAATAATGTTACCGACGTTAGCCATTAAGATATTAATCTCTCTTTCGTCTTGGTAGGCGGTGGTTTGCTCCGCTAAGGTTAGATAAATACCGAACTTACGGGATTCACTAATCAGCTCCGTAAAAAGCGGCGCGTTAAACAACTCAAATTCATCAACATAGAGATAGAAAGCCGTACGCTCTTGGCTTGACTGAAAAACCCGCTTTAACGCTGCTAACTGCAGTTTAGCAAGTACCACCATCCCAAGTAGTACTGCGTTATCTTCACCTATTGCGCCCTTTGCAAAATTACAGATTAAAATTTTACGTTCTGCTAGTAACTGGTCAAAATTAAGCGTCGAGGAAGGGTTCTCAAGCATGCGCTTAACTACCACCGAACGCTCAAAACGTCCTAACTTTGCGGTCACACCACTAATCATTTTGACGCGCTGATAACTGCCTGCCTTGGCGTATTCACCGTACCAAAAAGCCTTTAAGGCGTCATCTTTTAGACCAGCCACGACACCGGCCCGATATAGATCATCAGTTAATAATTTATGAATTGTGAATAAGGTAGCACCTGGAACACTAAACGCCGTATAAATTGCACTACGCAACACATATTCAATGCGGTGTCCGCCACTGTCATCCTCGGAAAAGATTTTTCTAAAGATCGAGACAATCGACTCAGCAATAAAATCTTTACTCATTGCTCGAGCCTCACCTGTTAGGTTAGCTGGTAGCTCAAGCAAATTAAGGTTAACTGGGTGGTGAATTTGGGTTGGGTCAATATAGATCACATCATTTATGCGTTGCGGTGGAACATACCTCAGCATCTGCTGCGCTAAATCACCATGTGGGTCCATTAATAAAGCGCCCTTGTCATTTGCCATGTCTTGAATGAAGCTATAGCCAAGTAGCGTTGACTTTCCCATACCAGTACCGCCAATGATTAAAGTGTGCGTCTGGCGCTCTTTACTACTTAAACCAACTGCACTCGCTCCGTTTATCCCTAAAACTAAAGCCTTTGTCTTATTAGCATCAAGACCAGCTCTTAGCATAAGACTCATATTTAATTTGGCATGCTCTTCCCAAATACCGCCAGCCGGAGGGAAGTTAAAGAGATGTGGCAAGGCATCGGCTGTGACGCGAAAATGGTGCAGATAAGCTTTGTTATGACCTAGATAACGCGCCACGGCGCGGCGTTGAAACAAGGAAGGATATTTAACTAAGCCGTTAACTAAGGCCGCCGCCAGAAGAGCTAAATTTAAAGTCTCGCTTCTGGCCTTTGTTTTAGTAGCAACTAAGGTCGTAACGCTAACTCTTAACGAAGTATCTGGGTTTTTAATCGATCTACTGCGCTGCATTACACGGCGGTTATAGCTACGCTCGCTTGAGCGTCGTGCGTCGGTTTCAGCTAACTCTAGTATTAACCTTAGCCCAGCTCTTATAGACCCTAAGACTAGCTTTAGAACCTTAAGTGGTAGCCGCGTGGGCTCTGGATTAATACCAAGGCGCAGCGCGACAAGTTCATTTTGGTCAAGCTCGTGTAAGTTTGCAGCCAAATCACTAATTAAACTTTTCTCGTGAGTAACGTCCGCAAATTTTGGTCCCGCATGCCAATACGTTAAGTTTGTAACATATTGGGGCTTAAGTTTTAATGCCTTAAGCTCAGTAGCGTTAGAAACCTCAAGTCGTGGCGATATTGCTAAGAGCTGATTTCTAACCACTTCCGCGTACTTAAGGGGCAGATTAATAAAGAAGCTAGTGCCATGCTTAAGATTAAAAATAACTTCGAGCTCAAATTGAGGCTTAAGCGCCAACCAGTTAGGCTGATTAACTATTTCACTAATTAGCGGGTAAACGCTTACTAGACTGATACTACTTAACTTACGATCCGCCGCGTTAAAAGCCGGCAGTTTAACTTCTAAGCTAACCAGTTTTAGCTTTTGGGTAAGGTACAAGCGATAAATAAACACAGCAACACTAAGCAAAATTATGATGAGAAAGAGTACTGCAACAAGCTCCGCCATCAATCTCGCCCCTTGTGGCTATATCCAATCATATGCTCAAGTCTTAGCTATAGACAAGTAAAAATCTTAACGCCACTTTATTAAGCGTAACCGGCGCACCAAAAAGAGTGCAAAACCGCCAGTAAATGCCGGCAACCAGTAGCTAATTGCGCGGTAACCTAAAACGGCACTTAGAGCGAGCGAAGTATCCGAGCCATGCACAGCAACGATCCCAGCCACTAAACTAGCCTCTACGCCACCTAAGCCGCCTGGGGTAGGGAAGAAGCCACCAACTAAGACGCTTAGAGAATAAATTAAGAAGGTGATCGGGTAGGCTAAGTTAATCCGAAAGGCTTTGAGCGTCAGCCAAAAAGCCAGTGCCGTCACAATGGCTTGAGCTATGGCGCAACTATAAGCGCCAATGACGCGCAACCAGCGACTAGAGTGTTGGTAGAGCTTTAAAGCCTTAGTTAAGTTTTGGCGCACATGGCGAGCAAGAACCTGCGCACTATTTAAGAATAAAATCAGGATCAATAGACCAAGTAACACTAAAAGCAGGACCAGTATAATTAAGCTTTCATGTTGCCGATAAGCATGCAACAAACTACTATTCACGCCAAAAAGTAATAACCAAAGCAAAAGGAGCGAAACATTGCCAGCAATGCCTAGCGCATTATTAAACGCAATCACTAAACCAGAAATAGTTTGCGAGAACTGTTTAGTACGTAAGAATAGATAATTAATACTAATCCCGCCGATACCAGCTGGTAGCAATAAATTAAGCGGTGCACTCGCAAGTTGAACTAACCAAACTTGGCCTAAGCGTAGTTTTTTAATTGCTAAGAAGCGATAGCTGAGACTTGAGAAAATAAAGGTTAGATAATAGCTTAGGATAGCTGCAATTAGATAGGCTGGTGCTTTTGGTAAGCGCAAATGTAGCTCAAGTCCAAAGAGAGAATGTAGATTTGGTATAACCCCATATAAAAGTACAAGACCTAATAACATCAGCACGGCAGAGCGTTTTACAGACTTAGAGCGCCAGGAGATTGTTAAGTGATGATTTAAGTCAGCCATTGTGTTATCAAACCACTAGCATTATGACAGACAGTAAGAATTTATGCACAGAGGTCAAATCGCTCAATCGTATAATGGTCTTGATGAAAGGGAATGACGCGCACGAACTTGTAAGCCAACAGATAATAACTGATGTCCTTATTGATAGCATCGGTGACGGTGCCATTACGACAGATGAACACGGCAATGTAACGCGCATTAATCCAGTTGCTGTTAAGCTACTTGGTTATCCTGCCGAAGAGGTGATTGGGCGTTGGTTCCCAGAACTATTTACGTCCTTTGATGAAAACGGAATCCAAATTCCGCTCATTGATCGGCCCATCACGCGCGCTTTTGTGTCTGGCCAAATACTCTCCGAGCATGTCATCTACCGCCACAAAAATGGCAGTCTTGTCCGTCTAGCAATTACCATCTCGCCAATTATGGTTAAAGACGTCACGGCGGGCTGTATTCAGATCTTTAGGGACATTGGTGCGGAGTACGAAATCGACAAAATGAAGAGCGATTTTATCTCTTTGGCGTCGCACCAGTTAAGAACACCCCTCTCGGCAATTAAAACCTACGCCCACATGTTACTTGATGGTTATATGGGCAAGATGACTAAAGCTCAAACTAAGTCGCTCAAGACGATTGTAGCGGCTGCAAACCGCATGAACGACACTGTATCGACTCTGCTTAATATCTCGCGGATCGAAAACGGCAGCGTGATCTCAGAGCGCAAAGTTCTAGCACTGCCTAAATTATTTGACGCCGTGATTGAAGAACATCAGCTTTCCTCTAGCGAAAAATCGATAAATTTAATTGTTAACTACCCACCAGCGCACGTTAAGTTAATTTCAGACGAAGTGATCTTAAAAGAAATAATTGGCAACTTAGTATCTAACGCAATTAAGTACACCCCCGAAGGGGGTACAGTAAAGCTCAGCTCCGAAGTAAAAGCCAATCAATTAATTATTATTGTTGAGGATACTGGTGTTGGCATACCTTCTGAGTCGCGCTCTAATGTCTTTAGTAAGTTTTTCCGGGCTGAGAATGTAATTCGTCAGGAAACTTCCGGCACGGGCTTAGGTCTCTATCTAGTTAAGGGTTTAATTAATGAGTTGGACGGCGAAGTTTGGTTTGAAAGCGAAGAAGATAAAGGCACCACTTTTTATCTGTCTCTGCCCTTAACAGTTGAATTAAGCAGTGCGCTGAAAACGAAAGCTAAACCTAAAGTTAAGAATGTGACAGCCAAATGAGTCAGGCTTATGGCATAATTTGGTATGAAGGGATGAATTAGTAAACAAATGGCAAACATACTAATAGTTGAGGACGATAAAGACTTAAACGCAGCCTATAAGATTATCTTAGAGAGCGCTAAACATCATGTTAAAACTGCTTTTAACGGCGTTGAAGCCTTAGAAATCTTAAAAGACTACAAACCAGATTTAATCCTGCTTGATTTACTAATGCCGATCATGGGTGGCATTGAGCTCCTTGAGCACTACGAGCTTGAACGTCATCCAAAAGTAAAGGTACTCATCTTTACTAACATGGAGAACTCACCCGAAGTTAATAAGGCCTATAAACTGGGCGCCACTCGCTGCATCATCAAATCCTGGACGGCCCCTCAGAACTTAAACAAGGTTATAAACGAAACCCTTAAAGAAAAAACCCGAGTAGCTGCCAGCCTTTAACGATTCGAGGAGCTATTTTCTAACTCCGCAATATATTGGTCATTTAAGATGGCGTGTAACTTCTGCAGATCTACGATGTAGGGTATATTCTTACCGTAATTAATGACCCCTAAGCGCTTCAACTTATTAAGTTCAGTGGCAGCTGTTTCGCGCGTCAGGCCAGTTAAATTAGCAAAATCCTGATGAGTAAGTTGCAGCGTAATTTCGCGCTGCCGAGGCTGAATAGTTCGCCCTCTAGTGAGAGCGAGGTAGTGCAGGGTATACATTAACTTTTCACTTGCTTTTGAGTGTTGCAGGGCATTTAACTGCATCGACAAACTAAGTGAGCTATCTATGTAATGGTCTAGCTCAGCTAGCATCATGAAGGGGTGGGTACGCACAAAAGCAACAAATTCTTCACGCGGCACGAGATAGAGAGTGCATTCATTCGAATAAGTCTCATAGTAGTAAACCGAACTTGGTACTTTATCGTAGATCCAACTGCCTGGAAAACTTTCGCCATCGCTATAAAAGCCAATCGGCTTCTCGTCACCGTGAATGCTTAAGTTGTAAGCCTTAACGATGCCACTTTTAATAATAAACGCCGCTCTTGGAGCCTCACCCTGAAATATAATAATTTCGCCCTTGAGAAAGGTTCTTGTTGGGAACTTGTTAACAAAGTTCGCCATTGTCTTTGCGTACGCATCAACCATAGGCCTAATTTAAGTGTACACTGCCACTATTGCGATAGCTACAGCACCTTAAGCGCACGGCAACAGATAACTCTAAGGCTTAGCTAAACTATCTAAGGTATAGTAGTTGAGTATGCGTTTTAGCAAACAGGTAAAAACAATTGTTATTTATGCAGTCCTTGCCTTAATCCTTGGCTTGTTTGCAAACTACATTCATGAAAATACGGCCGTTCTAAACGAGCTTAAGCATCTCAATCCCTGGCTGATACTTTTGCTCCTATTTGGTTACGGCATCATGCTATTAATCTTAATGGGCATCTATAACGCTATTCTCTCACTCAGCGCGAAACCACTAAAACCTAAAGAAAACTTATTACTCTCCATTTACTCAACCCTAACTAATTTCTTTATGCCCCTACAGAGTGGTATTGGCGTGCGCGCTGCTTACGTTAAACGCAAACATCATGTAGCAGTATCGAGCTATATTATGTCTACACTCATCTACTTCGCAATCTATGCCGTTCTAAGTAGCATTATCTTGTTCGCAACCGGACACTATATCCTACTTATTCTGCCCGGAGTCGCAACAGTCGTAATCGTTTCTTACCTGGTACTGCGTCTGGCTGGTAAACACTTCGCACGTCAACGTAAACTAATTAAGCTCGACCTAAGTCGTGAGAAGATCATCCGCTTAATTTTATTCACCCTCGCCCAGATAGCGCTGCAGGCAATCATTTACTTTATTGAACTTAGAGAAGTCAGCGGTAGCATTAATCCGCTTCGAGCAATTAGCTATACCGGTGCAGCTAACTTTTCTCTCTTCGTAGCCTTAACACCAGGAGCAATTGGTTTTCGAGAAGCTTTCTTAGCGATTGCACACCGCTTGCATGGCTTTAGTAACGCCCAAATCTTGGCTGCTAACGTTATTGACCGTGGCGTCTTTTTAATCTTTATTGTTGGCTTATTTGTAATCATGCTAGTGACGCACGCTAAGGATCGCTTTAGCGGAGCTACCCAGTCAGAAACTAAATCAGACAACTCATACAGCTAATTTTCAAGCATTGGCATATACTTATCAGAGAGAGTTGATGAGATAATTTATTTAATCTAGTTCAAAAACGAAAGAATTTATGCGCGTTTTATTAGTCGAAGATGAAGAAAAAATCGCCAATGCCGTTAAGCGCGGACTGGAACTTAAAGGCTACGCCGTCGATACGGTAGCAGATAGTGATACCGGACTAAGCTATGCTGTTGATCCAGATTACGACATTATTATCCTAGACCGGATGCTTCCTGGCAGTAAAGATGGTCTAGATATCGCCCGTCAGGCCAGAGCCGAAGGTCAAAAAGCACCTATCCTCATCCTGACTGCCCGGGGTAGCATTGCCGATAAGGTTGAAGGCTTAAATGCTGGAGTTGATGACTACTTAGTTAAACCGTTCTCCTTTTCTGAGCTAGTTGCCAGGATGCAAGCTTTAATGCGTCGTCCGCCAGTCGTCAATTCACCCGTATTAAAATATGACGATTTAACGCTCGATCCAGCTAAGTATGAAGTAGCGCGCGCTAGCAAATCGATTAAGCTATCCAATAAAGAGTTCGCGCTGCTTGAGTACTTCATGCGCCACGCCGAGCAAATCTTAACTAAAGATATGATTATTAATCATGTCTGGAACGAAGATACAGTAGTGATGCCAAACACTGTAGAAGTATATATTGGCTACTTAAGAGCTAAGATTGACCGCATTTTCCCAGAAAGACCGCAGTTAATTAATACGGTGCGTGGTTTTGGCTATAAACTAAGTCACTAGTAATGTTTAAGAGCGCCACCTTTAAGTTAACCCTGTCCTACCTCGGTGTCTTAATGGTAATTAGTCTCTTGTTTTCAACCGTCGTTTACCGGGTAGGTTCTAACAATTTGGTTTTTGGTCTTAGCCGTGAGTCGCAGGAATTATCAATTGCTTTCCCAATTTTTAATGGCACTCCATACGCTCAGCCTGATCCACGCTCACTGATTGCCGGAAGGACCCACCTACTAGACCAGCTAATCTTAACTAACCTTGTAGTACTAGTGGCCGGCGGACTAATTAGTTATGTCTTAGCTCGGGAATCACTTAAACCAATTGAGGAAACTCACGAACAACAAAAACGCTTCGTGGCGGATGTCAGCCATGAGTTACGCACACCACTAACGGCTTTACGCATGGAGTCAGAAGTCGCCTTAATGGACGACCAAGCAACCCCTAAGGAACTTAAACGGGTTATTAACAGCAACATTGAAGAAGCAGCTAAGTTAGAAAACCTAATTAATAACTTAATGAAGCTCTCACTATTAGAAGCTGGGGAAGTCCAGCGCCAATTTACCCAATTAGACCTCAGGCAGCTAGCTAAAGAAGCAATTGACCAATTAAAGCCCCAAGCTGCAGCAAAAAATATTAAAATTAAGCTTGAGCAGGCTAAAAACACGAATGTCTTTATTAAAGGCGACCGCGATAGTCTCGTTCAGCTAATAGTTATCTTCTTAGACAACGCCGTAAAATATAGCCCCAAGCAAACACCCGTCACGCTCAGCATTGAAAAATCCAGCAATAACGTCACTTCGCTCAGCATTAAAGACAAAGGGATTGGCATTAAGCCTGAGCACTTAGAGCACATCTTTGATCGTTTTTACCGCGCCGATGCTGCACGCAGCAAGGACGGCGGCTTTGGTCTTGGACTCTCCATCGCCAAACTTATTACGGACATTCATAAAGCAAACATCATTATTACTAGCACACCAAAACAAGGCACGATTGTAAGAGTCGACTTTCCCTAGCGCAGGGCAACCATTAAAGACATTAGAACAACTAATGCGAGCGAATAGAGAAAGCTCTGTTTCGCCCAACTCGTTAAATCAACTGACTTAAGCGTACCTTTGAGGTTATACCCCAGCCAGGCAAGCGAAGCACCACCTAAAATTAACAAGTAAGCCCAACCGAGCTTGGCATTAAAGTAAAGCCCAAAGACTGCGATAGAAAAGAGTACGTTATAGAAAATCATCTCACGCAGGGTAGAGCGGTGACCTTTAACAATTGGTAGTAAGGGAATGCGTGCTTTTTTGTAGTCCTTCTCACGGTAGAGCGCAAGGGCATAGAAATGAGGCATCTGCCAGAACAACATCATTAGCCCAGCAATTAGAGCACTAAAAGTAATATGCCCGGCATAAGCCGTATAGCCACCAATAATAGGCGTTGCCCCCGCAATACTACCAATTAAAGTCGAGTAACGTGTCTTACGTTTTAAAAATGTATAGACTAGCGCGTAATCAATGAAGCCAACAGCCCCAATCACAAATGTTAAAAAATTGACGCCAAGAAGAAGCAGTAGTGAAGCAGTAAGAACAAGAACAAAAACAAATGTCATTCCTGATCTAAAACTAATGGTACCAACGGCTGAAGGACGAGACTTAGTGCGCTGCATTAAAATATCAATGTCGCGATCAATTACGTTATTAAAAGCACAGGCCGCGCCCATAAGCAGTGCCACGCCAACTACCATGGCTAGAAATGAAGCTAATCTAAGATGCAGTCTGGACGCTAGGAAATAACCAGCCCCGGCAGTTAATAAATTGCCGTAAACCATACCTGGTTTAGCTAAACGGTAATACTTTTTAAGACTATCCATTCCTATAGACTATTCTGTGAGTTCATATATTTAACCATTTGTTGCGTTGAAGGCATGACGCGGTTATTTAAACTAAACATAATCCAAAGCGATCCCCCGACTAAGATGGTAACTACTAAAATCATGAAGCAAGTGAGCATTAGTTTCAAGCGTGGTGGGAATTCGTGCCCAACGTGCAAGAAGTAGAACAATTGCAAGATAAATTGCGCAAAGGCCAGGATAGCTAAACCAATTAAAAGTAAATTGTGATTACCGACATAGTTAACGCTTAAAAAGTAAGCACTGAGCGTTAGGATTAAGGAGCCTATAAAGCCAATGACGTAGTGCTTCAGCGAGGTTAAATGCTGAGCTTGAGGCGAGTGCAACATATCGGCCTCTTGCGAACTAGCGCTACTAAGGTGGTATTTAGGGTTCATGCGTGTAGGGCTCCAAATAGATAAACAATTGTAAAGATAAAGATCCAGACTACATCTAAGAAGTGCCAGAACAAACTAAGCATTCTAAGTCTCTTTAAGCTTAATCGTCCCAAACCATGCTTATAAATATATAGTGCCATAACAACCATCCAGATCAGCCCAACCGAAATATGAGCACCGTGTGTACCAACTAGGGTGTAATAGGCAGATAAAAAGCCACTGCGGCGCCAGGAGTCACCCATCGCAACAAACTTATGAAATTCACTCAACTCTAACCCTAAGAAAGTTGCGCCAAGCATAAAGGTTACCCCAAGCCAGATTAGAGTTGGACGCACCTGTTTGCGCTGCGCACTGAGTAAAGCCAGCCCATTAGTAAAGCTACTACTAAGTAGCACCAGCGTTTCGAGCAGTACATAGGGCAGGCTAAATAACTGCGCACCGCTTGGTCCACCGAAAGTATTGTGTCTGAGTACTACAAACGTCGCAAACAAGCTTGCAAATAAGACACAGTCTGTCATGAGGTAGAGCCAAAAACCAAGTACCGCCGTATTAGTTTGCTCAAGCTGTTCAGTCTGTCGTTTACTCTTAGTAAGCGTCATATCTGTCATTTTCTTAGGCCGCCACTTCCGTCTTATAGCTACGCTCAATGCGCTCAACTTCAGATGCTGAAATAGTAATAGTCGGATGCGGATCAAGTGAGCGATAAATAATGGCAACAATTGAGATAACTAAGCCGACAATAACTAGCCACCAGATATGCCAGACAAAGGCAAAGCCAAACAAAAAAGCCCCAGACGCAATGATTAGTCCAAGCGGAGTGTTCCGTGGAATTTCAATTGCTTCATAGGGTTGAGTAGAAACAACTTTAGCTCGCTTTGCAGCATAGAAGGCGTCTCTAGTGCTAACAAGAGGTAAGCGGGCAAAGTTATAAATCGGTGGCGGTGAAGGTAAGGACCACTCGAGAGTTCGACCACCCCATGGATCGCTACCGGACCGATTGGTATTCCTTTGCCAGATACTAACCGCTAGTTGAGCGAACTGGAATAATACACCAGCAATAATAAAGACCACGCCAATACCAGCGACAATAAATAGTGGCTGCCAACCAAGACTTGCGCTGTAGTGGTCGAGTCTGCGGGTAGCACCCATAAAACCAAGAATATATAGCGGTACAAAAGCGAGCAAGAAACCAATTAGCCAGGACCAAAAGGCGTAGCGACCAAAACGTTCATTTAATTTAAAATTAAAGAATTTTGGAAACCAGTAAGTAATCGCCGCAAAGTAGCCAAACAAGACTCCGGAAACGATCATCATATGGAAGTGCGCTACTAAGAACAGGGAATTATGGAATTGAAAATCGAGCGGTGGTACAGCCATTAAGACTCCCGCCATACCGCCAATCGTAAAGACTACGACAAAAGCAATAAACCATAACATCGGCGTCTTAAGGTTTAACTTACCCCGGTACATCGTAAACAGCCAGTTAAATAGTTTAACTCCAGTCGGTACCGCAATAATCATCGTCATAATGCCGAAGAAGGCATTAACATCTGGTGCTGCCCCCATTGTAAAGAAGTGATGCAACCAGACGATAAACGACAAGATAACAATTGCCCAAATGGCGTAAACCATTGAGCTATAACCAAACAAACGTTTACGTGAGAAGGTTGCGACAATCTCTGAATAAACTCCAAAGGCCGGCAGAACTAAAATGTAAACCTCAGGGTGTCCCCACGCCCAAATTAAATTCACATACATCATCATGTTGCCACCACCGCCAGCCGTAAAAAAGTGCATACCAAAACTACGATCCAGGGCTAGAAGCGTTAGGGTTACAGTTAGTATTGGGAAAGCGAAGGCAACAAGAAACATTGATCCAAGTACACTCCAGCTAAACAGGGGCATTAGCATCAGCTTCATGCCCCGAACCCGGTTCTTTAAAATGGTCACGATAAAGTTAATACCAGCCAGTAAACTACCGATCCCAGCAATTTCTAAACTCCAAATCCAATAATCCACACCAACCGTCGGGCTGTACTTCAGTTCGGACAAGGGTGGATATGCTAACCAGCCAGTAGCCGAGAAGTCGCCAATTAAGAGTGAAACATTAACTAAGGCCATACCGGCAAAAAACAACCAAAAGCCAGTAGCATTCAAAAACGGAAAGGCAACATCACGTGAGCCAATCTGTAAGGGTACGATTAAATTTATGAGACCAAACATTAGGCCCATCGCGACAAAGAAAATCATAATTGTACCGTGCGCACTAACGATTTGCTGAAAGTGCGAGGCGGATAGAATTCCATGCGCATGACCGCTAGCAACGGCTTGCTGAGTGCGTATCATGACGACATCAGCTAGACCCCTAAGCCCCATTAAAATAGCCACAATAATGTACATCATGCCAATTTTCTTATGATCTTGAGTGGTTAACCATTCCCGGTAAAGCCACTTCCAACGCTTAGTAAGCGTTAAAACAATAGCAGCAGTAATTGGCACCATAATTAACATCACAGCGCCAATAATGGTTAGTGGATCATGAGGCAGTTGCTTTAGGGAGAGTTTACCTAGTAGACCGCCGAAATAAATAAATGAATGATTCATTTATTTTCCTGCCATCATGGCATTAGCAGGCGCCATATAACTATTAATTACTTCGTTAAATATACATGGGTAGGCTAGTGAATAGTAATGCACCTTATCACTAAACGGTGCCCGCAGTTGGTTATAGGTTGCAAGATCAAGTTTAGGTGCATATTTTCTTACATTCTTAACCCAAGCCTGAAAACTAGCCTGACTGACGCTTTTTGCACTAAACTGCATCGAAGCAAAGCCAGCGCCACTTATATTAGCGGAGCGTCCGTAGTAAGTCCCGACTTGATCTGCCGAGAGGTATAACTGGGTCTGCATACCAGCCATGGCAAATATTTGACCCGATAGTTGTGGCAACCAAAAAGAGTTCATTGGAGCATCGCTAGTAAGATATAGATGGAGCGGGACTTTAAGAGGGAACTCCATCATATTAACGCTGGCTATATTAAGGCTTGGATAGATGAATAGCCACTTCCAATCCAGTGCAATAACTTGAACCTTCAATGCCTGATAGTTTGAAGCAATTGGCCGATAAGGATTCAGCTGATACGTTGCCCGCCAAGTAATGACTGACACAATCGCAATTAATATTGTCGGTATGACCCACCATAAACCTTCTAGCCAGCGACTATGCTCCCAATTGGGCATATATTTCCCACGCTTTGGATTGCCCTCACGGTAGTGCCACACAATATAGCCAAGCAATATAAAGACTGGAATAACAACAATTAACATCGCCCCAGTGATAAGTAGTAGCAATCTAAACTCTTGATCCGCAATTGGGCCTTTCGGTTCAAGCACTGGGATATTAACCCCAGAAAGATAAACAGCTGTAACTACCACTATGGCTACTAGTGCTAGACCTACCCCCAACCAGATTTTAGTTTTGCGCATTGGCCCCTAAACTATATGGCTATCTTAACATAAAGCTAACGCTCAAGTAATGCTAGTCTAATCGATTCCGCGCCAAACATACAAAGCGCTTGCTTAAGTGTTAGCGGCTTGCTAGCGTACAAAATAGAATTTAATGCCGGTCAATAATCTTTTGAATTACCCACTTTCGTTTATCTAATAGGTCACCCTGAATTATCCAAAAAAAACAAATTAAATGGCCCTGTCTTAAAAATGTTCGCGGATATGCGAAAAACTGTAGCCCCAGTCCGAGTCTGACTTCTTGTGTGGATTAAAGATATTCTCGGGGTCGAAAATATGCTTTACATCCTTAAAAAGTTTCAACATTTCTGAGCCAAACTGTTTACCGAGCCAAGGGCCACGCACTAAACCATCATTGTGCTCACCTGAAAGCGACCCGTGGTAACTTAGCACTAGCTCATTTACTTCCTTCATGGCGGGTAGTAGAATATCTCGTTCAGATTTATTCTCTAACTTCATGAGCGGTATAATATGGAAATTACCGTCACCTAAATGACCGGCAATGGTAGCAAACAATTTGTACTTGGATATTATTTTTCTAATCTTTGGTAGGAAGTCGACTAGATACTCTGGGTTAACAACTAAGTCATCAATAAAAGGTGCTGTGTGCTTATCTTTCACTTTAGAGCGTAATAAATTAAAGCTTTGCCTGCGCATCACCCAGAACTTCTCGCTTTTACCTTCAGTCGGATCTTCTTCAATGCCATTAATCTCGTAACGCACTCGCCTGCCTTTGAGTTCTTGATGCAGGTTGCGAATCCGGGACCTAACTTCGGCTTCAGTTTCAGCGTTAAACTCGACCATCACAATGAGCTTAGGGATGCCACGTAGCAACTGCAAACCATCCGGAATTAAATTAAATATTAACTTAATGAAGCGGGGTAGACCGAGTAGCTTTAGAAAGCTCGGCATGAAACGAATCGATAACCAAAGCGTTTGATCGTCAAAACTCTCAAGCGTTGCTGGCTTATGCGCCAAAATGGTAGGGATTAGCTCGCCTAAATCATCAATATCTTTTAGAAATAAAACCAGTAAGCCGGAGTGGGGCATAGCTGGCACCAAACGAAAAGTAATATCTGTTACTAGCCCGAGCGTTCCTTCGCTACCAACAATCAGTTTAGTTAAGTCGAACACGCCACTTTCACGGTCCCAAACTTCCCATAGAGTGTAGCCCATCGAGTTTTTGCTGACTTTCGGTTTGGCCGCTTTAATAAGATCATAGTGGCGTTCGCACAACTCATAAACTTGTTTGTAAATCTGGCCTTCATAGTCTCCTTGAGACATCTTCTTATCTAGTTCGGCCTTATTAATCGCTTTAACGCTGCGCTCAACTCCATCCGCAAAGACGACTCTAAGCTCTTCAATGAAATCTTTGGTTTTACCGAATTCTAAGGACTTCTCACCCCCGGAATTATTAGCAACCATGCCCCCAATCGCAGCAAGATCGCGTGACGCCGGATAAGTTGGCATCAGCGCCTTATACTTTAGGGTGTGAGCCTCAAAATCACGGTAAAATACGCCCGGCTGAGCTTGAGCAGAAGACTTAGAAACACTTTCAATCTTGTTAAAGTAACGCTGAAAATCGACAATGATTGAGTCATTTATGGCACCGCCGGCCATATCCGTGCCAGCTGAGCGACCAGTTAGAGACAGTGTTTTATCTTCATGCTTGTTGGCACTAACTAACCTCACTAGCTCCTCAACGTCACGTGCGTCCTTAGGGTAGACCACGAGCTTCGGCTTAATCTCAAACATTGACGCATCATGGCTATACTTGTCGATGGTTGGGGCAGAATTGTCAATGTCCCCTTTAAACTTACTCGCCTTGATCAGTTCAGCTATATTTTTGTTCATGCTTCCAATATTAAAGCATAAGCCTAAATCTAATCTTGGGCAAGATGTTAATGCTAATAGGGTATAATATCTGGAGCTATGGTAAAAGAAAAAGTTCTAATTGTGGGTGGTGGTTTTGCGGGCATAAAAACAGCCCTTGAATTAGGCAAAGATGATCGCTTTAGCGTAACCCTACTTTCTGACAACGACCACTTTACTTACTACCCGACGCTTTATCATGTGGCGACTGGTGGTGCACGCGTTAACGCTTCAATTCCGCTTAAAACAATTTTCGAGAATAGCAATATCAATTTAAGCATTGCTAAGGCTGACAGCCTTAACCGCAAAGCTAAAGTTATTACGACTCAAGACGGCAAGAACTTTGACTACAATACTTTGGTTTTAGCTCTCGGCCAAGTCACTAACTACTTTAATATTCCTGGGCTAGCTGAGCTTTCCTTTAGCGTAAAAAGCATTGACGAAGTTGAACGCTTAAAAGCCCACCTCCACGCCCAACTCGTTAGTAACCATAAACCAGACTTAAACTACGTTATTGTTGGCGCTGGACCGACCGGTACCGAGCTTGCCGGCTCCTTACAGTCTTATCTCAAACGCATTATCTACTGGCATGGGCTTGAGAACCGACCTATTCATATTGACCTAGTTGAAGCCGCCAAACGAATACTGCCCAAAATGCCCCCCGACATGAGCCGCCGCATTAAACGCCAACTAAGACTCCAAGGCATCAGGCTTTACCTTGGTGATGCTGTCGAAGGCGAGAGCGCTAATGACCTACTGGTTAATAACAAGCCAATTCAAAGTCATACCGTTATTTGGACCGCCGGTACTGCCAATAACCCTTTCTTTAGCGCTAATAACTTCTTCCTAAGCGCTAATCATAAAGTGGCGACAGACGTTTATCTCCAAGCTGAGCCAGATATATTCGTCCTCGGCGATAACGCCAATACTCCTTATAGTGGCATGGCTCAAACCGCAATTTATGACGCTAAGTTTTTAACCAACAACCTTAAGCGCCGAGCACGTGGACGCAAATTTAAAAGCTATGTCCCGAAACAACCAATTACCGTTATTCCGACCAGTGAAGGCTGGGCGGCTATATCCTGGGGCAAGTTACGTATTTACGGCTGGCTCGGCTGGGTGCTCAGGCAAGCTGCGGACGCCCACGCCTTTCATGATTTTGAACCATGGCGCAAATCTCTACCGCAATGGTTTAGCTATAGCTCAACTGAAGCCGTGCCTTGTGCTATCTGCGCCCAACACAATAGCAACTAACAGCGCTATACTAGCTAGAGATGAGTGAATTAAACACCAGCTTGTATGCGCAGGCTTATAAAGAATTAAATCCAGATCAGTTAGAGGCTGTAAACGAGTTGGATGGACCGCTGCTCGTGATTGCCGGCCCAGGCACCGGCAAAACGCAGCTTTTAGCAACCCGCGTCGGGCGCATCCTTGAGCAAACAGATGCTAGTCCTGAAAATATCCTCTGCCTAACATTTAGCGACTCAGCAACTCGGGCCATGAAACAACGTCTGGCCTCTCTAATTGGCACGCCTTCGCGCGACGTTACGGTTTCTACCTACCATAGTTTTGGCAGCAACTTAATATCGACCTATCCGGAACGCTTTAATAGCCAAACGCTTGCTGCTAAACCAATTGATGCGCTGGAGCTAGATAAGTTAATGCGGGCGGTGCAAAAAGAGCTACCATTTTCTAACCCACTTAAAAATGAGTACTACCTTAAGGACTTAAAATCCCTTATTAGTGGCTATAAAAAAGCTCTTATTACTCCTGATTTGCTCGATCAGATACTAAGCGCTAATCAGGCTTTTATGACTGCGGCAAATAAATTAGTCGGTGACATTCTAAAGCCCGGCTTTGTAATGTCTAAGTCAAAAATTGTTTTATTTGAGCAAATCTATGCCGGTTCGGCTAACTTACCTAAGAGCAAAATTGCAAACATTGTGCCTTTAGGCGCTCTCTGGCTGGAAGAGCTAGCCGACGCTCTCTCCCTTGCTCAAGAAGAAAATGCGACCCAACCCTTAACGCGCTGGAAAAACAAGTGGCTTGCAAAAGATGGTTACGGTCATTTTCTCGTAGTGAGTGATCGCATCATTCACAAACAACAAGCCCTAAGCGACGCCTACCGACACTACAACCAGTTACTAATAACCAAAGGCCTTTATGACTACGACGACATGATTATGCTCGCCATCAAAGGACTAGAGGACAACCCGGATTTATTAGAAACCCTGCAAGAGCGTTACTTATACATTCAACTCGATGAGTTCCAGGACACGAACGAGGCTCAGCTTAAACTAGTTGAGCTCTTAGCTAATCATCCCGTGAATGAAAATCGACCCAATATCTTAGCCGTTGGCGACGATGATCAGGCAATTTATAGTTTTCAAGGTGCGCACTACTCACACATGGAACGCTTCTATAACCTCTACCGCGACGTTAAGCTAATTAACTTAACACAAAATTACCGCTCAACTACCGGCATCATCACGCTTAGCGATAACACCCGCTCCCAAATTAACGACCGGCTAAATCTTACCAACAAAGAACAAGTTTCAGCCGTTAGGGATCAAGATGCTGAAGTTATTATGCGAGTTGAGCTACCCTACGACGTCACGCAGCTTGCCTGGGTTAGTGACTATATCGCGCAGCAGATTAAGGACCATCAAACCAGTCCTAGCGCGATTGCCGTTTTTGCCTCAAGACATCAAGAGTTAGTTGATTTAATCCCTTACTTGCACGAACGGGGGATTGGCGTTAATTATGCGCAGAAGAACAACATCTTAGCAGACCGCCATATTAACGAACTGCTAGCTGCGGCGCGCTTAGCCGTTAATTTAAATGATCCTTTTAAGGCCAATGAGCTCTGGCCCGAAGTCTTAAGTCATGCCTACTGGCAAGTCCCCACTACGCTCATCTGGGAAATAGCGCATCAAGCCCATAAAACAAAAGTAGCGTGGCTCGATTTACTAAGAGCAAACTTACAGACCAAGCCGCTAGCCTTATTTTTCATGCGCCTTAATCAAATCGCAGCCAGCACCCCATTTGATTTAATGCTTAACTACCTTATTGGAAACCTTGAGTTAGGGCTAAACGAACCAGATCTTAAAGCAATGACTAGTCCGTTCTTTAGTTATTACTTTTCAGAGCTAAAAACTGAGCCGGGTAACTTTAAGGTCGCTTCCTGGCAACTACTTGGTCAGTTATCGACTCTTATTGCAAAAGCCAAAGACTCTAGCGAGCAGTCATTAGACTTAAACGAATTTGTTGCATTTTGTGATGATTATCTAAACGCCAAGATTGATATCATCGATAACTCTCCCTTTAGGGAAGGCGAGGAAGCAGTCAATTTAATGACCGCCCACAGCGCGAAAGGTCAGGAATTTGATACTGTTATTCTAATCAATTGCATCGATAGCAAGTGGGGGCGTAAAAAAAGCGATGGTTCTTCGAGTATTATTTTGCCACTCAATTTAGCGCACGTCTTAATAAACAAGAACGGCGATGACGAGAAACTACGTCTTTTGTTTGTCGCAACCTCACGTGCCAAACGGAAGTTAATTTTAACAAGTTACGCTGAGAGTCTGAGCGGCAAATTAAGCGAACCGCTAACTTATTTAAATGAGTACTATAAGAAAGATGATCTAATATCGCCTTTGTTGCCGGGTACCGACCAGCGCGTATTAACACCAAAGTTTGAAGCCCTTGAGCTAGATAAAACAGTGCCCTCGTGGTGGAGCCGACACTTAGATAACTTTAAACCGGACTCGGCAGCCCTTTTAAATGAGCATCTAGCTAACTTTTCCTTAAGCGCCACTAGTTTAAATAACTTTACTGATGTAACGCGCGGTGGACCACAGCAGTTTTTCCTCGACTCGATACTAAAGTTTCCAAGCGTTCAATCACCAAGTGCTGAATATGGTAGTGCGCTGCACATGACTCTAGATTGGTGTTTTAAGCAAACACGTACTAACGCTGGCAAAGCGCCAAAGCTTGACGCCGTGCTAAAAGAATTTGAACAGATCTTAAGCAAACGCTACTTAAACAAATCTGACTTTAACCATTATCTAGTGCAGGGCAAGGAGTCGCTTAAGGCCTACTTATCACAAGTTGATCAAACAATCGGCTTAGATGATTTAAGCGAACAAAGCCAAAGCGTTACATTAGGCGTTAATAATGATATCCGCTTAAATGGCAAAATTGATCGTTTAATTATTAATAAGTCAAAACGTGAGATTAAAATTATCGACTTTAAAAGTGGCAGTAGTTACGAGCGTTGGAATAATAGTGATCCTAAGTCATTTCACCATCAACGCCAACTCTATTTTTATAAACTACTAGTAGAACAATCTTCTAAGTTTAAAGGCTACAAAGTTAGTAGTGCCAGCCTACAATTTATTGAGCCGGACGAGCAGGGCGTAATTAAAAATCTAGAGCTTGTATTTAACGAGGAAGCAGAGCAATCGCTGCTTGAATTAATCACGTCCGTTTGGAACAAAATCATGACTTTAGATTTTCCGGACACCTCAACCTACAAAAACAATATTTCCGGCATTAAAGCTTTTGAAGCAGAAATTCTAGGCAAATAAAAACTGCCCGTTTGCGCGGGCAGTAATTATAGCTTATACGCTTAATTTTTAGCGACGAGCTTTTTTCTTTGCAGTTGAACTTTTGCCACGGCTTGAGGTCGTGGTTGATGCAGTAGCCGCTACAGTCTTAGCGCTGCCTGACTTCATGTCAGTAAAGAGCAGCATGTAGAGGTTAAAGCCAATGATTGCTCCCAGAACTGGACCAAGCACGTAGGTGCCCCAGCCCATTGATCCGGCAAAAGCCCAAGCACGTACGCCTAAGGCGACGGCTGGGTTAGCTACACCAACGCCGGCAGCTGCTGCGATAATAATCGCTAGAGCGTATGAACCGCCCAACAGAAATGCCCGGTTAGCAGAGTCTAACTTGCGGAGAGTAGCTACGCCCCATGCGAGCGCAAAAACGAATGTACCAACTGCTTCTGCAATTAATACACGCGCACTATAGTGCCCACCAATTGACTGCAAAGTACTACCCACAAAGTAGTGGTAAACGCCATATGCAGTCCAGGCACCTAGTGTTTGAAACACGAGGTACAAAGCTGCTGTGACGGTGCCAACTTTTCTGGCAGTCCAAAGTGCCAAAGTTATTGCTGGGTTCATGTGCGCACCCGACGCATCACCAAAGAAGTACGCTGTGACTGCAACCGCAGCGCCTGCCGCTATGGCGATAAAGTAGGGGATGCCGATTGTTGAACGCTGCACGCTAAGAAACGTTAGTGTCAATAAACCGACGCCCAGGAACTCAGCTACAAAAGTAGCCACCTGTTTTCTTCCAATTACCATAATTGGATCTCCTTATAATTTATAATTCTTAGCGTACAAGGTCTTTTAGTAATTGTAAAGGGGTTAAGCGTTAGCGTCTTTACAAGTGTTGGCTTGAGTTATTTAAAACTAAGTTTGCAAATGCGAAATACAAGTTTTAATAAAGTCGTATAATGTTAGCTTATAAGAGGTATTAATAGTCATGCTATCCGACTTTAAGAAATTTATCTTACGTGGCAACACCATTGATCTAGCGGTCGCCTTTGTCGTTGGTGCTGCTTTTAATGGCGTCGTGCAGTCCTTAGTGAAAGATTTAATTACGCCGCTTATTTCGGCGCTTGGTGGCAAACCAGATTTTTCAAGCTACTACTTTACGCTTCACAATAGCCGCTTCTTATACGGCGATTTTATCAACAGCTTTATCTCCTTCATGCTCATTGCAGCAGCCGTCTTCTTTTTGGTTATTCAACCAATTAATAAGCTGCTCGCTTTAACAAGCCGACTCAAAACAGCCCCCGATCCAACCGACAAAAAATGTCCGGAATGTTTAAGCACCGTACCCGTACTTGCAACGCGCTGTGCTTACTGCGGCGTTAAATTAAGCAACAAGAAATAACTAATTTAGCGTTGGTGGCGCCGGCGTAAACCAGCGACCTGCAGCCGGACCGCACTGCGATCTATTAAAGCTTGGGCGTGCTCAAGCGAGACCTGATTCTTAGCTTCAGCGCGCATCTTAGTAGCCGCCGCAAAGGCTTTTTGAGCCTCTGCTTCATTAATGCTATCCGCGGCATCGGCCTCATCAACAATCACCCGCAAATTGTTATGTTCAAACTCAATCACGCCGCCATAGGTAGCGTAATGATCCATTTCGCGTTCCGTGTCGTGCGCGTTTTTACGCACACTGACTATGCCAGTAGTAGCCACGCTAATTAAGGGCATATGGTCGGTTAAAATACCGATTTGGCCATCCAGTGTTGGCAGAACGACTTCATGCACGTCGCCGTCAAACTGCGTTCCGGTTAGGGTTACAAGCTGCAAATGAAACATAAACCTGCTCTACTTTTTCTTATCTTCTTTAACTTCGTCAATGGAGCCTTTCATATAGAAAGCGTGCTCACTTAAGTTGTCATGCTTACCTTCAAGAATTTCTTTAAAACCTTTAATGGTATCAGCTAACTTAACATACTTACCGCCCATGTTAGTAAAGGTTTCAGCAACGTAGAAAGGTTGCGTTAAGAAACGCTGGATACGTCGCGCCCGATCCACTGTCTTGCGGTCTTCTTCTGATAGTTCTTCCATACCTAAAATGGCAATGATGTCCTGAAGGTCTTTGTAGCGCTGCAACACCCGCTGTACTTCACGCGCCACGTTATAGTGTTCTTCACCGACAATTTCGGGGTCTAGGATTGTCGAACTTGACTCTAGCGGGTCAACGGCCGGATAAAGCCCAAGCTCGGTTAAAGCACGGCTCAACACGATAGTTGAGTCAAGGTGCGCGAAGGTTGTTGCTGGGGCCGGGTCCGTCAAGTCGTCAGCCGGAACATACACGGCTTGCACTGACGTAATTGAACCTTCCCGAGTTGAAGTGATGCGCTCCTGCAATGAGCCCATTTCTTGCTGTAAGTTAGGCTGGTAACCAACGGCTGAGGGTAGTCGCCCAAGCAAGGCCGAAACCTCACTTCCGGCTTGAGTAAAGCGGAAAATGTTATCAATAAAGAGCAGGACGTCATTACCTTTATCGCGAAAGCCTTCAGCAATAGTTAGTCCGGACAACCCGACACGTAAACGGGCGCCTGGCGGTTCATTCATTTGGCCGAAAACTAAAGAAGTGTTTTTAATAACGCCGGATTCTTCCATTTCGTTATACAGATCGTTACCTTCGCGGGTGCGCTCACCAACGCCTGCGAAAACCGATACGCCGGAGTGAAACTTAGCAATGTTATTAATCAGCTCCTGAATTAGCACCGTCTTACCAACGCCAGCGCCACCAAACAAACCAACCTTACCACCCTTGGTAATTGGTGCGATTAAATCAATCACCTTAATGCCGGTTTCAAGGATTTCGACTTCACCGGATTGATCGACTAGTGGCGGGGGAGTTTTATGAATTGGACTGTACTCGCTAAAGCTGCCGCCTTTGTTATCAATCGGCTCGCCAATCACGTTAAACATGCGCCCTTTAGTGGCATCACCCACTGGCACACTAATTGGTCGGCCGCTGTTTTTAACTTCAGCGCCGCGCTTTAAGCCGTCAGTTGTACCAAGCGCAATGGCGCGTACACTCGATTCACTCAAATGCTGCGCGACTTCTAGAACCAGTTTTTCGCCCTCTAGTTCAACTTCAAGTGCGTTATAAATGTCAGGCAGGGAATCACTACTAAACTCAACGTCCACAACGACGCCCACGATCTGACTAATGCTCCCGTTTTTAAATGCTTTGCTTGTTACTGCCATAGTTTGCTCCTTCTCTTAATCATTCAGTGCTTCGACGCCGCCGGAAATTTCAGCCAACTCTTGGGTAATTGCTGCCTGGCGGGCGGTATTAAATTCTAATGTGTACTCGTTAATTAAATCACCAGCATTATCAGTGGCGTTTTTCATGGCAAGCATGCGGGCGGACTGCTCGGAAGCAAGACCTTCGAGCACGGCTTGCCACAACTGAGCCTCAATTAAACGTAGTCCGGTGTAATGCAGTACGCTCTCAACATCCGGCTCAAAGTTTGTAAACTTGCTGCCTGTATACTCACGCGCTTCGAGCGTCGTTGGCATTAAGGTGGATTGCGTAGTGGACTGCACTAAATTTGACTTAAAAAGGGTATAGATGAGCTTAACTTCATCAATTTCACGCTTTAAGTATTTCTCGACAATAGTGTTAAGTACTGGTCGAATGTCGTTAGCGGTCGGTTGATCGCCAAATGCCGGGTAAACCGCAACTAGCTCAATATGCTCAGTACGACGGGCAAACTGAGCCCCTTTATTGCCAATGGCGATTACCTGACTTTTAATTTTACTGTCCCGATCAGCGGTAACGTCCCTAGTTAACATCTTTAAGACATTGGCGTTATAGGCGCCGGCTAAACCACTGTTAGAGGTGACGACGACATAGAGACGAGTTTTAATCTCACGCCGGCTAAACAGTGGCTGGCGAGCAACTTCACTCATTGAGCTTAAGCGGGTCAGTAGTCCATAGGTTGCATCGCGGTAAGCACGACTACGCAGCGCCTGTTCTTGAGCCCGGCGCATTTTACTAGCTGCCACTAACTCCATCGCCTTGGTTATCTGGCGGGTATTACGAATCGAGCCGATGCGCCGTTTAAGCGTAATCGTTGAAGCCATGCTACTTGCGCTCTCCGCTCACTTTAGCTTTAACTTTCGCTTCAGCCACTGCTGCATAAGACGCCGCAACGCTCTTAGCGACATCTAAGACGGCGCTCTTTTGCTTATCTTCTGGCAGGGCACCACTATTGATGCTCTCGACTAGCTTAGCTTGCTTGCTCTTTAATTCACGTAGTAGTTCGGCTTCAGCTAGCTTAATTTTTTCAAGTGGCACATTATCTAAGGCGCCTTCAGTTGCTGCTAGCAAGATGACATACATTTCCCACAGCGCATACGGACTGTACTGTGGCTGCTTGAGCAGTTCAGTTAATCTTTGACCGCGCTCAATTCGGCTCCTGGTCTCAGCATCTAAGTCGGTCGAGAACTGACTAAAAGAAGCTAGTTCACGGAACTGGGCTAGGGATAAGCGTAACCCACCGGCCACATTCTTAATGCCCTTAGTTTGGGCTGCGCCACCAACGCGCGATACCGAAAGACCAACTGAGATAGCCGGACGAATACCCTGATAAAACAGGTTCGTTTCCATGAAAATCTGACCGTCCGTAATTGAAATAACATTTGTTGGAATGTAGGCTGAAATGTCGCCAGCCTGAGTTTCAATAATGGGCAGGGCCGTTAAGGATCCGCCACCTAGGCTGTCATTTAACTTAGCCGCCCGCTCTAATAAACGAGAGTGCAAATAAAAGACATCACCTGGATAAGCTTCACGTCCCGGTGGGCGCCTGAGCAGTAAACTCATCTGCCGATAAGCCACAGCGTGTTTAGACAAGTCGTCATAAATTACGAGCGCATGTTTTGAGTTGTCGCGGTAATACTCTCCCATCGCACAACCCGCATAGGGTGCTAAGTAGAGCAGAGCAGCAGGGTCAGCCGGAGAGGTCGCAACAATAATGGTTTGATCCATAACGCCCTCACGCTTAAGTCTTTCAACTAAACGCGCAACCTTACTCAACTTCTGTCCAATGGCTACATAAACGTTAATAACACCGGTTTTTTGGCGCGCTTGGTTAATCATAGTGTCAATAACGACAGCCGTCTTACCGGTTTGGCGGTCACCAATAATTAGCTCACGCTGACCACGGCCAATTGGGATCATTGCATCAATTGCCATAATGCCGGTCATTAAAGGTTCATGCACACTGCGACGGGCGAGTACGCCAGGCGCTTTGCGCTCAACACGAGCTGTCTGCTTAGTCTTAATTGGCTCACCACCATCGAGCGGGCGACCTAAGGGGTCAACCACACGACCAACTAGTTCTGGTCCAACTGGAACTTCCAGCACCTTGCCACTTAAGCGGGCTTTAGCGCCAGCCTTAACTTCAGTGTCTTCGCCTAGTAGTACAGCGCCGATTTCGTCTTCGCCTAAGTTAAAGGCAAAAGCCGTTACGGCACGACCACTCACGCCATCGATTTCAATCATCTCACTGAAACCGCAACTTCTTAGTCCGTAAATCCAAGCAATGCCGTCGCCAACTCGGGTTACGACACCGGCTTCTTCTACCTCAGGTCGGGTTTTAAGGTCACTAATCGCACGGCGAATATCCGCGCTTAAATCTTGAATTGAAATCTCGGCCACTTTTATTGGTCCTTTCCGTAAGTAATTAATTGTCGCATCCGATTCAGTTTAGCTTTTAAGCTTAAATCTAATTGGGCGTTTGCAAACTCAAGTCTAATGCCACCAATTAAAGCCGGCTCAAGACGCGGGCTGACAATAACCGCATGCGCATCTGGAAACAAAGTTTTAACTTCGGCTTTAACGTCAGCTGTAGCGCGTTCATCAAGAGGGTGAGCACTAACGGCCGTAACTTCAACTATGCCTTGATTACTGCGCGCTTCCATTACATCACGCATCAATGAATCAAGCTCGCCCGTGCGGTGTTGCTCTAGCAAATAGGCAGCCACAGAACTAGCCAAGCTCTTAGAATCGCTATTACCGCTTGCAAGCTGAGCCGTAAGTGCTGATGCAATCTGTCCCCGCGCTACTTTCATGCCTTAATCTGCTCCTTTAAGGCGCGGTTAATTAAGGCTGAGTCCTTATTCGCATCGACCTTTTCGCCGACCACTGCTTCAGTCGCATCCGTAACGAGGGACGCTAATTGACCTTCCAGTTTGCGCCAGGCACGCTTGGTTTCAAACTCACCGCGCGCGGTGGCTTCTTTAACAATACCGCCTGCCTTAGTGCGGGCAGCCTCTTCGGCATCGTGCACCATTTGACGCGCAGTCGTGTTGGCATCAGCAATAATCTTATCGGCCTGGACACGGGTCTTAGTTAAGGTAGCAGCAACTTTAGCCTCCAGCTCTGCCTTTTCGCGCTCCATTTGCTCACCTAAAGTAACACCCTTTTCAATAGCCTCACGGCGATCGTTTAGGACTTTCATAATTGGTCTAAAAGCCCACTTGCGCAGTACCAAAAGCGCAATGATGAAAGTACCAAGCTGAATTAGGAACGAAGACAGACTAAGGCCAAGGGCACCAAGTCCGGAAGAACTGCCAAAATGTGTAACAAGTGTTTGCATTGATATAAACCGCTTATCTAACTTTTCTTATTATTACTATTAAGCAATGAAGAACACGGAGGCGAAGGCGAGCAAAGCGTAAAGCTCAATAATTGCCACGAACACTAAAGCCTGACCGAGTAACTTCGATTCTGGGTTACGCCCAGTGGCTTGAAGGTAACTACCGCCAACTACGCCCATGCCGATGCTTGGGCCAATAAAACCACCGCCAATCATCAACCCCTTGGCAATGACCGTCGTATTAATTGCTGCTGCGAAAAACTCCATTTACTTATATCTCCTTTAACCTTGATATTAATTTAACGAACTAAAAACAACCTCGCTCCATCCTTAATCTGAGATCAGGCATTCGCATTCATTCTTTCAGGAAGCCCTTCCTCGGTCAAGTCATGCTTCGCATGGGCTGAGCCGTGATTTACCGCAATGGCCAAATACATGGTGCCTAGTAGCACAAAAATAAAGGCCTGCAATACCGCGTCAAACAAGTCAAGTAAGTAAAACGGCGCTGCGCTAACCGGCGCTAGGATATGACCCAGCCAGGCAAAAACGACTACAATAATCTCGACAATTGAGATATTCAAAAAAAGTCGGAGGGAGAGGCTGATGACGCGCGTTAAGTCGGTGATCATCTCAATTAGACCCAGGAAGATATAGAGCGGATTTTTTAAACTGCCGACGAAGAAATGGCTCAAGTAAGCCTTAATGCCAATCTCTTTAATCGAGCTGGAGTAAACAATGCCCATCGTAATAACCGCCATGGCAAGAGTTGCGTTAAAGTCAGCTGTTAGGGGACGCAGCAGGGCATTCCCGTTACTCGTAAGCGACTCGCCAACCCCCGGAATTAAACCAATCAGGTTATTAAACAAAATAAAGAAGAAGAGAGGCACGAAGTAGAGCAAGTACTTTTGGGCGCGCGCTTTATCGTCAAAGGCACTCTCAACCGTACCGCCGATGTATTCGGCGATGACTTCAATAAATTGAATAATGCCGCCTTTTGGCTTAACACTAATGCGGCGCGCAATCCATATAAATAAAACGATCATTACAGCCGCTCCAATCCAGCCGTAGAGAATGGAGTTAGTAATTGCTAATGGGCCAATATTAAAGACACTAGCCGGAGCAATATGGACTTGCGGTCCACTAGAGGCTAAGATGCGTCCTAAGAAAAAGCTCATGACTTATTGTCCTTCGGCAGCCCAACTGTCTTATTACCGTACTCACTTAACATCCGCTTCATGACAACATAAGTGCCAGCACTCGCGAGGATAAAGCCAAGCACTAAGAGCCAAGGCGTAGTGTTTAAATGACGGTCTAGTTCATAACCACCAATAATTGGAATTAAAACTACGAGTGCCAGTTGCCAGCTCATATCCATAACAGCTACTGCGAATAAACGCAGAGCCGTGTTCTTATTAGGCTCATCATTTGAGCTTTCTTTTTTGGCCGGTTGCTGACCGGACGCACCCGAATTCATTAGTACTAATATAACAGATAAATAAGAGAGATGATAGGGGCAAAAGCGCTTTCAGTCAGATTAATAAGATCTTTAATATTGAATTTCCAACCTGGCCCTAGAATTAGGTATAATGAGTGCTATGGCAAACAACGATTCAGCAAAAGTTAAGATCTATACCGCTACCTGGTGCGCCTTTTGTCACGCTACAAAAGAGTACCTCGATAAACTAGGTGTAGCATACAGCGATTTAGACGTTGAGCACGATCCAGCTAATGGCGTCGCAGCTCTTGATAAAAGTGGTCAGCGCGGTATCCCCGTCCTCGACATTGAAGGCGATATTATCATCGGCTTTGATCGCCCCAAGATTGATAGCGCTCTAAAGGCTCACAATCTAATCACTCAATCTTAAGCTAGCTCACGACTCGATAGTTAGAATTTCAACAGGTTGTTTTCATACTGAAGTGGTACCATGGCCTTACCTAAGGAGGGGACCACGCATTGAGTAACGAGCAACACGAAGTTAGTTACGCCAGCAACGGAATACTGCGCGGTATACACGATTTACCGGAAGCAGCAGAGTTAGCTTTAGATGAGTTAAGGCGCGATCCTTTAAAGACCGAGGATCAGGAACACTTAAATGAGCTTCAGCAACGCTATGGTAGCGAAGTTAGTAGTTTCTTTATTTTCTTCGGCAAAGTTATAAATGACACAAAAGCCTTCGTAGAAATCGACTTTGATCCAATTGTTGATGAAGTTTTTGCTGCAGATCAATCGCAAGAGCGGGTGGTTGAGGAACTATATGCCAAATACCGCACCAACTATGGTCAGGATGAGATGCCCCCCGAAAAAATAGTCGCCCTTTCTAACCGTGCCAACTTATTAAGAGCCGTTGCAACGCTCGCAATCAAGATTCGGATTGATACTAAGCCAGCCCATCCACTCAAAGAGACTCAGTACTTAAGATCACAGGCTAACGCTCGTAGTATTGCTTTACCAAACTAGTCTTAAACAGCATAATAGCTCTTATCTATTATGGCTTTTGAGGGATACGCAACAAAAGATTCGGTGGTACTTGTTTACACCGGTTCCGGCAAGGGTAAAACCAGTGCTGCCGTCGGCCTGATGGCCAGAGCTCTGGGGAATAGCTGGAGCGTAGCCTTTATCCAGTTCATTAAACACTGGGAAGTGAGCGAACATCACTTTATTAAAGAGATTCAACCAATTTACGGCTCTAAGTTATATTTTTTTAAAGGCGGTAAGGGCTTCTATAACGCCGGCAGTTTAAGCGCCAAAGACGTGACCACTGAAGAACATAAAATTGCTGCAGAGCGAACGCTTGAAATTGCCCTTAAGTGCGCGCGTAGCGGTAAGTACGATCTAGTCATTTGTGATGAAATTAATAACGCCGTTAATGACGGCTTAATTAGTAGTGCTGATCTAAAAGAACTTATTACGAGCCGCCATCCAAAAACCAGTTTATGTCTTACTGGGCGTAACTTTAAGCCCGAGCTATTAGAACTAGTGGATATTGCTACTGAAATGAAAAAACTGAAGCATCATTTCGATAATCACTTCCTAGCCAACAAGGGTATAGATTATTAGTCCGAAAAGTGTTACGCTCGGCATATAAACGGACCTCTGAAAGTGGAAAGATATACTCAGTCGGAAGATCTGAGCCAGATAGCGCAAGCTACAGCTTTGATTAATCCAGTGAGCAGCAACTCCGAACGGGGACGTCGCCGTCTGGAGCGCTTAAAATCGTCCTCGGCCTTTGCCATTAATACTGTTTACACCTCTAGCGACCCCACCGAGACCAAGGAGATTATTCGCAGTTCACTTGAGCAAAGCGATTTGTTACTAGTCGTTGCCGGCGATGGCACTTTTAACTCAGTGGTGCGCACCATCTTAAATAACAATCTCTCGAGCGAGGCAAAACAGACCCCAATTTGGAGTCTTGGTGGTGGCAATGCCGAAGACGGTACCAAAGCCACGCATACCCGCTTCACACGCCGTCACCCCGAGAAGGCTCTAAACTCTGGCCGCATCGTCAGTACTTACCCAATTTGTTTTGAAGTCACTAAACCGGATCGTAGTTCTGAGTTATACGCGGCTGCTTTTTACGCCACACTTGGCTTATCGGCACTACTCGCTAGCGGCGAATACTTAAACCAAGAACAGCACCGCACGAGCTTATTAGGCAGAGTCGCTCTAACACGCTCAATAAGTGAACTCACCTTAAGTCTGCGCGGTTTAGGGGCTGCCGACTTAAACGCCGTTATGACGGAAGAGGGGCCTAAAGTATTTTTTGATGAAGGCTTCATTAATTCACATTTAATGGCCAAGTACCTCCACTTCCCAACCAATCTGACGAAGCCGGAAGTGTTTCATTATTTAGTCGAGAAGCGACGTAATTTATTAAGCTACATTCCAACAAGTATCTTTGATGGCTTTCCGGATGGAGACTATCTAGGCCGTGACGACAACCTGACCTTTTCTACGACGCACAATCTCTATGCCCAATTTGACGGTGAAGCCGAAACAATTCCCGCCCAAAGTCAAGTTAATGTTTTTATCCACGATCAGCCGCTCAGACTGGTAGTTTCTAACCCTTTGCTTTAAGCGACGTTGATCGTTGGATCAACCCGCGCTGGCTGCTGACGGTTGGCCCAAAAGTAACGCCAAGACAGCGTTTTATTAGTTTCGTCATAACTTAATAGAAATATGTGGGCTGGCGCATAAAGCACCCAGCAGGCAAAGACAACTGGATAAATGTAGAGCCCATAAGCTAGGCTGTGTGCTGCATAGGAGCGCGGGCTAACTAAGGTGTAGCGGATAAAATTGATAAATCCACTACCAAAACGGCGCATTGATACCCCGGCTACCAAGCTCCGATCGTAAGCAATTGTAAAGCCGTTAAGTTGCAAGTGAATCGCCAGGTCCAAGTCTTCATGGATGCCTGACTTAGCACACTGCGTTTGTCTAACTTCCAGCCAAGCGTTACGTCGGATAGCCATATTAGATCCATACAAGAATAAATGCCGTCTTAAGTGTTTAGCTAAGAAATTACGCATCCGGCGGTCAATCCAATTAGCGACCTTTCGAAGCACAAAGTCATAGTAATCTGGGGGGCCAGAAACTGCCGCTAAATTAGGCTCACTCTTAAACAACTTTGTGACTTGTTTCGTCCAGGCGGGGTAGAGGATAGTGTCAGCATCAATCCGAGCAATAATGTCGCCACTCGCTGCGTTAAAACCACGACTGCGGGCGTGCACTACGCCTTGTTTACTTTCGCTAATCAGCTTAACGAACGCAAAGCTCCGCGCCACATCTGCTGAGTGATCGCTTGAGTTGTTATCGACCACAATTACTTCGAAGGGTGGTATCTCAAGTCGTTCAATCGCTTGCAGGCACAGGCGCAGGCCATCACCCTCGTTGTATACTGGAATAACAATGCTGATTCTTAATTTTTGCTTCATTAACTAAGCTTTATTATATGCCTGTTGAGACTGAATCTTACCGCTCTAAGCTGAGAAAGTACTGCCTCTATGCACTTAGACTGCCCGTAAGGTACTGGCGTCGCAACTGGCTTAGTAAGCTCTTATTAATTCTAGTTGCGCTAGTCTTTCTACTGACTAGTACCATGGCTGCAATCGGGGAATGGTATATCTCCACGCAAGCCAATATTCCCCTAACTTACGGGGTTAGCTTTATACCGGACTACGCCCAAAGCCTGGGTTTAAACCCCGAAGCAACCATGAAAGCATTACTTAATATCGGCGTTAGGCAATTCCGGCTTACCAGCTACTGGAGCGATATTGAACCAACCAAGAATAACTATGACTTTACTCAGCTTGATTGGGAGCTAAACTTAGCTAACCGCTACCACGCCAAGGTTATCTTAACGATTGGACTAAGACAGCCGCGTTGGCCAGAATGTCACCCCCCAAGCTGGATTAATACTAATGCACCAATGAATACCTGGGAGCCGGCGTTATTAAGCTTCATGAGCAAGGTCATTAACCGTTACAAGGGCAACCCAGCGCTTGAGGCCTGGCAACTAGAAAACGAATACTTCCTGCAAGGCTTTGGCGCCTGCACGAACTTTAGCCGCGCCCGCTTAGTAAGCGAATATCAACTGCTTAAAAAGCTCGACTCAGCTCATAGTGTCATTATTGGGCGCAGTAATAATGCCTTGGGTCTGCCACTAGGCTCACCCACACCAGATTTTTACGGCATCTCAATCTATAAACGAGTATGGGACGCCGCTGTCACGCACCGCTACTTAGAGTATCCTTATCCCGGCTGGTTTTACGGTTTTCTAGCTGGCATTCAGGAAATACATCAGGGTAGGAACATGATTATTGACGAGCTCCAAGCTGAAGCTTGGCCACCAAAAGGCCAAACAATACCTCATACCAACCTATATGAGCAAAATAAGTCGCTCTCCGCACAAAGACTTGAGCATCGTTTTGCCTTTGGTAAATCGACCGGCATGAAAGACATTATGCTGTGGGGGGCAGAGTACTGGTATTACCGCATGGTCATATTAAATGATCCATCACTTTGGAATGTCGCGAAACAACAGTTTAAAGCTAACGATTACCACAGTGGTGCATATCTACTCAGCCACCCAAACCTCTAGAATGGTCTATAGTTTAAGTGTATGGCTAAAACTAAAGTAAAACCCAAGTCAATTACCAACCGGCGCGCCCGCTTTGACTATGCCATTGATGACACCTATATCGTTGGCCTGGAACTCACTGGCGCCGAGACTAAAGCCTTACGTCTGGGGCATGGTAACTTAACCGGCTCATATGTAACGATTAAAGATAACCAGCTGCAACTATTAAATGCCACAATTAATGGCACCGCCGCAATCCAAATTAGCGAAACCGATCAGACTAGAACCCGTCGACTGCTAGCGAAGCGACGCGAGATTAACCAACTGATTGAAACAAAACAGCACGGCAAAACAATTATTCCACTCGAGATTCTAAATCGGGGACGTTATATAAAGCTCAAGATTGCTGTAGCCACTGGCAAAAAACACTATGACAAGCGCGAAACAATTAAAAAGCGTGACGTCGAACGCCGGATCCGAACAAACACTGCCTAAAAGACGCTCTCACCGTTCAAGCCCAGAGGGGATTATGTTAAAGTAAGGCTAGTGAAACGCTTAAGTTTAAGGCGTCCAGCCAAAAACCAACAAAAATGGGCCCAAGGCTCAGTTATTTATCAAATTTACCCACGTAGTTTTCAGGACAGTGACGGTGACGGCGTAGGCGATATCCAGGGCATCATCAGCCGTCTTGATTATCTTAAGGAACTTAAAGTTAACGGTGTCTGGCTGTCGCCATTTTATCCATCGCCTATGGCCGACTTTGGCTATGATGTAGCCGATTACTGCGACATTGATCCACTATTTGGCACACTAGAGGACTTCAAACAGCTCTTAAGTGAAGCCCATAAACGTGACATTAAGGTAATTATCGACATTGTGCCAAACCATACTTCAGATGAGCACAAATGGTTCAAGGAATCGAAACGCTCAAGGGAAAGTAAATACAGTGACTGGTACGTCTGGAAAGATCCTAAAGGTTACCGTGGCGATAAACCAATTCCACCAAATAACTGGCTCGACTTATTTGCCGGACAATCGGCATGGGAATGGGTTGAGGAAAGACAGCAGTATTATCTACACAGCTTTCATGTCCGCCAACCAGACTTAAACTGGAGCAATCCAAGTGTAAGAGAAGCTATTAAAGAAGTTCTGCGTTTTTGGATGCGACTTGGCGTTGATGGCTTTAGGGTCGACGCAGTCATTTTCTTAGACAAAGATCCGCAGTTCCGAGACGACCCAATTAACCCGCACTATAACCCTAAGCACGGCACTACTTATGATAAATTAATCCACTCTAATAGTGTTTACTGGCCAAAGGTATACACCTACCTAAATGAATTGAGTGCTGTTTTAATTGAAAAACCATTTAACCGTCAACCAAAGTTTATGGTAACCGAAGGTTATGTCCAGCGCGACAACACCGATGTTATAAGTGAGTATTTAAAATATTACCATGGAATGAACTCACAAGTGGCTGCGCCTTTTATTTTTGAGGGTATCGAGCGACCTTTAAGCGCCCGGGATTGGCGAGCCTTCCTAAGAGATTTTCATGGCACATTATCAAGCCTAGGGCCAGATGTCGTTTCCCCCTACGCATTCGGCAATCATGATCAATCGCGAATTGTATCACGCTATGGAGCTGAACGAGCAAGAGCACTTAGCGTATTGATGCTCACGCTCCCGGGCATGATCTTTATCTACTACGGTGACGAGCTGGGTATGCATGACGTCAGCATTCCAAAAGAGTTTATTAAAGACCCGGGTGCTGTCGGTGGCAAGGGACGTGATCCTGAACGGACCCCAATGCAATGGTCAGAAAACACAGCAGCTGGTTTTTCGGATAATGAAAACACTTGGTTACCTTTAGCACATGACTTTAAGGCCCACAATGTTGAAGTGGAATCTAAACAAGAAGGCTCATTCTTAAATCTTTATAAGCAATTAATTAGTATCCGGCAGAGTTCTATGGCACTAAGATTAGGCACCTTAAGGGTAGAGGGCGAGACTGATGATCATATAATGGCATACAGCCGGCAATACAATACCGAACGCTACACGACTGTTTTAAACCTAGATGACAAACCAAAAGTTTATGACTTCACTGAATCAGGCAAAGTAGTAATTTCTAGTGCACTAGGGAACAAACCAACCACCGACAACTTACATAGTTACCGTCTCAAGCCTTACGAAGCCATTCTTATTAAGCATCCAAATAACTAACCCTAGTTGCACCAAGGGCTAATGTTTAGCTATAATTCACCAGTTAAGTCCGTAAGGATAATACACATTAATATATTCCGGGGTAGCTCAACGGTAGAGCGGTGCGCTGTTAACGCATAGGTTGCTGGTTCGAATCCAGTCCCCGGAGCCAATACTAGGTATGTGACAAGAAGTCCAGCAAGCATTCACATTACTGGACTTTTGTTATAATCAGGTTTGATGAGCACGAAAAAAATAAACTACCTTACGTCCAACGCTCTTAAATTTAAAATTGCCAAAAACTATTTTAATTCTCTTAAGGATTACGAACTTGTTCAGTACACATTCGATGTTCCGGAAATACAGGATGAATCGTGCGAAGAAGTAGCCAGAAAGGCTGCCATTTTTGCTGCACAATCAATTGGTGAACCCTGTATTAAGCTTGACGTAGGATTTTATGTAAATTCCCTCGGGGGGTTTCCTGGCCCCTTTATAAAATATATCAATGATTGGTTATCCGAAGAAGATATTCTAGCAATGGTAGACCGTAAAGATGATAGGAGCGCGTATTTTCTTGACTCAACCGCGATTGGTTATCCTGATGGATCATCAAAAGTTTTCTCTAAAAAATATAGTGGCAATATAGCTCGCAGTGGGGAGTATGAAGCCTCCGGTTGGCCAGCAAATTCAATATTCATCCCAAAAGACTACGAGGCACCGCTCGGTACGATGAGTGATTCGGAGCAGGAGGCATATTGGGGAAGTGGCGCATGGAAGGATGTAATAAGTTATCTTGAGGCTGACTTATAGTTGTGGCGCATATTTCGTGACCTGTATGCGGAGTCATAAGCACTTTGAACAATCTAATTTTCTAGAATTTTCCTAAACTTATCCATTATTTCTCTTAACTTTTCTCTTGAGTCGGTCCACCAGATTGTTTCTTCAAATTCACTAATCGAAAACCACTTATAAGCGATATGCTCTTCGTTTAATATTATGTCCGAGTTATCTACTTGAGCTACAAAACAGTTTTCAACTACTTCTTCTCCAGTATTCTTGTTTAGGTATGACATTGTAATATTAAGGTTAACAATTCTTGAAGGCTCTATACCGATCTCTTCAATAGTCTCCCTTATTGCGGCCTGTTCAATGCTTTCATTATCTTCTACTCCGCCAGTAATAACATAGTAATCATAAGTCATGTTAGGTTCAGGGTTTGGTTTTAGCAAAAGTAAATTAGCTTCAGCTTTATCGACCCTATATACAATTACCCAAACTTTATTTATTGCATCCATATTTTTATAGTATAGGCAATTAAAGCACTTTTACTTACGATGCCCATACCCAATCCATTTGAGTAGGCACAAGGATACTCGGGAAAATCTAGTCAAGAAGTATCAAGCAGACGATTTTATAATTGGCTACGATGGCTTAAATTTTGATCTACTTAAGTAACAGAACTATGCATATATTCTGGATTAATAAGCCCAATAAATTCAAATATCTTCCGTGAAGCTGTCAGATAATAGTTTATGTAAGGATCCTACACATCAATGGAAGTCGTCCCACAATCATTTTCTCTGCTTTAGCAACATCCAAAGTTACTTCAAAGTTGCGAAGCTCGTCCATTAGAGGGAGCCAAGCATAAGCACTTTGCGAAAGCAGAGTGTTTTTTTTGATATGATGTCCCCATGGTGATTACAACCGAGAGTCTTTCAGAAATTAGAAAGCGGCACGTGCATCAAAAGGTCGTCTTGACAAGCGGTACGTTTGATTTATTTCACACTGGACACCTGAATTACTTGGAGCAAGTTAAAAGTCATGGGGATGTTGTTGTAGTATTGCTGAGTGGCGACAAAAGGATTAAAGCCAGAAAAGGCAATAAACGCCCAATAATAAACGAGGTTGATAGAGCCCATATATTAGACGGATTTAGGGTTGTTGATTACGTATTTATCGATCCTTCTGAACTGAGCCCGGAAGAAACTGACCCAATTCACGCTGAGATACTGGCAAAATTGCAACCCGACCTTTATGTTACTGATGGTCCTGACCCGAGATTCTATAGCTTAATGGACCCGTCAAAGTTCGTTATCCTAGATAGGATGAATCCAGAGCCATCTACGACATCGATTATTCAACGTATAGTAGATATAAATTCTGCCGAATAGTTGCGAAGTACGTCTACTAGAAGGAGCCAAACTAAGCAACAAAATATTATGACCAAGCTCCATCACCTTTTCACTATTTAACTCTACAGCCAAGCATAAAAAATGTCATTTTTAACAACTTACCAAACGGGCTAGAACCGCAGGTAACTACTATTTTAGCTTTATATTCTTAGGCGACTCCTATACTCATAACTATATCTAAATTTGCTATTTTATTGTGTTTATTGTATTGTTTAATAATGGCTTCGTTTGAGTCTAAAATTCTTACTGATCATTCCTACGAAGGTATTATGAATGAAGTTTTACCTCTTGTTCGTAAGGCCGGAGAAATTGCTATTAGGATGTGGCAAACGAGCCGAAACGAATCTACTTTTAAAACAGACGGCTCTCCAGTTACGTCGGCTGACATAGCTATAGAAAAACTACTTAGAAATGGCATTAATAGACTATATCCGTATGACGGGATTATGGGCGAAGAAGGTTCTTTTATAAAAACACGATCAGGTAGAGTATGGAATATAGATCCAATAGATGGAACTATACAGTTTATGCGAGGTCAAGATTTTTGGGCAATTCTATTAGCCTTAGATGATTTTCGAGTAGGGAGGGTTGGTATAATATCTTTTCCGGCAAGAAATGAGCTTATCTATGCTTCAAGAAATAATGGGTGTTGGGAAGAAAATAGAAACGGGAGGAGTAAACTTCAAGTATCTGGTGTCAGCGACTTAAGCGAAGGTTATGTACTTCACAACGGTCTTTCATTTGCTCAACAAGCTAATAAGGTCGAAAACCTAAAAAATATTGTAACTAGGGCATATGCTGAACGAGGCTACGCCGATGCTTTTGGGCACGCCGAAGTCATTCGTGGAAATTCAGATGTTATGATCGATTTCTTGACTGAATATCACGATATAGCTGCTATTAGGGTCGCTGTAATTGAGGCTGGTGGAAAATGGTCTAGTCTAGACGGCACACAAGATCTTTCTAGCAAAGGTTCTATAACGTCTAATGGAATATTACACGCCGAAGCTCTATCTTATTTCGCATAAGTATGCATAATACTTAACAATTTATTAATTTCGAAAATTATTTGTATTGAATTAATAAATACTTTGATTGCAATACTTTATGCCAATTGATAGTCTGTTCTCAAGTATGCCCACTACTAAAAAGTATAGAGTTTGTGTAATCGGCCTAGGATATGTTGGTCTTCCGCTTGCTGTGCAAGCCGCCCTAAAAGGTTGCATGGTATGGGGTGTAGAAATAAACGAAGATATTATAAAAATGGTTAATGAACGAGAAGTTCCTTATTATATCGATAAATGGTTAGATTTAGCACTAAAAAAAGTTTCAAAGAAACAACTAATAGCCACAAATGACTCATCTGTAATATCCGAAGCAGATGTGATTATAATCTGCGTCCAAACTCCTACTGTTAACAATATTCCTAATCTAAGTTTTGTTGAGCAAGCTAGTGAATTAGTGGGTAGACATTTGAAAAAAGGTCAATTAGTAACACTAGAGAGCACAGTTAATCCAGGAGTTACTAGAGATACGGTCTTGCCAGCTCTTGAGCGCACATCAGGGCTTAAGGGAGGTAAAGATTTTTACCTAGCGCATTGCCCAGAACGTATAGATCCTGGAAATAAACACTACCACGTTGACAATATAAACCGCGTTATAGGCGGTATCAATGAAGTGTCTACCGCTAAAATAGCACATTTTTATAAAAACATTATTGACGGCAGAATTGTCCAAATGGATAGCGCAGAGGAGGCAGAGTTTGTTAAGTCATGGGAGAACACTTTAAGAAATGTTATGATCGCACTAGCAAATAGCGCTGCCATAATTTCAGACTCTTTAAGCATAGACGTCACTCACGTTATAGAAGGAATGCAATCAAAAATTGACCAGTTCGGTCTTCAACTCGCGAAGCCCGGAATTGGTCCTGGAGGTCATTGCATACCTGAGGATATACACTTTGTCATTAAAAACTCTCAAGACAAAGGGATAAATTCCACACTATTACAAGCTTCAGCTGACTTGAATGACAATATGCCGTTATATGCATTAAACCGGATTGAAGCAAGGCTTCTAGCAAACAGCTTAAAAATCCAAGACTTAACAGTTGGACTACTTGGACTATCTTATAAACCAGAAATTGGCGATTCAAGAAAGTCGCCTGCAATAAAGCTTGGTGAACTATTAGCTGAAAAATGTAAAAATCTTATAGTCCACGATCCATTTGTTCCTTATGATCAGTCTGTTCTGGGCGCGACGAGATTTACTGATGTTAATCGTGTACTTGAGGATGCTGACATTATTTGTCTTGCTACTGCTCATCAGGAATATATTGATGCACTTACTCCAAGAACACTTAAAGATAAAAACATAAAGTTAGTATTCGATGGGCGCAATGTACTAAAAAAAGAGGCTATTATCGCTCATAAAATACTTTACATCGGAATAGGCCGGTAGGCTAACTAATATAAACTTTATTAACATAGGAGACTACCTCAATTTTTTTGTTTACTTTAAATATAGTATCGTAATTGCATAATGATCAAAGATAGTAACATATTGATTACAGGTGGTCATGGATTCATTGGTGCACACTTAGCAAAACATCTTGGTGAAGATTCGCTAAATAATCGTATTGTTATACTTGATCTACATACGACAGGTCGGACCACTGGTATCGACCTAGATATAAATTCACTTAAGTCAGTGACTACAGTTAATGGCTCGTTATTAAATGAAGCTGATCTAAACAAACTTCCAAATGATTTTGACTACATTATTCATGCGGCAGGTTTCTTAGGCATTGATAAAGTTGCAGAGATGCAACTAGAAACTATGAAACTAAACATAGATGGCACACACAATTGCCTAAATCTGGCAGCTCGTCAGAAGAAAAAACCTTTTGTGCTGATATTTAGCACTAGCGAAATTTATGGCATACATAGCGACAAGGCTATAGAAAGCGATGATGCGATAATCCCAACACAGGGAAAGCGATGGTGTTATGCTGCAAGTAAACTAGCGGCAGAATACTATTTAAAAGCTTATATACAAGAATATAGTATCAAAGGTGCTATTGTTCGACCCTTCAATGTTTTCGGCCCCTATCGTCACGGCAATAATGCTATGACAAAAATAATAAGTCTTGCTATTGAAAATAAACCGATATCGATAAGTGGAGACGGAAAACAAGTTAGGGCATGGTGCTATATAGATGATTTCTGTCAAGGCATAACTTCTATTTTAAAAAATAGTACAGGAACTGGCGATGCTTACAACTTAGGCGATCCTCGAAATCAAATTTCAATGTTAGACTTAGCTAAACTGATAACTTCTCTATTAGGTTCAAACTCAAAAATTATTATATCTAACTCTACCATTGAGGACGTGTTGTTTCGCGTACCTGACATATCGAAAGCCGTTAATTTATTGGGATATAAACCCAAAGTAGTATTTAACAATGCCATCATGAACGTAGCGAAATTATTAAAGAAAGAATCCTGATGGGCTTTAGTGAACAGATTAAGTTTTTAAGTAAACTTATTCAGTATGGTCCTGTCTATGGAAGCGAAGGACAGTTAAAAACAGCTAAAGCAATAGAAAATCAGCTAAATGAATTTGGGTGGGATAGAGTGTGGTTGCAAAAATTTAAAGCAGACGACCTTTCTAGTATTCATGAATATATACCAGTAAGTAATTTAAGTAGTAACTACATCAAGGATGCCAATAAGGAAAAACTTAACGTTATAGCAATTGCCGATAGTGGCAAGCCAGGTCCAACACTAATACTTAACGGCCACTACGATGTTGAACCAATCATCGATTCAAGCGATTGGATAGAATCATGGAATTCAGGACTAATAAAAAACGGCAAAATATGGGGACGGGGTGCATCAGATATGTTGGGTGGACTAACAAGTCAAATATACATAGCATCAGAATTTGCCAGGCAAAAGAAAAAATGGAAAGGTAAGATTATTTTTACTGCTGTTACGGACGAAGAGATTGGCGGCAATGGTACTCTTTCTGCTTTGCTTTTTATGAGAAGTAAAGGGCTAATTAATGACTCTGAAAATACTTATTGCTTAATAGCCGAGCCCAGCAACCAAGTTATAGCTAACGAAACGTTAGGTTTTATGCACATGATAATAAAAGTAAGCGGACTAGCGCGTCATATAGCTGGCGCAACCCGTTACGATAACGCTCTTTATAGTGCCATAGAATTAATAAATGAATTTGATAAAGTTATTGAAGAAATAACTAAAATGCACGGTACCCCAAAGAATGATATGATTTACAACTTTGGTGTAATTAAGGGCGGGGTAGATGCTGCGACTCCAATAGATAGTATTTCACTTGAAGCTACTGTATTCTACCCTTCGAACATAGAGTATGAAAAGCTAAAACGATTTATCATAGATCAGATCCAAAAAAAGAATATTAGGCTTAGCATTAGATTTAGCGATTTTTATTTTAATGGCCAGAGATCACCATCGAACAGCTTAAGTCGTGCCCTAATTCATACAACACCAAACAAAGGTATCGTTATGGGTAAATTTAATAGCCCGTGTGATGCTAGATTATTTGATGCATTTGGGATTAAAAACGTCATCACATATGGTCCCGGCTCTTTAGCTCAGGCACATACAGTTAATGAATTTATAAAAATTGAAAACATTGAAGAATATAACACTCATATAGCTGGTGCGTTAAAACTCTTATTGAAAGAATAAATCGATATGATTGACACTCGTTTCCCCCCGATTATAAAAAAAGTACACGTTGCACTTTATCGCCAGAGAACAGCATGGCCTAAGTTTTTTACTTACAAAGCTAAGTCAAGTTTAGTAGATTATCTAAGCAATATACTAGATTGTTCATCTGAGAATATTATTTTAACCGAATCTGCTTCTGCTGGATTGTATGGATACTTGATGGCTTTGCGAATCAAAGATATAAAAGTAGCTCTCCCGGCATTTAGTTGTCAAAGTTTAGTAGAAGCTATAATTCAGGCTGGTTGTGAACCTATATTTATTGACATTGGATCAAATACTGAAATAAGTATTACTGACGCGCAGTATGCGGTAAAGCAAAGCTGTAACTTTTTTATCTGGCCTAACTACTTCGCCGATAGACCGCGATCAGAAAAAGTTATAAATTTCTTAAAGGACAATAAAGTAAGAATAATTATTGATGAAGCTCAGTCTTTTTCAACTGCCACAAACACAGCAAGACTAATTAAATACGATAATGACGAGCTACTACTCCTATCCTTCGGACTTTCTAAAAGTATTGCAGGGTCAGGCGGTGGTGCTATATGCATGGCCCAGCCCGATTATGCCTTTAGGTATATGAGAATCAAGACTCTAAATTCCAAGGATCCAAAAACTAGATATGCTCTGCTTATAATCTCTATGCTGAAAGAAAGATTATTTCTTGTTGCCCCAAAGTTAAGCATGAGCTTACGTATAAAACCCAAACGTTACGACCGCCTGGATACACTTTTAAACTCGAAACCTTTTCCTACTTTTAAAAATCTAGGAATAAATCCTTATGACGCGCAAACTGCTTTTGTTAACTTACTGAGAAGTTCTGATTGCTCAGAAAAGACTTTAGCAGCCTGGAGAAGACTAAGAGAAGCTATTATATATAGGTGGGGAGAAGGCGCTCTTTTTTACATAAACGAATCACAAATTGCTCCAAATATAGTAGCGATCCGAATCAACCCAGACGAACGTTTTAAATTACTTCTAAATCTAGCGAGTCGAGGAATTCAAGCTACATGGTATTACTTTCCACTTCCGTTAGTTACAAAATACAGCGCATATAAAACTGCACCGTTAAAGCAAACAATAGGTATCTCCAGCAGTATATTAATACTTCCTTTTCAGTGGCGTCACACACAGAGACAACACTCCCTTCTAATCAGAGCAATCACATCTGAATCAATATGAAACTATTTTATATAAACGGGGCTCAATGGCAAAAACTACTTGATAGCAAACTCTACACGGCACCTTTTCATACTTACGATTGGTATAATATGCTCTCTCATTTCTTTAAAGCAGACCTTACATTATTACTCGCAGAAGAAGAAAGCTGCTCATGGATAATACCAATATTTCAAGATCTCCCTTGGCTTAAACAAGGAGAGATTTCGACTAGTGCGATAGGATATGGTGGACCTTTGCCCTTGCATAAAATCACTAGCTTCCAAAAAGAATACGAGCGAATCATTAATCTATTAGAATTTATTCTTAAACATTTTAATACTAATAAAATACATGCTTCTTTATTTCCTTCTGCCAATTGGCTAGATATAAAACTTAATCCCCGAGACAGAATAGATAATACAGTCAAGATTACACTCTCTGGCAGTGCTGAAAAAACTTTTAACCATATAATAACTGGCAATGTAAGGACGGCTATTCGTAAATCACAACGTACTGGTGTATTAGTTAGAGAAGTTAGCTTGAATGAAAATGAAGTTATAGCTATGAGCACAAGATTACTTCAGAAAACTCAACGAGATGTCGGAAGTATATATGTTACCGATAAAGGTCTTGTGGAAACTTTATTAGGTACGCGCTCAAATATTATTAAAAGTCGACTTTTTGTCGCTGAACTCCATGGAAAAGTAGAGGCAATGTCGATTGCAATAAGTAACCAGCACGAACTCTTTCATCTATATCATGGCTGGAATCGCTCATCGTCCTATAGTTCAGCAAATCAAGCTCTAATTTGGGAAATGATCAATTGCGCAGAGCTGGAACATTTACGATTTTTTAACATGGGCTCTTCTCACAGCAAATCACTTCTAGAAGCAAAACTTCGGTACGGTGGAAATATTGAGCCTGTTCTATATCTAAATGTCTAGTATGTATTTTGCCCAATCTATAATCTCGGGACCTCTTCTGCGTTGTACATAATCTGTTTCCTGTACCTCAAAATTTACAGTTGAATCTTTATCACTATATCTAGCAATCTGTTTTAATAAATTTTCATAAATTAAAGGCCTCAGCATACCTTCGCTGGGAAGCAAACCATCAATTAACGAAGATCTCTCACGTGGTATATTTAGGTTCTTAAAGGACGCAAAGTGCCAGTGTCTAACTTTCATATAGATTAGCGTAAAATCAAAATCTTCTTTAGAAGCATGTCGCATGTTAAGTCCTTTCAAATTTTCAGAACTCTTTATTTTTTTGACATATTCAATAGAGCTAGTTGCATGACATATATCCCATACTACTGACAATCGATCAGGTAGGATAAGAAAATCTTTTGCCAAACAAAATAATGGGTCCAGTTCATACCCAGCATTTCCTATTAAAGGCATATTCTCAAGCCCAAGCCAAGTATTTTTATCGAAATTTTTATCTATGACGTCAAGTAACCGTTCTAGAACAGCTCTTTGCTCTTGGGAGACATCAAATTTGGACCACTCATGTGCTGGTCGTATTCGATTAGAATGAACTACTAAACCATTTAAACCTAAATCTGATGCACGCTTATAGGCTTCAATAAGTCTTTTGAAAACCTTTTTATTTTTTACATAATCACTGCCATTCATTGGAAAGTGAAATGTTACATGTTTATTTCCATAAAGGCGCACAGCCTTTTCAGTATTCTCCCAAGCAAGTTTCCATGGACTATCTAACAAATCAGCTTCTTGAAATAGCACGGCCTCTACAGCAGTATTACCGTATGCTCCTAAATCAGGTAGCTGTCTTAAATCAGTTGCAAGAAATGAAAGTGAGAGTTGCATTAACGTACCGACTTTTTAACTAACTCGATAACAATATCTTGTTCTTTATCTGTTAGAGTCGAATACATTGGTATACTAAGTGATTTTTTATAATATGCTTCTGTGTTAGGCAAGCGTATTGAGCCTACTATATTACGATAATATGGTTGCATATGAAGAGGAACATAATGCACTTGAGCCAATATTCCCTTAGCATGTAAAGTATCATATACTTTTTTTCGATTTGCTACTTCAATAATGTAAAGGTGGTATGCGTGCCCCGAAACACTTTCACCTGTAGGGATTTCAACATTTATCTTAGAAAACTCTTCACTATACCTATTAGCGAGTTCTCTACGACGCTCAATATTTGCCTGGATACGTTTGAGCTGACTGCGCCCAAGTGCAGCATGAATCTCACTAAGTCTATAATTGTATCCTAGCTTATCAATCTGATAGTACCAACCCTCTGTTTCACTCTTTAGTGTAGTCTTGTCCATTGAGTGGGATCGTAAAAGTCTTAGATTATATGCCATATTAATATCATTAAGGGTTACCATACCTCCTTCGGCGGTGGTGATGTGTTTAGCTGGATGAAATGAGAATACGGTTGCATTCGCAAATTCACCACTACCCACTTTGACCATTTTACCGCCGTAGTGTGATGCTGCTCCAAGTGCATGAGCTGCATCATCAACCAGCCAGACCCCATACTGCTTACATAGTTTTGCAAGTTTAATAATATCAAGAGGCATGCCAGCAAAATCAACAGCAATAATTCCTGCATATTTAGTTGGGCTAGAAGCTAATTTCGTTTCAATTTCTTTGATATCAACTAATAGAGAGGTAGGGTCTATATCTACGAACTCGATCTTTAAACCGGCATACAAAGCTGCATTGGCAGTTGCTGAAAATGTCAATGAAGGCACCAAGACCGTCTTACCGACATTTTCAGTAGTCTTCAAAGCTTCAACAGCTAAGTGTAAACCAGCAGTTCCGCTCGATACTCCTACTGCATGTTTACTTCCTACATAGCCCGAAAGCTCTGTTTCAAAACCAGTTAATTGCTGACCTCCAGTAAGAACTCCCGATTTTAATGCAGTTACTACACTTTTAATATCCTCATTAGTAATATTGTGCCTAGAATACGGTATGCTCATAAATTTAATACTTGACCGTCTGTATGAATTTTTCCAGCCGTAGATAATAGTCTAATTGTGCGTCCAGTTCTCCTCTTAATAAGGTAAGTGAAGCCAAAACATAATGCCTGAAAAGCATTATTGAAGGAATAATTTTTTTTTCTTCATTCGATAGAGATCTAATTGACTCATAGGCATTTATATACCGACGCACTGATTCTGGCGAGTCTGTAACTATAAGAACGTGCCATAACGTATATGCCAAGCACATAACTACAGGAGCATACTGTAAGTCATCAAAATCTAATATAGCTTTTAAGTGATTATCGTCATCAACAAGCGTATTTTCTATATCATAATCGAAGTGACTGTACCCAAAAGATAATTTATCACTAAACTCTAATCTATAATCTCGAGCTCTTTCAATTAATTTACGTATCTTTTGATTTGTCATGCTGCTTGAGGGTAACAAATGGATGAACTCTGTTTCTTTGAGTTGTGAAATTTTTGATGGAGGAAAGAGCTCTGAAGCTGCCTCGATGCCAATAAGATGCATTTTTGCCTGATTCATTGCGAATTCTTTAATAATGCCGGGGGAGTAGTTATCGGCATGATGTCCTGATATAAATTCCATCAATATTGCGTGCCATACTAGTCCGTTTTCGGTTCTGGTTGTGATAAGTTTGTTACTTGTATTTAATATAACTTCTGGCACAGGTAATTTGGCTGAGCGAAGCTTGTGCATAAAGCCAAGTTCTAACAATATCTCATCTTCTTTCTTATGACCGTAGCGATATATCCTAAGAATATATTTATTAATCTTAGTTGTAATAATTAAGGTTGTATTCTCAATTCCGGTTGGGGCTTTTAGAAATGTGAAATCTGTAATCGCATATTGTTTCAAAAAATCTGCAACAGTCATATGCTCTGCGAGAAATTGTCCAGTCTTCTTATATGCCATGAAATTTATTATACATAACCCATGTAAATACTAATGGAACAATAAGTAATAAGTGTCTTATTGCATACGATAAAGATAGGTATTGTCGTGGAGCAAAAGCGACGAAGAGAGAATAAGTTCCATGATATACCGAAACGTTGTCGTGCCGGTTGATAAGACCAGTGAAGTCGACCCAGCGCTAGACATACAGAGTAAAGGTTTATCGTCAGCAAAATGCTCATAATAGAGTTTATCAGCGATGTCGAAGCAGTAGCGATTAAGCGATGCCAGACTAACCGTATCGCCATGCTCTAAAGAGCGGATCGTCTCTGTTTTGTAATAATCCTCGGTATACCTTCCTTAAAAAGAATCGTCTCTAGCTTCGGGTCGGACCTAAGAAGCTGCAGTTTTCCATATTCCGATACGGCAACGATAGCTTTACTGGGCAGATATAGTATAGGCAAATGGGATGATATGCCCTTAGCAATTACAGACTGATCGTAGTGCTCTGCATGGGTTGCTACCGAAAACGGTAACATTCTCCAGCCATTTTCAAAAGTGAAGCTAGATACTTCTGCACTACCTTCCGAAAATTCAAAGTTGATAGAAACATCGCCCAAGATCGTAGCTCCGGCACTCAAGCCATAAACGATAGCACCCCGTGCAATGGCCGCCTCTATGCCACTCCTGAGCGGATATTTTTCGTCGGCTGTCAAATATAGTGACGGATCGCCACCTCCCAGATAAATTATGTCAGCTTTAGCCAGGTCTGCGACGACCTGTTTGCTGGAAACGTTTTGAGCAAACATCTTAAGAATGCTTATTTTGACGTTTTCTGTCCGGAACGTTTTCGTGAATAACTCTATATATTTCTCGTTGTCCCTGCTGGCGGTGGGGATAAAAACCAAACGTAAGACCGGTTTGCGGGTCAACAAATCTATGATGTATTTATCAATAAGCCCCTCGTCACCGTCACGCAACTGAGCACCCCCTGATAAAAGTACCGTACTCGATCGGAGATAATTAGTTTCAGTAGCCACGGATATTATCCGTCACTAGGGAATGGATTATATTGTCATACTCATCAGCAAATACCTCTCCTCCGAAACTGGCAGCCGTCATTTCAATATCTAGCATGTCTTGCGACTGCATAGTTTCCATAACCTTGGGCTTTGAAGCAAAGAATGTGGTTCGTGCGGTTTCGACATCCGGTGTTATGCCGAGGCAGAATACTTTTTCACCGCTTGGTACAAAGCAGATATCGGTGACACCATGGTCTAGGGACGGCTCAATGACGCTATTGCGTACAACCTGGTTATATAAATCTACCAGCACTTCTGCTCGAGCCTGGCCATTACGAGCTACATATACATCAAGGTTATCCAGATCACCGGTAATGCCGAACAACGTGTCATCCTGTGAACGGTTCTCATATGTATGTAGCAAACGAAGCACAAGAGGGTTGCAGGGGCTGTTCCACTGTTCATTGAAGCTAAGTAATTCGCCGCGCTCGAACATACTGCTAATTTGACTTTCTTTAGCTCACAATCTCTATTAACATAGCACAGGTTCTTTTTGCGGCAAAGTATGTATGGGCACCTAATTTCAATCTTCGCATACTTAAAATATCATCTAGCCATTTTTACGTTTTGTTCATTCGCTTTAAAACTGCGGTGCTCATCAATTAGCGTTAGTCAAGACTTATATCAATGGTAGTTCAATTGCACAGAATATCTTGTAGCGTCTATTATAGTAGTTAAATGCCTAGCTACGGACTTGCAACAATTTACGAAGACCATCCTGTTGGACAAGAGTTCACGTTTGATAATCTGCCACTACACCTGACACACATCGATTCGTTTGAAACTGAACAAAGTGTTGACGAACTTGCGGTGAAGCTCAAGGCAATACTAGCAGGTCAGCAAGTACTGACTACTAGAGCAATAGCTGATGAACTCTATGGTATAAACAAAGATATTCTAGTTACTACTTTAGAACTTACACCTCAACTTACCGCCCTTCATGGGGCAATTATTAGACAACTGGAAAGAGAAGGTGCAACTCTCAGAAATCCCCAGTTTAACGGAGATAATTTTACGCCGCATATCTCAGTCTATGGCTCAAAAAGGGTAGTGGTAGGCCAAGTAGTACCAATAAATGATATATCACTAACTTCAAAGGTTAGTGACGCAGATGATGCCAATCGGCGAGTACTCGCTAATATCACATTAACTAGTTAGTATAGATATCTTTCTATTTGCTGAACCCGACGTTAGAAAATTACGTACTAATGTTCTATTCAGTATCCTGAGTACTATATATTATGCTTAAAGCTCATTTAAGGTTATATAATGCTCGTAAATTGTGAGGAAGCGTTGTATTACAAAAGTCCTACCGCAATTAGCTATAAGGAGACTCAATGCCAGCAAAATTTAAATGCACAATACTAGGCTCTGGAGATACAATAGGCACACCTATAGCTGGCTGTAAATGTGCAACCTGCCTAGACCCAAAATCTAAAAGATATAGATTTGGTCTTTTGCTGGAAATAGACACCTTAAAGATATTGATCGATCCAAACCCTGATCTTAAGTGGCAATGCTTAAGTGCAGACCTTGAACTTAAGGACATTGACCATATATTTGTCACTCATCATCATTCAGATCACATTAATGGCTTAGGAGAGTTTTTCTTTAGGAATCCAAAACCTCAAGTCTTATGGTACGGCGATAACCCACTTAATCACAAGCTCATAGATTATTGGAAGTATTTGGAAGCTGAACAAGTCTTAGAATTTAGAACATTTAGCAACTTCAAAGAAATTAAATTAAATGATGATCTCACCGTTCTGCCGATAGAACTAAGCCACGACTTTCCAACCAGTGGATTTATTTTTAAATACCGCAATAAAAAGATAGCAGTTGTTACGGATACTAATGGAAAGCTTAAAAGACAGACAATTGATTCGCTTAAGAATGTCAATGTGCTTTTTGCTGATACATTTTCCGAGAATCAAGAACAGATTAAGAAAGTATATACCGACTGCGGAATATCAACCCCTGATTTAGGTACCGAGTGGTTCCACATGACCATAGATGATGTCAAAGACTTAAAAGCTAAGATTAATGCAAAACGAGTTTACACAGTCCATATGAGTAGGCACATGGATACTCAGGAAAATCTAGTCAAGAAGTATCAAACAGACGATTTCGTAATAGGCTATGACAGCTTAAGTTTTGATCTACTGAAGTAACAGAATTGCGCGTATCTTCCATGAAACAATCAACTAATAGTTTATATAATTCAATCTTATGCATGGAGTTCGTTCCATTATCATTTTCTGTGCTTTAACAACATCCAAAGTTACTAAATGTTACGCGTCTACTAGGGGACTCAGAAACCAGTAGGGGAGACCTTATTTACTACGTAGAGACATGCAATGTTTAGGTCAGACTATACGTGTAATTGCAATTTATGCGTGGTTATTGCTATTACGTCGATATAATGAGGTTATGGGCAGAGATCTTCGGATCGGATGTATTAGTACATACGTTCCTAAAAAATGTGGTATTGCAACTTTTAGTCGTGATTTGCTTAGTGGCATAAAAGATAATGATGCAGGGGTTAGCTTTTATATCGCCGCAGCCGAACATGCACGCGAAACATATGATTATGATAGAGGGGTTGTGGCAGTTTTAAAAGCTGATGTCGCAAAAACCTACCTGGAAGCAGCAGCTAAACTAAACGCATTAAACCTCGATGCTATCTTGCTGCAGCATGAGTTTGGTATATACGGCGGTAATCTTACATCATTCATAAAAAATAACGTGATGGCCAGCTATCCAACTGGCGATTTAATATTTAGTACTCTAGATAACTTAAGTAGCCCAATTATCACTACGCTGCATACTGTAATCGCCAAGCCCGACCCAGCAAGAAAAGCGGTTATTGACAGAATTGCAAAGCTTTCGCTATCAGTAGTCACGATGACACAAAGTTCAAAAGTAATCTTGCACAAGGACTACAATATTCCGGAGAGTAAAGTTGTCGTCATCCCTCATGGAACACCAACGATTGTAAAAGAAAGTCGTAGCAAAGTACTAGATGAGTTAGGACTTAGCAAAGAAAACTTCTACCTAGTTATGTCCGGCCTAATCGGACCAAATAAAGGAATTGACCTAGTGATCCTCGCTATGCCGGAGATTCTCAAGAAACACCCAGAAGTTAGGCTGATCGTTATTGGTCAAACTCATCCTGACATATTAGCCGTTCAAGGCAACAACTATATTAACGGCCTAAATAAATTAGCTAAAAGCTTGAGAGTTGATTATGCTGTTTCGTTCATTAACAAATATGTTTCAACATCGGAACTATCCAAATATTTATTAATAACAGACATATATTTAACTCCGCACAGAGATCCCGAACAATCCGCTTCAGGCACACTGGCATATGCCGTGGGCAACGGTCTAATAGCTATATCAACACCGTATCGCTATGCTAAAGAAATACTGGCCAGCAATAGAGGCTTTTTAGTTCCTTTTGAGAACCATGCTGCTATTTCTAGAACGGTGAATCGAGTAATTACTAACGTAGAGTTAAGGCAAAGAACCAAAAGACTGCTCAAGCCGTACGTCAAAGCAATGTCGTGGAATGCGGTTGGTAAATCTTATCTAAAGATAATTAATGCCAAAGTTTAACACGCAATGTTAACTCCATTTTTAGATTATCTAATTGATGATTTCGGAATATGGCAGCATAGCGACGGTGAAAAGATTCTAATCGATGAAGGTTATTCGCTAGATGATGCAGCGAGAGGACTTATTGCATGCTTAGCATTGCAAAAGACAAACAGTGCAGAGGTTCTTTTAAAATACATCTCTAACGCCCATCATGAAAACGGCTTTTACGGCTTTGCCACAAAAGAACGTAAATTTATAGATTATCCGGCATCGGAGGATGCAACCGGTCAGGTAGTATGGGCTATGGGCTACGCAAGTGCTCACGGTTTTCATGAAGCCGAAGCTAAGACTTTAGTTAAAAAGCTAGATACTAAAATTAATACCCTTAAGCACGCCCGGGGATATGCATATACTCTTCTAGGAACACTCTATTTAGATAAAGAATTATCCAGCATTCTCGCCACTAAATTAATAAAATTATTTGATGGGGCAACAGATCAATGGTTCTGGCCTGAATCAGTAATAACTTACGGCAACGGAATTATTCCGTATGTTTTGTTACGCTACGCTAGTGTTATAGACGATGCTGCTACTGCCCAATTCGCACTTAGGATACTTAATTTTATCCAAAATAAATGCCGTAGCGATAGGATACTGGGACCAATAGGCAATGAGGGGTGGTTACGCATGGAGGATGCTCTTGTTCCTACTTTCTCGCAACAACCAATCGACTCCGCCTATATGATCTGGGCCTGGTTAGCTGCTTCCCAATATTTCTCGAACCAAGAATACTACCTTAGGGCTCAGGAGTGGATGGCTTGGTTTAACGGAAGCAATGTCTTAAACGCACCTATGTATAACTGCGAAACCCTAGAAGCCTATGACGGTATCGATAAAAAGGGAATAAACCTTCATAGTGGCGCCGAGTCAAACATCTGTTTGTTGCTTAGTCTCTATATGCTAGAAAACAAAATTACACTTTAGCGATTGCAAAACTTTCCTATACACTAAGCTTATGCTTAAGCGTTATTTGAAAAATCCAATAGTTGCACCAGACCCCGGCAGTAAGTTGTATTCCAAAAAGGTTTATAACGCTGCAATTATAAAGCATAATGACCTTTACTACATGTTTTTTAGAGGGGTAGGCGAGGACTGGATATCTCGTATATTTTTAGCAACTAGTAATAATGGCCTAGATTTTGACATCACTCAACAGCCAGTAATCTTTCCGGAGACAGCCTGGGAATCAAATGGTTGTGAAGATCCTCGAATTACCAAGATAGAAAATAAGTTCTGGCTCACTTACACGGCATATGATGGAACTACGGCAAGATCGGCAATTGCATCAAGCGATGATCTACATACTTGGGTCAAACATGGCTGCGTCTTCCCCGAACTAGCTTACCCACAGCGAGAAGATTTACCAGCCGAATGGCATAAATCGGCCGCCTTGTTTCCGGAAAAATCTAAGGATAGTTTCTTGTTACTTTTTGGCGATAATCATATCTGGTCAGCAACTTCAGATAATTTAATCAACTGGACTCCTAGCTTAAAACCTTTACTCAGCGCCAGGGAAGGATTGTTTGATTCTGCCTATGTTGAGATGGGGCCACCACCAATCAAGACCGATCATGGCTGGTTAGTTCTCTATCACGGTATCGATACGTTTACGAGTGGTCGAACATATAGCCTCGGGGCAGCACTGTTTGATATCAATGATCCACTTCAATTAATTTGGCGAGGTCGAACTCCGATTCTTAAACCAACGGAAGTCTATGAGAGAGTTGGTTTAATTGACTTAGTACCAGGCGGATATGCAAGCTTAAAAAACATGACAGACGCCGATATTAATAAACTAGCCGATGAACATGAATTACCAATGGCCGTCTTTTGCTGTGGTGCCGTAAAAGAAGAGAATCTAATTAGAATTTATTACGGTGCCGGCGATACAAGAATTTGCACAGCAACTATTGATCTAGATAGCATCCTTGCAAGTTATTAACTCGCTTCATTAACTGGTGCGCCAAAAATGATAATTAGTAGTCTTTTTGGGTTATCTTTTCCAGCCGGCAATTATCTCGTCTGCTGCAATTACGGCAACCCAAGTACGCTTATCGCCTTGATTGACGAATAACTCTTCTTTAATTAATTTACCGGTGCTTTCTCTGTGCGAGATTCCACCGCAGCTGTATGTTACCCGACGGATATCTGGATGTAGTTCAATCTCACGGTTGTCGCCCAGACCTGGGAAGGTGTCTGGTGTTATGATTGGCTTTTTGCTAATGTTGTCGACTGAGAAAGAAACCTTACCACTTTTATCTATCTTGCGTAATAACCTAGCGCTGAGAATAGAGTATTGGTAAACAAGCTTGCCATCAATTGTGTCGGGATCGACAAGCTTGCCATCAATTGTTTTATCCAAACCGTGGATTACAAAAAAGGCTTCATTTTCATTAAGCCACTCGGGCGGAGTAGTAGTGCCTATTTTGTACGAGGCTCCCGGGATATCCTCTGGAAATTCAATAAACCCAACATGTGAAACGTCACCATCGTTATATTCAAGTACCTGCAGAGTATGGTTCATTCCATCAGGTCGATACATAATATGTTTCTCGTCAATGGTCGTTGCGTTTTTACCTTCAACAACTTCGCCAATTGGTGTCGTCTGATCGCCACCACCAAATCTATCAATAATACGTAACTCTGGAAACGGTTGAGTCAACAACTGACCAGCTGATTTAAGCTCAATGATAGCTGGGTAAGTCTTATAATTATCATTCTTGCGAACCGCCGTAACACCAATAATAGTTCTGCCATTGCTAGCTTGTTGAGCCCTTGGGTCTTCAACTAGGACATCCTGATCTTCTGGGCTCCAGACTTCTGTAGTTAATATGATGTCTCGGCTCGGACCCAACTCAGCCATCACTAAAGAACCAGCATCTGGCTCTCCATTAATAGCAGCCTTTTGAACCTTTCGCCCAAATAAATATTTAACGCCCTCAACATCTAAGACAGCAACATTAAAAATCCCTTCGCTGCCTTGAACCTCACTTATTTCAAGAATTGGATCTCGGTCTAGCTCTAGAGCAAATAGATTTACTTCAAGACCGGCTTCTTGTTCTCGGGTAGAATCATTTAACGCAAATGCTTCGAATTGACTATCAAGCTCAAATTTTCTTGTGGTTATTGTCTCAGGTGAATTTTGATCAAGCTTTGTAGACATTATCTTTGTTTTTCATTCTGACCTATTGCGTCAGGATATATGCATAACTATAATCTTCCCGTTTTAAATAACAATACTTTTATGCATATTAATTTTTCAAAAACCTAGGAAAAATACAGCTCTGGCATAACCCCTGTACCAGAGATCTTAGTACGCTGTTATTTATAGATCTTCCTATTTTAGACTCATGCTTAAAGCATGAGTCTAAGGTGCATCATTGGCCGTAAAGTCATGACAATCCCTTGGTATAGATTGCATAAGTTCAGAAACATATTGGACTCCGACTAACTAAAAGTCAGGAGTCCTTTGCAATGGCTAGTCAAACAGGGAGCCAGCTCTTTATTGGAGGAGCCTTGAAGGGTTATGCTTCGAAGATGATG
>JAJYFN010000005.1 GCA_021790875.1 bacterium | reverse complement strand
GAAGAAATTACGCAAGCCATCATCACTCAAGAAGAAGCCGCCAAAGTTTAGGCGAGCTGCTACAAAAAAGCAGACGATGAAGATTACGGCCATAGAGCAGATGTCGCACAAGCCCGGCATGTATCGAATATCGGTAGACACTAAACCAATTGGCTATGTTGCAGCCGATGATGTTTTTGAACTCGGACTTGGCCACGGCGGGGATATTACGAGCGAGACATACTCTAAGTTACTTCAGAAAGTTAAATTCAACGCCTTTTATGCCAGTGCCATTACCTATGCCGACCGGCGGTTACGTTCTGTAGCTGAAATTGAGCGCTACTTAAAAGGTCGCGGCTGCGATCTTAAGATGGCTACCGTAATTGCTAAGAAGCTAGTTAACTCTGGTCTTGTTGATGAGTCTAAACTAGCTATAGCCTATGTGCACGATGCAGCACTACTTAAGCCGCTGAGCCGTAACATGCTCGAGCTAAAACTGCGCCAAAAACGGATTGATAGTGATCTAATAGATGCCTCAATTCAGTCGGCGGGCTATGATGATGAGCTGGCCCTAGACAAACTTGTGCGTTTAAAACAGGCTCGATACGTAGGTAACCAGCCTCGCTTTTTCCGCTATTTACTGAGACAGGGTTTTAGCTACTCGGCTATCGCCAAACGGATTGGTAAACCAGAACGTCCTAAAACTTAAGCAATTGCTGCTGGAGCGGTCGCTGGGCTACGCATCGCTAGATCATCTATTACAACTCTTGTATCTGTCACTTCTCGGACTTGACTCCGGTCGATACTCAAATTACCACCCGTGAAACTGCGCAGTATTGACTGTCCAGCATAGAGCTTTTGAATGTACATTGAGTCAGTTTCAACTGCATAGTCATTAATCTTGCCAACCTTTTGCTTAGCCTCAGTCACAACTTGCTTGCCAACTAGTTCAAACCTTAAATTAATAATGTCCTTAAGTCTCACTAAATCATCCGGTTCACTAAGTGAGTCATGATCATTAACAATGTAGCCCTTGGTAAGTAGTTCTCTTATGTCTTGAGGCACAAGGAGTAGCATTTTGTTACTAAAGCGATCTTTACAGTAAAGTCCCTCAATCTTTAAATTGTCTGGGTTAATAAGGGGCGAGATGACACGGGCTATTTCAGCGCCAGTGCGCAGCGATAAGACTGGTTTGTTAAATAAAGTAGCGCTCAATTGTAGCATGACAAGCATTAGTATAATCTGACTGAGTTAACGCTTCCACTACTAAAACTGGAGTTTTTGTTCAACTCATCAGATAATTGAGTTAAATAATGCAGCATTTAGAGCACAATTTAGAAGTGAGTCTTAAAGACGCCACGGCAACATTAGCGTTTGCGCACTCAATTGGCGTCAAACTTAGAGGCGGTGAAGTAATTGAGCTAATCGGCGACTTAGGTGCCGGAAAGACAACATTTGTGATTGGTCTAGCTAAAGGCGCTGGTATAACTGAGCTGGTTAGCAGTCCAAGTTTTACGATTCGGAACGATTATGCGACCAAAAATCTTAGCATTGCACACTACGATCTTTTTAGAATTAGTGATCCAGGCGAACTAAAAGAGTTACTGGCTGAGTCTCTGCAAGAACCACATACGGTTGTTGCAGTTGAATGGGCAGATAGTTTAAGCCATATCTTGCCTAATGATCGGATTAAGATAAAACTAAAGCCAATGAACGACGACACGAGATCAATTGAAGTTAGATATCCAGAGCGTTATGGCTACTTATTTAATAAAACGGCATCATGTTAGCCCTCTTACTTAGAACCGATCAGCCTACTGCGGAGTTGTATCTGTATCAGGATGAAAACCTGATCGCGAAACATACCTGGGTTGCCGAGAGACGCTTGGCGGAATCCATCCACCGTGAAATTGAACAATTTTTAAAGGCCTCTTCAAAGCAGCTGATTCAGCTTGAAGGCATCGCTATCTACAGCGGACCGGGTAGCTTTACTTCGCTAAGAATTGGTCATAGCGTCGCTAACGCTCTGGCCGCTGGACTTAATTTGCCAATTGTTCAAAGTAATTCAGAGACCTGGCAAAAGGATGCCGTAGTCATGTTAAAAGCAGGTCAAAACGAGCACGTGGTCTTGCCGCACTACGGCGCTCCAGTTCACATTACGACACCGCGCAAGTAGGCTATTTAAGCCGATTGGCACTTAAGATTGACCTCAATCTACCAAACAGCGTATATTTATGTTCAGAGCTTGATTCTTAGCGAGAGACATTTCCTAAAGTCAGGCCCCTGAATTTAACCGTATTTAAGTAGTTTTGAGGTTTATTCTTTAGAAATTGGCGTGCCGCCTAGGTGAGCGGACTAGTGAAGTGAAAGCGATCGTTCGCTACTATGCGACCAGCGCCTGTTCTAGATTTAGCCTTCAATACCAGAAAGGAAGATAATGATTATATTATCCATAGTGTTAGCTGTGGTGGGACTTGGTGTTGGCTATGGTGCCAGCACATATATTAGCCAACGTAAAACCAGTGACGTAGAGGCCAAGTTAGAAAAAGAACGTAAGGCGGCTGAGAAAGAAATTGAAAAGATCACGTCACAGGCCCGTGAAGAAGCTGCTAAGTTATCTGACGAAGCACGCCGTGACGAGCAAACCCGTCGCAAAGAACTTAAGGACCTCGAGAACAGATTAGTAGTAAGAGAAGAATCGTTAGACAGAAAACTCGACGAGCTTGATAAGCGCAACCAGAAGTTGCGCCTAAGTGAGGACGAAGTAGATAAGCTGAAAGACGAAATTCGCGACATCCGCTTAAAGCAGCAAGAAAAACTTGAAAAGATTGCCAAACTTACTAAAGCGGAAGCCGCGGATAAGTTAATGCAAATGACTGAGCGTGACATTAGGAACGATCTAGTTGGTTTAATTGCCAAGTTACAGAATGAGGCCAAGGAAAATGCCGAGGAGGCCGCAGCTCTAATTATCACTACCGCCATGGAACGCATGAGTAGTGAAGTGACCGCCGAACGCACCATCACTTCTGTTAAGTTGGAAGACGAAGAGATGAAAGGACGCATCATTGGCAAAGAAGGGCGTAACATTCAGGCCTTACAACGCGCGACTGGCGTCGACATTATGGTCGACGACACGCCTGGATATATCGTACTGAGTTCATTTGACCCTGTGCGCCGTGAAGTAGCCCGTCAAGCTCTTGAAATGCTCATGAAAGATGGCCGAATCCATCCTGGGCGCATCGAGGAAGTTGTCGATAAGGCGCAAAAGAACGTTGAAAAAGATGTTATACGCGCCGGGGAAGACGCTGCCCGAGAAGTTGGTATTATTGGCATTCCAAAAGAAGTGTTGCACTTACTGGGCGAGTTAAGATACCGCACCAGTTATGGGCAGAACGTTCTTAAGCACTCTGTTGAGATGACACACATTGCTGGCATGATTGCTGAAGAAGTCGGAGCTGATATCAAAACAGTTAAGTATGCAGCCCTCGTTCATGATTTAGGTAAAGCCTTAACCCATAAGATGGAAGGTAAGCACCACCACATATCTGGTGAGATGTTACGTAAATACGGTGCACCAGAGGAAGTCGCTTTAGCGGCTGAACAGCACCATGACGACATGGAAGCAACCAGTGTTGAAGCATTAATTATTCGGGTCGTTGACGCTATTAGCGCCAGTCGTCCTGGAGCAAGAAATATTAGTGCTGAGAACTTCTCAGAACGCATGAAAGAACTTGAGAATATTGCCAACGGCTTTAGTGGTATCGACAAGTCCTATGCCATTAGTGCTGGCCGAGAAGTCAGAGTGTTCGTGCGTCCTCAGCAAATTGACGATTTAAGCGCCATTCGTTTAGCGCGAGATATTGCAACTAAGATTGAGTCATCAATGCAGTATCCAGGTACGATTAAGGTCAACGTGATACGGGAGACCAGAGCCATTGAGTTTGCCAAGTAAAGTCCGCTTTCTCTACCTAGGTGATGTTATGGGTAGTACCGGTCTTGAACTTGTCGAGACCGAACTACCCAAACTCATTAAGGATCATCAGTTAGACTTTGTGCTTGCCCAGGCTGAAAACGTAAGTAACGGCAAGGGTTGTACGCCAGAAGATTTCGCAAGGCTACAAAAAGCAGGCGTTAACTTTTGCACTGGAGGCAATTGGACACTTTGGCAAAAAGAGAGCTACACCTTGCTCGCTGATCCAGATCAGCCACTGATCCGGCCAGCTAACTATCCAAGTGGCACCCCCGGACTAGGCTATAAGTATGGGCGTGCTCTAGTTGGAAAGGTTTTAGTAATTAGCTTGTTAGGCCAAACGGTTGGGCGTGACAGCAACTTAGCGCTAGACAATCCACTTAAGGTGGTTGATGCCATACTAGAAGCCGAACAAAATACGACGCGCATTGCAACTATAGTTAACTTTCACGGCGACTATAGCAGCGAGAAGGTGGTCATCGGGCATTATCTAAACGGTAGAGTTAGTGCTGTTATTGGAGATCATTGGCACGTGCCGACAGCCGATGCACGCGTTTTATCTAAGGGAACGGCCCATATGACTGATGTTGGCATGGTAGGTGTGCTTAACGCCAGTCTAGGGGTTAAAACCGACATCATTATTGAGCGTTGGCGTGACGGTAGGTTAAATGCGAATGTTCTAGATAATGCTAAGCCCTGGCAACTTAACGGCCTCCTTTTTGAAGTCGATCCGAAGAGCGGAAGGGCAGTTTCTGCAAAATCTCTAAATCTTTCTTATGAATAGACGCCACTATTTGCTATACTACCCCTGATATCTCGGGGATTGGCGCAGTTGGCTAGCGCGCCGCGTTTGGGACGCGGAGGCCGGAGGTTCGAGTCCTCTATCCCCGACCACGCACGAAATTATCGGTTTTTACGAACCCAGCCCACGGCTCTTTAAGGTTGTGGGCTATTTCATACCTCTGTTAAATTATACCAAAGCAATAATCCAAAAATATGTCTATACGCTGGACAATAGTAAGAATTTATGCTATAATTTGCGATTATGACAATCCCAGGAGACGGAGACCCTTCACCAGAACGTCCTATTATTGCAGATTGGAACGGTTCTAAAATTAACATTTACGACCTGAATGGTATTGTTCAGGACGCTGCTACGAACCGTATCGCTATCTATGACAGAAGCGATTTCGCATACCCTATTGAACGAATGCAGGTTGCTGCTGAAATCGTAAATCTAGACGACGAAGAATGTCTAGCCCTTGAATCAACAATCCAGCTAGACAGAACTGTACCTTGGAGCCCCGAGGGGCTAAATGACCGCTTTCAGTCTTTCCTTGCACCTCAAGACCAATACAGAAACGACTATCAAAAGAGACCGCCATTCCACATCAGACAAGTAACTTTTGCTAACACATTTCTTATTGCTGACGAAGAAACAGGCAATAGGTTTGTACTGTGGCTACAGCATGAATCTGGAAAACTTATCATTATAAACGAAGCTACTTTAATTGGTGGTGAAAACAAACTTGAAATACACCCCCCAGCCATTCACTCCACTTCAACCGAGAATCAGGTGAAAAGCTTAATGAGGGCCACGGCTTTAGTAGCAGATTTCGTAAACGCCTTTTCGGTTGAGGACCGTTACAGTTATAAAACTGCTGGTATACCGCTAAAAAGAGAATATGTCGTTGGTCAAGAAAGACGTACCATAAAACGAAGCACCGTTGCAAAACATTTGGGTGACACGGGCTTAAAGCATACTCAGAGCAGCTCTGATCAAAGATCAGACCACGAAAATCCTGCTTGGGCGGAAGAACACGGTATTGAGAAATTTGAAGCAGACGAAGCTATTACGCTAAGTGATATTGGTGGTCTTGAAAGAGTAAAGAAAATGCTCCATGATGTAGCAACTTCGTTTAAGCACCCCGAAGTAATGAAAAAATGGGGCGCAAAACGTCCTCAGGGAGTATTGCTGTACGGTGAACCAGGAACGGGTAAGACAATGTTAGCCCAAGCACTTGCAAATGAAATAGGTGCTGAGATGTGGGTGCTGCAAAGCACAGACATCTATGAAAAGTGGCTCGGTGATTCAGAGCAGCGCATAAAGGAGATATTCAGCCGTGTCCGACAGACCGACGGGCCACTTATACTGTTTTTTGATGAGTTTGAGAGCGTGGTTGGTATTACTGACGAGCCTTCTACTGGTGGTGCCGACAATGCCCGTAACGCTGTAGCAGGAATCTTCAAGCAAGAGATGAATACTCTCGCCAAAGAAAACCCCAAAGTATTGGTTGTAGCTGCTACCAACAATTTGGACAGGATTGACCCTTCGCTCATACGTTCGGGACGATTTGACTATAAGATATACGTTCCAATGCCTGACCAAGAAGCTCGTCAAGAAATTGTCGTCAATGTTATTTCTAAGACCATGCTTGGCAATGAAGAAGGTGCCTTTAAGGTATTCGCAGACGATTTAAGTGTTAGCGAAGTTGCTGCACAAACAGACGGCTTTAGTGGTGCTGATATAACCGAAATCTTCCGTAGGCTTGGCTTATCAAGGGCTATGGAAGAAGCCCGTTCTGGGCAAGAGCAGCCACCTATTACGCAAGCCGAAATAGTCCAAGAGATTCAGAACTTTCGTCAAAACGGGTAATGTTAAAATACTAAACCCTCCACAAGTTGTTGTTTAGCTGGTTTAGTTTTTTTAACTTCTTTAGCAACCTTTCCGAAGGCTCTGGGTTTTCGGTGATATTCTTAAAAAGTTCAAGCAGGACATAAAACAGCTATCCGTTACGCCTAATTGAATTACTAAACTCTATTAGTATTGAAGTTGGTTAACAGGGCTACCATTAACGTAAATATTGTTATCTTTTAGAGTAGCTGCTGCGTTAGGCTTAGCCAGTACCGCCGACTCGCCGTTATTGATTGTGACATCACTAAAAGCTGTACCTCGACTCGCCTGGCTGGCGTCGAAGCAGACTGCTTGATTGCCTTGACCTGTTGGTACTACGAACCAAACATCACTAGGAGAGACATTAGGGTTAGCAGAAGGTCCATTAACTGGTATAGCTGCAGCTAAATTGTAAGTGTTACTGCCCTGATTACCCGAATTGGGGTTTAGTGAAAAGACAATATTATCTGCTGGGGTGCCATCGCTATTTTCAAAGTTGCAGGAGCTTCTGAAGTTAATCGTCTGCGAGGGCTTAATAACGACATCACTTAAGGCAGGTAAACCTTCTGTGGTTAGATTATGATAGGCTTGTTCGGGTAGTAAGGTACTAATGGCACTTGGTTGAATCTGAGCCTTCTTTTCTAGATTTCTACCAATTGCAAAAACCGAAAGAGCAGATAAGGCTACGAGTCCGACTTTTCTAGGTGTGCTGTTCTTTGAACTGGCTCTATCTTCGGGTGACATAACAGTTCTATGGACGGCGAACTTAAGTGATTCTTTTGGATTTGTTTGTTTTGTACTCATGATTGCACTATAACACTAAAGGTTATAAAAAGCAAGTATATTATATAACTAACATACAATTAGTTTATTGTTAGCGACTGCCTTGCTCCTAATATTTAGATTTTATTAAAACCATCAACTTGGGGGATAACAGATATAAACAGTGGTATACTTGGATAGTTAAACGGGGTGTAGCGCAGCTTGGTAGCGCGCAGCGTTCGGGACGCTGAGGTCGTCCGTTCAAATCGGATCACCCCGACCATACCAAAGATATTTATCGTTTGTTTATTGAGTAATCTTTAGGTTATGTACGCGTAGGGCGTTGAATATAACTACGACATCGACAACTTCTTGAAGTACAGCGCCATAGATTGGCTGAAACCTACCGGTAATAAAGATTAGCATCAGGATTAGACTTAAGGCAATGCCAACTAGGATGCTCTGTTTTGCAATGTCAAAAGTCTTCTTGGCGATTTGTCTAGCTGTAGCAACCTTGCTTAAATCATCGAGCAAAATAACAATATCTGCCGATTCGCTGGCAGCCGTAGAACCTCTTGCACCCAAGGCGATACCAACATCGGCTCCAGTTAACACCGGAGCGTCATTAACGCCGTCGCCAACAAAGACAATTGGCCGCTCTTTTATATCCTCTAGAGCACTAAGTTTTTCTCCGGGCAGAGTCTCGGCGTAAACCGTCTTAATGCCAACTTTCTTAGCAATACCAAGGGCTGAACTTTTGTTATCCCCAGTAATCATGACAGTTCTCTTTAGGCCAAGTTTAACTAGTGCTTGGATCGTGCGCTTTGATTCTTCACGCACGCTATCACTTAAGAATAAAGCTCCAGCTAAGCGATCAT